>JAOTVC010000206.1 GCA_029863585.1 Alphaproteobacteria bacterium | reverse complement strand
CCCTACTCGGGAACTTTCGTGCCCGCCTACGACAAGCCGACGCCGTCCTATTGGCGCTACGACGGTAGGGACGAGGATTTTCGCGAAGGCGTGGATTGGCGCAACCGGTATACCCGGGCGAAATAACATCCCTGAAACGGGAAAACGGCGCTGGACTCGGGCTGACGGCCGAACAGGTATCCTCCGGCGCAGGTAATGATTTCACGGTAACCGAGGCCTTCGGTTGCCGGCGCAATGTCGGGGAGGAGACAGCATGACGGAGACAGTTGGCTTGATCGGGTTCGGCGCCATGGGCGCGGCGCTGTTCGAGCGCTTGAAGCGGGCCGGGCGGGATGTCAGGGCCTACGACGTTGCGGAGGACCGCATGGCGCTGGCCCGCGAAGCGGGGGCCAAGACCGTTCCCTCGCCCGCCGCGGCCGCGACAGGCACCCGCTGCGTCCATGTCTTCGTCCGCACGGACGCCCAGGCGCGTGACGCGGTTCTGGGGCCGGACGGCGTCCTCGCGGCGGCCGAGGCGGGGACGGTGGTGTTCCTCCATGCCACCATAAACCCCGAGACCACCAAGGAGATCGCGCGGGAAGCGGCGAAACAGGATGTGACGGTCCTGGACGCGGCGGTGACGGCGGTCCCGGCCAAGGTGCGGGCCGGGGAGGCCATCTTCCTGGTGGGAGGAAGCGAAGACGCGGTGTCCGCCAACCGGCATTATCTCGAGCCTCTGGGGGCCGAGGTCATCCATTTCGGTCCCCTCGGCGCCGGCAACACCGCCAAGATCGCCAAGAACCTGCTCAATGCCGCCGAGCGGATCCTGCTGTTCGAGGTGATGGAGGTGGCCGCGGCGGGCGGCCTGGATCTTGGCAAGTTCATGAAGATGGCCGTGGCCGCGGATCACGGTTCGAACATCTCGCGCTGGGACCGATCGCTTGAGATCGTCGACAACCAGCCGGTTGCCAAGATCGTCGGCAACATTTTCACCAAGGACATCGTCCTGGCCGGCGAACTGGTCGAAACCCTCGGCATGCCGGCACCCATCACCCGCGGTGCCGCCGCCACGGCGGCGGTTTGGGTGGCGGCCCACAAGGCGGCCGGCAATCCGGGGTGACGGCGTGTTCCGCCGCCATCCCGGGCCCCCTGGACCCCCGGGACCGGCCCTAAAGGCGTCGGCGATCGCGTCAACCAGGCCCAAAGTGCCGAAAAGCCGCGTTGGCCGCCACGGGCGCGGGCGACGGCGGTCATGAATTGTTAACCAACGGGCGCGAGATTGGAGCACCTTGAACCATCAGGACCGGAGGAAGCGTGTCCGATCCCGCAGTCCTCAAGCTGATCGACCAAGCCGTCGCCGAGGGCACTCAGCCGGCGGCATCAACCTATGATTTCGACATGTTGGTGCTGGGTTCCGGCCCGGCCGGGCAACGTGCCGCGATCCAGGCCGCCAAGCTCGGCAAGCGCACCGCCGTGGTCGAACGCCGCGCGGTAATCGGCGGCGTGTGCATCAACACCGGCACCATCCCGTCCAAGACCCTCCGCGAGGCAGTGCTGCATCTTTCCGGGCACCGGGAGAAAAACATCTACGGCGCGGCCTATACGGTGAAATCCCGCATCTCCATGCAGGACCTGCTTTACCGCGCCGATTACGTGATCCGCAACGAGATTGACGTCACCAGCCACCAGTTGCAGAGGAACGGCATCGCGGTGTTGGCCGCCAGGGCATCCTTCGCCGGCGAGCGCACGGTCGAGCTGCACTTCTTCGACGGCTCCGGCACCCGCAAGGTCACGGCGGAAAACATCGTCATCGCGGTCGGGACGGAGACCACCGCCGCGCCGAACATCCCGCTGGACGGCCAGCGCATCTTTACCAGCGACGACGTGCTGCACCTGACGGACCTGCCCAAATCCATCGCCGTGGTCGGCGCAGGCGTGATCGGGTTGGAATACGCGACCATGTTCGCCACCCTCGGCGTGCGCGTCACCCTGATCGACAAGCGCGAGCGGCTGTTGCCTTTCGTCGATCACGAAATCATCGACAACCTCGTCTATCAGATGCGCCAGCAGCGGGTGACGCTCAGGCTGGGGGAGGAGGTCTCGGCGATCGAACCCTGCGACGCCGAAGGCGATGCCCGGGTGCGGATCACCCTGGCGTCGGGCAAGCAGGTGATCACCGAAAAGGCGCTTTACAGCATCGGCCGCGCCGGTGCGACGGCGGACCTCAACCTTGCCGCCGCCGGGCTGGAGGCCAACGGCCGGGGGCAGATTTCGGTCGACGCGGATTACCGTACCACGCAGCCCCATATCTTCGCCGTCGGCGACGTGATCGGTTTCCCCTCCCTCGCCTCGACCTCCATGGAGCAGGGCCGCATCGCCGCCTGCAATGCCTTTGGCAAGGAGGCGCATTCGGTGGCCGAGCTGTTCCCCTACGGCATCTATACGATCCCGGAAATTTCCGTGGTCGGGCGCAACGAGGAGGAACTGACCCGGGACGGCGTTCCCTATGAGGTCGGCAAGGCCTATTACCGCGAGATCGCCCGGGGGCAGATCATCGGCGATCAGACCGGCATGTTGAAGATGATGTTCAACCGCGAGACCCGCAGGCTGCTGGGGGTCGCCATCCTCGGCGAAGGGGCTTCGGACCTGATCCATATCGGTCAGGCGGTGCTGGCCCATGAAGGCTCCGTCGACTATTTCGTCGACACCGTGTTCAACTATCCGACCCTGGCCGAATGCTACAAGACGGCCGCCTTCGACGGCGTCAACCGACTGGAATAGTCCCCCGGTTGATCGTCCTGCCCCGGCGTCGTGCATAGGCATGCGTGCGCATGACACGCGGGGCCTCCAGCGCGACCAATGGATACCCCGCCTAAAGCGGGGTATGACGCCTTTTACGGAATGCCCAATTGATCTCGTCGGCGGCGACCGGCTGGAGTAGGTCAATCCAAAGTAGGTCGTCATGCCCCGGCTTGTCCGGGGCATCCAAGAAAGCCCCCGGCGGGAACCGGGGCTTTGTTGTTTCCGGCCATGGCCGGATGAGGATCAGTTATGCGCGAGTGGGCCGCGGATCAGGCGGCCGGCAAGGGCGCCGGTATGTTCGCCGTCGCGCATGAACACGTCGCCGTTGACGATGGTCGCGAGGATGCCGTCCGACTTCTGGATGATGCGCGGGGCGCCCGCCGGCAGGTCGTGGGCCAACACCGGCATGCTCGGCGCGATGGTGTCGGGATCGAAGATGCAGACATCGGCGTGGCCGCCTTCGTTCAGGCGCCCGCGCCCCTCCAGCCCGAAGAAGGCCGCGACGTTATAGGTGATCTTGCGCACCGCGGTCTCGAGCGGGATGGCTTGTTTCTCCCGCACCCAGTGGCCCAGCAGGTGGCCGTGGATCGGATTGATGGTGGTGGCCACATGGGCGCCTGAGTCCGAGAACGTCACCGCCGAATTGGGGTGGCGGATGCAGGCCAGGACGTAGTCCTGGTCTTCGTTGTTGGACGGCTGGACGAAGAACACCTTGAGGTGATGCTCCAAGGCGACGTCGAGGAAGGCGTCAATCGGCTCGATGCCGCGCTCGCGCGCGATCTCGGAGATCGACTTGAAGGGCGGTAGTGGCTGGGTCAGCGGGAAGACCCAATCCCAGTCAACCGGGCGCTGGTAGAAATTGGGCAGCGACAGGTCCGGATTGTGGATGTGTTCCTTTACCGCCGCGACCATCTTGGCCCGCATTTCCGGGTCCCGCAGTCCCTTTTCCTGTTCCTCCAGGGGCTTCTTGCGGAACTCCTTCCACACCGGGCACATGTCGTAGGGGGTTGCCGTTTCGAAAGAGCGCAGCGAACCGTTCCATGTCGCCGTGCCCTGGATCAGCATCTTGCCGCCGGCGGCGATGGTGTCGTCGACGAAGTCGAACTGGTTGCGCCAGACGTCGGGGGCGTAGCGGTGATACCAGGACGAGCCGAAGGTGAAGGGCACGCCGCTTTCGACGCAGAGCTTCTTCAGGCGGTTCTGTTCCTCCTTGCGGGCTTCGGGGTCCCTGTCGGTGGATTCGCGCGACCATTCCATGATGCCGGCGCCGAGCTTGCCCATGACATGGGTCAGTTCCTCGACCTCGCTCCACTCGGCCATGCGGCTCGCCACCGGCTTGCCGGCGGGGGTGCGGTGGACCCGCGCGCGGGAGGTGGACAGGCCGATGGCGCCGGCGCGGATCGAATCGGAGAGTTCCTGCTTCATGACGGCGAGGTCGTCCTCGGTCGCGGCTTCTTCCATGGCGCGCTCGCCCATGGCGTGGGTGCGCAGCGCCGAGTGTCCGACATAGGCGGAATAGTTGATGCCCTTGGGCAGGGCCTCGACGGCATCGAGGTATTCAGGGAAGGTGTCCCAGGACCACGGGATGCCGGCCTTCATGGCGTCGACGGAGATGTCTTCGGCCATTTGAAGGTTGTCCATGACGAGGTCCATGTCGGCCTCGGCGCAGGGCGCGAGCGAAAACCCGCAATTGCCCATCACCACGGATGTCACGCCGTGCCAGCAGGAATTGGTGCCGATGGGATCCCAGAACACCTGGGCGTCCATGTGGGTGTGGCCGTCGACGAAGCCGGGGGCGACGACATGGCCCTCGGCGTCGATGGTCTCCTTGGCGGCCTCGCCGGCAATCTCGCCGATCTTGGCGATGCGCCCGTCGCTGATGGCGACGTCGGCCCGGTAGCCCGGCGTGCCGGAGCCGTCTACCACGGTGCCGTTCTTGATGATGATGTCGTAAGCCATCGTTTCCTCCTGTGGGGGAAGCCCCCGTTAAAGGCGCTTGCCTCGCGGTCCGGCGGTAGTGCCGCGGAGCGCCGGGGCCGTTTTCCGGCCTCCTTGCAACTCAATCGGGAAGCCTACTCCCGTTGATGGCCCCTGGCAATTTCGCTCAGCGAGACCTTGGGGTTCGCCTGGTGAAGGTGGAGGTGCTATTACAAACGCCACGGTTCAACAATCAGCCGAAACAGGGGGAAAAGAATGAGCGCCCGTGAATTTCCAGACGACGTTTACCCGGAATCGTGTTCGCGCCTGCCGGTGCCCAACCGCGACGACCTGCCCGAATTCGCACAGCAGATGTACGACTATTTCCACACCCCCGACAGCGGCACCTATGCCGGCATCCGCGGACCGGGTTGCCCGCGCCTCTACAGTCCGGAGCTGCTGCGGCTTTCGATCCCGGTCAGCCGCTACGTGCGCTACGAATCCGGCATGCCCGACGACGTGCGCGAGCTCGCCATCCTGGTGACCGGCCGGGCCTTCGACAGCCAGTTCGAATGGACCGCCCATGAGCCCGCGGCGCTGAAGGTCGGCGTGCCGAAATCGACCGTCGATATCGTCCGTGACCGCCTGCCCACCGACGGTCTGCCCGAGGCCCATGACGTCGTCATCAGCCTGGGCCGGTGCATCTGGGAGGACCGCAAGACGGTTCCCAAGGAGCTTTATCGGCGTGCCATGGACCTGTGGGGGCCGCAGCTCCTGATGGATATTCTCTGGCTGATGGGCAACTACGCCTGGACGGCCGGCATCATCGCCACCTTCAATATCCAGGTGCACCCGGAAAAGGAGCCGCTGCTGCCCGAATAACCGGGCTCAGGCTTTCGTCGCGTCGAAGCTGTCCGCCGACTGCGGCACATAGGCCTTGCGCGGTGCCGCGTCGGTGCGCCCGGTCTTTTGCGCCTTGCCGGGTTCGGCATGGGCGAAGACGTGCAGCATCTCGAGGTCGCCGTCGCCCGCGTTCTCGAACCAGTAGCGGAAGTAGCGCGGCGTCGTGGTGCCCTCCATAGGGCCGAATTCGCCGATCGGCTCGTCGCCCGGGCCATAGAACGCGGCCTTGCCCTTGATCACCATCCAGAAGCTGTCGCTGCGGGTGTGATAGTGCAGGTTGTTCTCGCCCTGGCCGGGTTTCAGCACCACCACCCGGGCGCGCATCATATCGGTTTCCGCCAGCTTGACCGACGCCCGGGCGGCATCGAAGGCTTGCGGCTTTGCGTAAGAGAAAGTCGCGGACATGGCGTCGGCCGCTTCGTGAAGGGCGGCGAGCGCGGCGTCGTCCGGCGTGTTCGCGTTGTCCTGGCTCATCCGTTCCTCCCGTTGTCATGACCCCGGCGCGGCGCGCCGTTTTCCCGGTCTTAGGCGCCTTCGGCATTCTAAAGTTGTCTTACATTACCCAAGTGGCGGCGTGCCATGGGTGGTGGCAGAAGCAGCCGAAAACTCTGTTAACCTGATGTCCGCTTCTGACCCAAAGCGGACATAAATCTCTGTCCC
>JAOTVC010000205.1 GCA_029863585.1 Alphaproteobacteria bacterium | reverse complement strand
CGCGGCATCCACCGATGAGGTCGAATCGTCGAACACGATGATCGGCGGGCTGAGCAGGATCGACCGGGCGATGGAAAGCCGCTGGCGCTGGCCGCCGGACAGGGTCAAGCCCCGCTCGCCCACCAGAGTGTCGTAACCCGTCGGCAGGCGTTCGATATATTCATGGAGCTGGGCCGAATCGGTGGCGTTGACGATGCGCTCGCGATCCGCCGAAAGATCGCCGTAAGCGACGTTGTTGTTGACCGTGGCGGTGAACAGGAAGGTGTCCTGATGGACCACGCCGACCGCCTCGCGCAGGCTGTCCAGGGTCACGTCGCGGATGTCCTGGCCGTCGATGGTGATGCGCCCCGCCGTGGGATCGTAGAACCGGGGAATCAGCGCGGCGATGGTGGATTTGCCGCTGCCGGGCGGGCCGACGATGCCGAGCGTCTTGCCCGGCCCCACCTCGAACGAAACGTCTTCCAGGGCCGGGCTTTCGCCGTCGGCTTCCTGGTAGGCGAAGGAGACGTTCTCGAACCGGATGACGCCGCCGGAAAGCTTGAGCGGCTTGGCGTCGGGCGCGTCGCGGACGATGGGATCGAGGTCCAGCAGATCGAACACCCGGGAGCCGGAGACGAACGCGCGCGCCGTCGAATTGACGATCATGCCGACCTGACGCACCGGCTGTTTCAGGATCGCCATGAAGGCCAGGAACTCGGCCAGGGTGCCGACGGTGATCTCGCCCGAGATGATCTTGTGGCCGCCCACCCACAGCACCAGCCCGTTGGCCGCGTAATAGGCGAACGTCATGAACGCGGCATTGGCGTAGCGGATTTGGATGCGGCGCATGGCAAGCACGATGGCGGACTCCGAAGCCTCGTCGAACTTCGCCATTTCGAAGGCCCGGGCGGCGAAGGCCCGGACGACGCGGATGCCGCCCAGGTTCTCCTCCATGATGCGGGTCAGGATCGACATGCGCTCCTGCAAGGCCCGCCAGGTGCGCCTGAGCCAAATGCTGGAGACCGTCGCCCGCCACGAGACCACCGGCACGAACGACAGAGCCAGGACACCGAGAAGCGGATCGGTGCTGATCAGGTGATAGCCGCCGTAGCTCACCAAGATCGCCAATACGATGGTCCGCAGCATGGCGCCGTCGACGAAGCGCCGGATCCCTTCCACGTCGAGCATGCCGCGCGTCATCAGGTCGCCGGAATGGACGCGGTCGTGATAGGCGAAGCTCAGGCGCTGGAGCTTTTCGAAATAGGCGAGCCGCAGCTGATAACCGATGGACTGGCCGATCGCCTCGCCCATGTAGTTGTGGATCATGGTGAAGGCGCCGCGCAGGATGCCGGCAAGCAGCAGCATGATCCCCGCCGTCCACAACGCCGCCCGGGCGGCCTCCGGATCGGCGGCGCTGTCGCCCAGCAGGGTCTTGGCGTGATCGACCGCATCGCCCAGATATTGCGGGATCAGGAGCTGGAAATTGGCGGCGATCACCGTGCAAGCCACACCGATCGCAAGCCGCCCGCGATAGCGCGCCGCCATGCGCAGAATGCGCCAAACGGTGTTCATGCCGCGAAAGTCGGTGATGCTGTCGAATTCCGGCCGGCGACCCGGGGCTTCGGTTTCCGGGGTTCGGGGCGGGATACTGTCGCTTGCGACCGTGCTCACGTAATGCTGTCCATATTCCCTTTCTCGGGCCCCCGCGTCAGGCGGCGCCTTTGGCCTCCCGGATGGCGCGCCACACGCGCTCGGGCGTCGCCGGCATCAGAACGTTCTTGACGCCGAGCGGCGCCAGCGCGTCGTTGACGGCATTCATCACCGCCGGCAGGCCGCCGACCGTCCCCCCTTCGCCCGCGCCCTTGACGCCGAGGGGGTTGGACTTTGTCGGCACCGGGTGGCTGGAGAATTCCATGCGGCAGAAATCGTCCGCCCGGGGCATGGCGTAATCCATGAAGGAACCGGTCAGGACCTGCCCGCTTTCCGGGTCATAGGTCATCTTCTCCATCAGCGCCTGGCCGAGCGCCTGGGCGATGGCCCCCTGGGCCTGGCCGCGGACATGGGTGGGATTGAGCTCGACGCCGACGTCGTAACACACGTTGTAGCGTACCACCTCCGTCACGCCGGTATCCGGGTCCACCTCGACCTCGCAGACATGGAAGGTGTTGGGGATATTCGCGCGTTCGGGCTGCCAGCTCGCGGTTTCGTACATGCCGAGTTCCTCGCCCGGCGGCAGCTTGGCCGGCTTGAACGCCGCCTGGGCGACCTCCGAGAAGTCGATCGAGCGGTTGGTGCCGGGGACCGAATAGACGCCGTCCTCGAAATCCACGTCGTCGACCTCGGCCTCCAAGAGGTGGGCGGCGATGCGCCGACCTTTTTCCCGGGTCTTTTCCGCGGCGAAGAACACGGTGGAGCCGCAGATGGTCGCGGTGCGCGCCGCCCCGGTACCGGACCCCCAGGAGAGCTTGTCGGTGTCGCCCTCGACCACGCGGATCTTTTCGGCGTCCAGCCCCAGCATGTCGGACACGATCTGGGTGTAGATGGTGGCGTGGTTCTGGCCGCCCGCGGTGGAGGCCGCCATGACGGTGACGGCGCCGCCCGGATCGAAGCGCAGTTCGATGGATTCTGGCGCCGGGCTGCCCGAAGGGTCGACGCTGGCCGACACGCCGACGCCGTAAAGCTTGCCCCGGGCCTCGGCCGCCTTGCGGCGCTTGCCGATATTGGCGTAATCGGCCTGGGCCAGGCACTTGTCCATGACCGCCTCGAACTCGCCGCAGTCGTAGCTGGCGCCGGTGGGCAGCTTGTAGGGCATGGCGTCGGCGGCGATGTAATTGCGCCGGCGGATCTCCGCCGGGTCCATGCCGATCTCCTTGGCCGCCATGTCCACCAGCCGCTCCAGCACGTAGGATCCGGGTGTCCCCGATGGGCCGCGGTAATTGGCCATGGGACAGGTGTTGGTGAAAACCGCCGAAGACCGGCCGAAGACCGCGGGCGTCGCGTAGGTGCCGACGGTCGCCCCTGCGATCCCGTTGGGCGTGCCGAAACCGCTCATGGACAGGAAGGCGCCGACATTGGCGGTGGCATAAAAGCGCACGGCCAGGATCTTGCCGTCGTCATCGACACCGATCGTGGCATCGACCTCGACATCCCGCGCCTGGTCGTCGGCGATGTGGCCTTCGGACCGTTCGCAGTTCCACTTCACCGGGCGCTCGACCTTCTTCGCGGCCCAGGCGACTACCGGGACCTCGGGATACAGCCCGCCCTTCATGCCGAAGGAGCCGCCGACATCGCCGGCGATCATGGTCATCTGGTTCTCCGGGACATCGAAGATGTGCTTGGTCATCATGGTGCGCCAGGCGAACGGGCGCTGCTGGCAGGCATAGACGGTGTAGTGATCGCGGCCTTCGTCGTACTGGGCGACCACGGCGCGGGGCTCCATGGCATTGGCCGTCACCCGGGTCACCGGGAAGGTGTCGCGGACCACGTGGGGCGCCTTGGCCAGCGCCTCTTCGGTCGCCTGCTCGTCGCCCTTCTCCACGTAGAACGCCTCGTTGTTCTCGCACTCCTGCCAAATCCTGGGCGCCTTGGGATCGAGGTTCTTCTTGGGATCGATCTCGGCGGGCAAGGGATCGAAATCGACCTCGATCGCCTCCGCCGCGTCCTTGCCGGCATTCACCGATTCGGCGATCACCACGGCGACGATTTGACCGACATGGCGGACCCGGTCTCGGGTGATGGCCGGGCGCGGCGGGCGGTAACCCGGTTCTCCACCCCGGCGCTTGGGCGGGGCGGTGCCCGGCACGTTGCCGAGCCCGTCGGCGGCCCAATCCTCGCCGGTCAGGACGGCGACGACGCCGGGCATCTGCTGCGCCGCCCGCACGTCGATCCGCTTGATGTCCGCGTGCGCGTAGGGCGAACGCAGGAACACCGCGTGGGTCATGCGGGGCAGTTGAATATCGTCGGTATAGCGCCCCTTGCCCTTGAGCAGTCTCGGTGCCTCGACGGCGTCGACGGGCTGGCTGATGGAATACCGGGTCATGTCTCCTCCCTAGAAAGCTCGTGGCCTGGAAAGCTCGTGGCCTAGAATGATGGTGGGCCAAAGCGGCCTGGGACCGGCGCAAACGGCGGCCCCGCGACGGCGGCGGGCATATTTGCCTCGCAACCCCATTTTCGCTTAAGCCCCGGGCCGCCGTCAAACGCGACCACAGGCTTTGATCGCTTTTATTATCCCACGCGGGCCGCTTTTTCCCATGCCGCCGCGGGCGGCGGGATCAGGCGAATTCGATGGCCGCCTTGACGACCTTGAACCCGGCCATGGCGTCCATCGCATCGTTGATGTCGTCTAGGGCGTAGGTCTTCGAGATCATGTCCTCGAACGGGAAGCGGTCGCGCCTGGTGGCAAGGAAATCGATGGCCTGCAGCCAATGGCGCGGTTCGGCCGAGCGGATCGTCAGATAGGTCATCTCCTTGGGCAGGCTTTCGACCGGGATGCTGGCCTTGCCGCCGGCCCCGATATCGACGTAGCGCCCGCCTTCGCGCAGCATGGTGAGGCCTTCGGGCACCGCCTGGTTGGTCGCCACCTGGATGACGATGTCGGCGCCGCGCCCGCCGGTCGACTGCAAGACCCATTCGCGGCGGTCTCCCGGATCGGGCACCGCTTCGAGGTCCAGCACCTCATCCGCCCCCATGCGCTTGGAAACCTCCAGCCTAGCCGCCGGCGCGCCGATCACCAGGACCTGCTTGGCGCCGTGATCGCGGGCCACGGCGGCGGCGAAATTGCCGAGCGGCCCGCTGCCCTGGATCAGCACCGTCTCGTGGCTTTTCACCGCTCCCAGGTTGTCGAAGCCGTGCATGATGGTGCGGTAGGCGCAAGCCGAGGCCGCCGCCGACTGGGAGGAGACCTCGTCGGGCACCTTGATGATCAGGCTTTCCGGCGGCACGTACATGTATTCGGCGCAACTGCCCAACAGATAGGGCGGCTGATCGGCGCGGTTATGGCCCCAGGACGCGCGCCCCGGGCAGATGCAGGGCTGGCGCGCGACCGAGCAGTAATAGCACGACCCGCAGGCGACGTAGCTCCATACGATGCGATCGCCCGGCTTGACCGGATTGCCCATGATGTCGGTGCGGTTGCCGCTGATTTCCTCGATCCGGCCGCAGGGCTCGTGGCCGGTGATGATGGGCAGGCTGTCGCCCTTGGGCAGCGGCCCGTGCCAGCGGTGGATATCGGTGCCGCACAGGGTGGAAGCCTCCATGCGCACCAGCAGCGATCCGGGATCGAGATCGGGGATCGGAACCCTTTGGATCTCCAGAGGCTGGTTATGGGCGGTGATGACGGCCGCGCGGCATTCGCTCATGGCTCTTGCTCCCTGTGGTTCCTGTGCGGTGATGCGCCGCCCCGGACCGGCGGCCTGCCCCGCCGGCCCCGGAAACGACGCGAGAGGCTTCAGGCGTTCGACTGGTAGAAGCGCTCCGCATTGGCGTACATCAAGGCCGCCTTGTCGTCGTCGGTGATGATGTTGCTGCCCATCAGCTCGCCGATATCGTGCTTGCAGCTCTCATTGGTAACTTCGTGGGGAAAGTCGGAGGAATAGAAGAATGGCCGGTTGCCGACGGTCTGGATGGCGAAGGGCATGGTCAGTTCCTCAGTCTCGATGCCGAGATAGATGCGCCCGTCGTCGATCAGCTTCTTGATCACCTCGGTGGGCTCGTCCTCCTCGCGCACGCCGAGCACGCCTTCGGGCATGTACTGGAAATGCGTTTCATGGGACGCATGCAGGCGTTCCAGCAGGAACAGCAGCCAGGCAATACCGCCTTCCAGGTAGGCGACCCGAACCTTGGGGAAGCGCTCAAAGATGCCGTTGTAGAGCATGTTGGCGCAGTTGACGGCCAGCCCCCAGGGGTGGCCCAGGGCATGGACCGGAACATACATGTTCATCTGGTCCATGCCGAAGCGGTCATGGGCCCCGCCATGGACGGCGAGGCAGCAGCCGAGACGGTTGGCCTCCTCGTAGATCGGCCAATAGGCCTTGGCGCCCAGCGGCTGGGCCAATCCGTTGGACGGCATCATGGCGCCCAGCATGCCGAGATCCTCGACCGCCCGGGTGAGCTCCTTCACGGCTTCTTCCGGGTCCTGCATGGGGATGATGGCCATGCCCCGGAAGCGCGGGTCGAACTTCAGATAAGTGTCCGACAGCCAGTCGTTATAGGCCTTGCAGGCCGCCACCGCGTAGTCGAGGCTGACGATCTTGCCGTAGGCCAGGGCCTTGGTGGGATAAAGCACCGTCCAGTCGATGCCGACGTCTTCGAGGAAATCGACCCACCCTTCCGGCCCCATGGTGGGACGCCCA
>JAOTVC010000031.1 GCA_029863585.1 Alphaproteobacteria bacterium | reverse complement strand
CAGGAATTCATCGAACCTGGACATGGCAGGCATACTCCGTCCCCGGCCGCAACACCGGAAGCGCAATCGGGTTCCCGGGTTTTCGGGGCCCTTCCGCGCCTTGCGTCGCCGTCGCCGCCGGGCCCGACGGCGCAGCGGCAGGGTCCTCTGTCTTGCCGGGCCGACCCCTCAGGCCAGGGTGCGCTTCAGGAAATCCAAGGTCTTGCCCCAGGAATCCTTTTCCGCCGCTTCCCGGTACTGGGCGTCGCTCAGGAAGTTCTGGAACGCGTGACCGGCACCGTCGTAGCGGTTGAATGCGTGCTGGATGCCGAGGCGCGTCAGCTCGGCATCGATCTTGTTCACATCGTCGGGCGACGGATTCTGGTCCTCGTTTCCGAAGAAACCGATCACTTCCCCCTTGATGCCGGGCAGCAGTTCGAACGCCGTCTTTTCGCCTTCGCCCCAGATCTTGAACATATTGCCGGAATAATAGGCCACGACCGCCTGGAACGCCGGATTGACGGAGCCCCCGAGGAAGGCGACCCGCCCGCCCATGCAGTGTCCGCCGATCGCCAGCTTGCCGGTGCATTCGG
Organism: Alphaproteobacteria bacterium; assembly: GCA_029863585.1. Lineage (GTDB taxonomy): Bacteria > Pseudomonadota > Alphaproteobacteria > SMXQ01 > SMXQ01 > SMXQ01. The sequence continues at coordinate 25,808 of JAOTVC010000031.1, read as the reverse complement.
GCTTCCCCTTGAGGTGATCCACCGTGGCGGCGAGGTCCTCGATGATGTGCTTGTCGTTCAGCAAGGGGATCGGATTCTCCGTATCGGCGGGCATGCGGTGAAACAGGTCGGGGACCGCCCCGATGAATCCCGCTGCGGCCAGGCGGTCGGCCCGGTCCTTGCTGAAATCGTCGATCCCGCCGCGGTGATGGGCGAGGACCACCGCCGGGAACGGCCCCGCGCCCTCCGGCATTGCCGTGTAGACGTCCATGGGCACGCCGCCCGATGTGATGGATTCCACTGTTGCCATGATGCGTCTCTCCCAGGTCGAAACAAGGCGCGCAGTCTAATCGTGGGATCGGACCGCGTCAAAAATCCTGGGATGAAAACCGGCGCAACCGTCATACCCCGGAGTTCGCCCACCCGGGAGGCCCGATTCAGGCGCAACCCGGAGGCCGCCGGTGAAGCGTTCGCGCCGACGACCTCCCGGAACTTCCATGCCATTCGCCGCCGCCCTTGTCCCGGGCGCCCGCATCTGTTTTCATCGGTGCCGCGGGCGGCCAGACCGGCCCCGCCCAGCCCGTTGACCAGGTGTGCGCACAATGTTCCAGAACAAGAAAACAATTCCCCTGTTCCCGACCACGGTTTGGGCATTCAAGATCCCGGATGAGGCGGCGGACCGCATCAAGCGGGATATCACGGCCAAGATGGACGAACTGGTCGCCGCGGCGCCCAAGACCAACAACCCGTTCCTCCAGACCGAGCACGATTTTCACACCTTGGCGGAAATGAAGGAGCTCTTGGGATATTTCACGGAGGCGCTCGGCGAAGTGATCGGCGCCCTCGCCCCCAAATATAAGGAAATGGAAATCACCGGATGCTGGGCCAATGTCCATCCGGCCAACAGCCTCCACCGGGCGCACAGCCACCCCAATAATTACCTCAGCGCGGTCTACTACGTGACGGTCCCGGCCGAGGGCAACCAGATCGCTTTCTTCGATCCGCGCATGCAGCACTACATCCTGACCCCCGCGGTGGCGCAGTCCAATGCCTACAATTCCGAACACCTGTTTTTCGAGGTCGAGGAGGGCATGCTGATCTTTTTTCCCTCCTGGCTGGTCCATTCGGTTCCGGCCGGCGACAGCGCTGAATCCCGGGTCAGCATCGCCTTCAACCTCAACTTCAAGGATTTCTGCGCCCGGATCAGCCCGCCCAACTGGGTGCCCAACGTGCCGACCCATCCCAAGGCTCCCTGACCACCCTCGCCGGGGGGGCCGGCCCCCCGGGCGCGGTGCCATCGCGGCGCCGCTGCGGGCCCCAAGGCGAATGAGGTGTCTGAGGCGGCGGATGGCCGGCGCCGCGCCTTAGATCTCGCCGGCCTGGAAGGACCGAGCGAGCCACAGTCCGGCCGCCATCAGGGCCGCGTCCTGGCCGACGAACCCCTGAACCTCGAGGCCCAGCGGCAAACCGTCCGCCGCCATCAGGGGCAGGCTGACGACCGGGTTGCCGGCCAGGCTTGAGGCCCATTGGTAGACCGAGGACCCGGTGGAGGAGAGCCCCGCCGGCGCCGGGCCGGTGGCCCCCGGCGTGATCATGAAGACGCCGTCCTGCGCCAGCGCGGCGAGGCGTTCGCGATAGTCGCGGCGGTAGGCGAGCGCCGCCTCGTAATCGGCGAGCGGGACCGCGAGGCGCTCGAGGCCGCGCTCCACCGTCAGCGGATCGAAGGCGCCGCCGCCCGATTCCACGTCCGCCTCGACCAGCATGGTCAGCGGCCAGCGCGTCTCGTAATCGGCGATGGTGCCGAGCGCCTTTCCCGCCGCCGCCAATTCCCCTTCCAGCGCGGCCCAGGCGGGGTCGTCGCCGGCCCGCATCACGCCAACGCCCGCGCTTTCGATCCGCGTGAGCAGATCATCGTAGGCCGCCCGCGCCGCCGGTTCCGTCCGTTCCCAACCCGCCGCCTCCGTGCGGACCAGGGTCCGCGGCTTGGCGGGTTCGGGTGGCTCCATCGGTCCTTTCAGCGCGGCATGGCCCGGATGGGGCCCGGCACTTTCCCCAAGGGCGCGCGCGATGATCCAGGCATCCTCCAGGCATCCCGCCAGCACCCCGACATGGGCGTTGGTCGGCTGGCTGCCGCCATAGCCGCCGCGGTGGACGGTGCCGTGCCCGGGCTTGAAGGCGGTGACGCCGCAGAAGCTCGCCGGGCGCGTCAGAGACCCCCGGCCCTGGGACCCGATGGCGGCGGGCACCATGGCGGCGGCGACGGCGGCGGCGGAGCCTGAGGACGATCCCCCCGGTGAGCGGCCCGGGTCCCACGGATTCGTCGTGGCGGCGGGCGGGCCGAAGCCGAGCTCGGGCAGCGCCGTCTTGCCGACCAGCACCCCGCCACCCTTGCGCAGGGCATGGACAATGGCGGCATCCTGGCGGGGCGGTTGCTTCGCCAGGGCGGTCGAACCCCAGCCGGTCGGCAGGTCCCGGGTCTCGAACACGTCCTTGACGGCGATGGGCAGGCCGTCGACCGGCGACAGGGGCGCGCCGTCGCGGTAGCGCTTGGTCGCCCCCTCCGCCCGGGCCATGGCCGCATCCAGGTTGGCGGCGACGAAGGCCTTGACCAGAGGCTCGCGTTCGGCGATGCGCGCGAGGCAGCGCTCCAGATATTTGACCGGCGTGTCGGCGCCGGTCCGGAAATCCGCCACCGAATCGTGGAAGGTGAGGCGCCGCACCGCCCGCGGTTCATAAGTCGTCGTCATGAGACAGCGGCGGCGGTGCCCGGTTCCGTCCAGGCGTCGGCGACGGCGCAGGGCCGCCGGGGCGCGGCGAAGACGGGGCGCTCGCGGGCCGCCTCGGCGGCTTGGTCCGGGGGCAGGGCGGTATCCCACTTGGCGGCGTTGAAGCGGCAGCCCGAATAGGCGGCAGAGGCGTCGGACGCCAGCCACACCGCCGGCGGGCCCATGTCCTCGGGCAGATAGACCGGGCGCCCCGCTTTCCGGGCGCCGGGCACTGCCGCCGGGCGGGAGAAGGTGGTGTCGGTCAGGCCGCCGGGCCGCAGCGCATTGACCGTGACCCCGGTCCCCGCCAGGTCCTGGGCCCAGATCAGGGTCATGGCATCGAGTGCCGCCTTGGACGGGCCATAGGGCGAATTGTTGGGTCCGATCATCGATTGGCCGGATTTCGAGACGTTGATGATCCGCCCCCAACCGGCGGCCACCATGTGCGGTGCCGCGGCGCGGGCCATCAGGAAGGGCCCGTTGACGTTGGTGTCGATCAGACGCCGCCAGGCCGCCACGTCGTTCTTCCAGAAGGGATCGCGGCCCTGGCGCACGTTCTTCATGCCGAGGCCGGCGTTGTTGATCAGGATGTCGACGGCGCCGAAGCGCGCGATGGTCTCCGCCACCGCCGTCCAGCAGGCGTGTTCGTCGGTCACGTCGGCGGTAAAGCCTGCGCCGCACGGCCGCCCGGCAATGTCATCGATGTCCCTTTCGGTGACACGCAGCTCGGCAGGCGAGGCCGAGGACGTGATCACGATGCCTTTCGCCCCGGCCCGCGCCAGCGCCAGGGCCATGGCCCGGCCCATGCCCCGTCCGCCGCCGGTGATCAGCGCCACCTTCCCGGCAAGTGTTCCTTCCGCCATGGCCGTTCTCTCCCGGATCGGCGCGGCCCGTGCGCCGCGCAAGATTGAACTCAGCTTAGAGACAGCCTATGACTCGAACAAGTGGGGGCGCCGTCCGACGCGGCGCGCCGAGACCAACGCGGGCCGGGGAGGGCCGCCCATGCCTTTGCGCATCGCCCAGTTCGTGCGCGGCTACAACGATGTGGTCGACGCGGAATTCCTCGCCGAATTTCCAGACGTCGAGGCGGCCAAGGCCGCGACCCTCGAGGAATTCGCGGACGCCATCGAAGGGGCCGAGGTCCTGCACGTCTTCAATTCCGCGTTCACACCGGAATTCGCGGAGCTGCTGCGGGAAAAGGGCACGGCGCTCAAGTGGATCCAGTTCACCACCGTCGGCATCGACATCGCGCTGGAAGCCGGCCTGCCCCAAGGGGTCACCATCACCAATACCGGCGACGTCAGCCAGCGGGTGCTGGCGGGCCATGCCATGGCCCTGATGCTGGGCGTCATGCGCGGCTTCCACCAGTTCGAACCCTTCCGCGCCGCCCACAGCTGGTCGCGGGAGAAGATGTTCCCCCACATGATCGCGCCCGAAGGCGGCACCATGGTGATTTTAGGCATGGGTCGCATCGGCCAGGACATCGCGCGCAAGGCCAAGGGTTTCGACATGGAGGTGATCTGCGTCAGCCGTGCCGATGCCCCCGCCGTGCCCGCCATCGACCGGGTTGTGGCGCGGCAGAAGGCGGCCGAGGTCCTGCCCTTGGCCGACGTGGTGATGGTGGCGATGCCCTTGGATGACACCACCGAGGGTTTTCTGACGGCGGAACTGATCGGGCGCATGAAGGACACCGCGATCCTGGTCAATATCTCCCGCGGCAAGGTGGTCGACGAGGCGGCGCTGGCCGATGCCTTGGCGGCGAACCGCATCAAGGGGGCCGGGCTGGATGCTTTCGGCGAGGAGCCCTTGGGCGCCGACAGCCCGTTCTGGGATTTGCCCAACGTCCTGATGACGCCCCATGTCGGCGGCCAGGGCGGGGCGGAGCTCAAGCTGCGTTTGAGCGAACTTGTGCGGGAAAACACCCGCCGTTATCTTTCGGGCGAGCCCCTCAAGCACGTGGTGATGACACCCGACGGCAAGCTTCAGGGCTTCGGCAATCCATAAGACAATCCGAAACGGGAGGCAGCAGATGAAGACCGAACCGACACGCATCGTCGATTCCCCCACCGGCACCATGGAGCGGGTACTGACCGAACAGGGCTTCGATCCCGAGGGCCGCACGCCGAAGGTGTTCACCATGGAAAGCCCGATCCCCGCCCAGGGCAACGACCGCACCTACCTTGCCCATACCGATCAGGTCAGCCTGTTCCTCAACGTCTTCGGCCCCAATGACGGCGAGAACCGCATCCACGCCCACACCAACGAGGATCATGCCTTCATCTGCCTCCAGGGCGAGGCCGAATTCCACGGCCCCGACGGCGAGGTGACGAAAGTCGGGAAGAACCAGGGCATTATGCTGCCGCGCGGCACGTTCTATACCTTCTGCGCGCTGAACGACGAGCCCCTGGTGCTGCTGCGGGTTGGCGCCACGGTCGATCCCGACAAGAGCCCCTATGACCGCATCGTCGAGGATGGCAGCCCGGTTCTCGGCAATTCCAGCGACAACAACTCCGTGGAATGCATCTTCCAGCCGGGCGCCTTCTTCCGGTGAGGATCGCGGCGGGGCGGCGCAGCTTGCGCGCGGGGCGGCGGTGACGGTCAAGCTCGTCCAGTTCGCCCAGCCCCATCACGACGTGGTGGACCCGCAATTCGAGGCGGCCTTTCCGGGTGTGCGCTTCGTCAAGGCGGCCGATGCCGAAGCCTGCGCGGCCGAGGCCGCCGATGCCGAGGCCGTCATCGTCACCAGCCAGTTCATGGACGGTGCCATCGCCCGGGCGCTCAGGGACGGGGCCCGCGCGGGCACGCTCAAGTGGATCCAGTTCGCGACCACCGGGTTCGATGCCGCCGCCCGCCACGGCCTGCCCGAGAACGTGATCCTGACCAATGTGCGCGGCATCCGCTCGGGCATCCTGGCGGGCCACGCCATCGCCCTGATGTTGGGGGTGATGCGCGGTTTTCATATCTTTGCCCCGCATCGGGCGCGCCACGAATGGGCGCGCGGCGTCCTCCAGAACGACCTCACGTCGCCCGGCGGGGGAGCCGCCGTGATCTGCGGCATGGGCGGGGTGGGCCGCGATATCGCGCGCAAGGCCAAGCTGTTCGACATGAAGGTGATCGGCGTCTCGCGCCGGGGCCGGGCGGGCGGCGATTTCGACCGCGTGGTGCGGCGTGAGGACATCCATGCGGTCCTGGGGCAAGCCGACGTGCTGTTCCTGGCCCAAGGTTATGGGGCGGACGTCCATCACTTCATCGGTGCGAAGGAGCTCGCGCTGATGAAGAAGGACGCTATCCTCGTCAACATCGGGCGCGGCGCCTTGACCGACGAGGCGGCGCTGGCCGAGGCCCTTGATGCGGGGCGAATCAAGGGGGCGGGGATCGACGTCTATGAGCAAGAACCATTGGGCGCCGACAGCCCGTTCTGGGATCTGCCCAACGTCCTGATGACGCCCCATATCGCGGGCCAGGGCGGCAGCGACCAGAAGGCCCGGCTGCGCGCGCTGTTCTTCGAGAACGTCTCGCGTTACCTCGCGGGCCGGACGCTCCTCAACCGCGTGACTGCGGAAGGCGATGCCATCCTCGATGAGGAAACCGGCGCAGACTAGACCCATTGGTCAGGCCGAGCTGCCCCTCCCGCCCCCATCCTTCGACAGGGGACCCATCTCTCCAACCCCATTGCTGAGCCTGTCGAGGCATGAGCTCGGCCGGTCGAACGGGAGGGCGGGCTCCGCCGTTTAGACCGTCATCGATTCCCAGTCCACCAGGCGCTTCAGGGGCTTGCCCGCGACATAGAGCTTGAGGTTCTCGATCAGCATGTCCTCGAGGTCGGTGTCCCCCGGGCCGCCGCCGCCGCCGCCGACATGGGGGGAGACGATGATGCTGTCCACATCCCACAAGCCGCTTGTGGGCGGCGTCGGCTCCTGCATCTGCACGTCGAGGCCGGCGCCGCCGATCTCGCCCGCCTTGCAGGCGGCAATCAAATCGTCCTCGTCGATCAGGTCGCCGCGCGCGATGTTGACGATGAAGGCGGTGTTCTTCATGGCCGCGAATTTCTCGGCGTTCATGAAGCCGCGCGTCTCCGCCGTCGACGGCATGCTGATCATCACCGCGTCGGCCTCGGCCAGCGCCTCGTGCACGCGCTCGCGCGGGAACACCTCGTCCACCAGCTCGTCGGCCTGATAGGCGCGGCTGACGCCGATCACCCGCATGTCGAAGGCCTTCGCTTTCCGCGCCATGGCCTGGCCGGTGGCGCCCATGCCGACGATGCACATGGTCTGCCGCCTGAGCGGCGTGATCTTGGCGGTGATCTCATCGCGCAGCCATTGGTGGTCGGCCCGCGCCGCCTCGATATCCCGGAACCGGTGGCTGAGTGCCAGAAGCAGGGCGAAGGCGTGCTCCGCCAGGGTCGGCGCGCGCAGGCCCGCCACATTGGCGACCTTGACGCCCTTGGGGAAGCCACCCGACTTCAGCGCCTTGTCGATGCCCGACGTCGTGAAATGGATGAGCTTGAGCGTATCCGCATTGGCGTTGACCGCCGCCACCATCTCCTCGACATAGACCCGGTTGGAAACGAACAGCACCTCGGCGCCGGGAAGCTCCCGGGCGATGTCGTCGGGGCCGTAGGTCACGACGAAATCGAGCTCCGGAAAATTGTCGGAAATGTAGGAGATGTCGGCAGGCTTGGTTCTCGAATTGTAGACCACTTTCATGGGGTGCTTGCCCTCCCTCAGGCTCTTGTGGGGCGGTCCCTTTTGGCCGAGACTTGGCCCGGAATTGCTGGGGCACACCATAAACGGGGGAGGTGATCGATGGCAAACGGCAAGCTGGCAAGGAAAGCGGCCTTGGTGACCGGGGCGGGCGGTGCCATCGGCGGCGCCATCGCCAGACGCTTCGCGGCGGAAGGCGCATCCGTCGCCGTCGGCGACATCAACGCGCAAGGCGCCGCCCGAACCGTCGCCGATATCGAAGCCGCCGGCGGCCGCGCCATCGCCTGCGATCTCGACGTCACCGATCCCGGTCAGGCGGCAGGTGCCGTCGCCCAGGCGGTGGAAACCTTCGGCGGGTTGCATATCCTGGTCAATGTCGCCGCCGGGCCGAGCCCGCGCGGCACGGTGGAGACCATGGCGCTTGAGGATTTCGCGAACGAGATCACCGTGAACCTGACGGGCTATTTCCTCATGGCCAAATACGCGGTGCCCGAGATCCGAAAAGCGGGCGGCGGGACGATCATCAACATCGCCTCCCAGCTCGGCCATATCGGCGTGCCCGAGCGCCCGGCCTATTGTTCCTCCAAGGGCGCGATCCTGCAGCTCACCCGGGTCATGGCCGTCGACCATGCGCGCGACAACATCCGGGTCAATTCGATCTCGCCGGGCGCCATCGACACGCCGCGTTCCGGCAGCCAGCCGGGGGCGCCGCAGTTAACCCGCGAACAGCGCGGCAAGGCCTATCTGACGGGCCGCATCGGCCGGGTGGACGAGATCGCCTCGGGGGCGGCCTATCTGGCCTCCGACGAGGCGAGCTTCGTCACCGGCGCCGACCTGCTGATCGACGGCGGCTTCCTGGCCTTCAAGGGGACGCTGGACGACCTGCCGGCGCGCAGCGCATAGGCGGGCGGTCGTCCGCGTGCTATGAAAATGGAGAAAGAAAGACCCGAGGTCGTCCGAGGGGAGGACAGGTGAGCGAGAGCATGGATCCGGGCCGCGCCTATCGCGGCATGCCGACGACGCGGCCGGAACTGTCCGGCACCTTCGGCATGGTCGCCTCCAGCCATTGGATCGCCAGCGCCGCGGCGATGGCGGCGCTGGAGAAGGGCGGCAACGCCTTCGATGCCGCGGCCACCGCCGGCTTCGTGCTGCAGGTGGTCCAGCCCCACATGACGGGCCCGGCGGGCGAGGTGCCGATGATCCTGGCGCCGGCGGGCGATCATCCGCTGCGCATCCTGATGGGCCAGGGCCCGGCGCCCGGTGCAGCCACCATTCAGGCCTACCGCGATCAAGGGTTCAACATGATCCCCGGCACCGGGTTGATGGCCGCCGGCGTGCCCGGCGCCTTCGATGCCTGGATGCTGCTGCTGCGCGATTACGGGACCATGACGTTAAGGGACGTCCTGGAACCCGCCATGGGCTACGCGGCCGACGGCCATCCGGTGTTGCCCGCGGTGGCCGAGGCCATCAACGGGGTGCGCGACGTTTTCCTGACCGAATGGACCAGTTCCGCCGAGGTCTACCTTTCCGGCGGCGGCGCGCCGCGTCCGGGCGAGCTTTACCGCATTCCGGCCTTGGCGGAATCTTACGCCCGCATCCTCAAGGAGGCCGAGGCCGGCGGCGGCGACCGCGAGGCGGTGATCGAGCGCGCCCGGGCGGTCTGGCGCGAGGGCTTCGTGAGTGATGCCATCGATCGCTTCTGCCGCGAGGGCGAGGCGCTCGATTCGTCGGGCGAACGCCACGGCGGGCTGCTGCAGGGCGACGACATGGCGCGCTGGCAGGCGGGCTATGAACAGCCGCTCACCTACGACTATCACGGCATCACCCTTGCCAAGTGCGGTCCCTGGAGCCAGGGGCCGGTGATGGCCCAGCAATTGGCGCTGCTGAAAGACTTCGACCTGGAAGCCATGGACCCGGTCAGCACCGCGTTCATCCACGTGGTCACGGAATGCGCCAAGCTCGCCTTCGCCGATCGGGAGAAATTCTACGGCGATCCCGACTTCGCGGACGTGCCGATGGACGTGCTGCTATCCGACGACTACAACGACCGGCGCCGCGAGCTGATCGGCGACGAAGCCTCCCTCGACCTGATCGGCGGCGACATTCCCGGCTTCGGGGCCGAGGAAATCCTGGTGGGGACGCTCTCCGGCGAGGTCACCGGCGCCGGCGAGCCGGGGCACATGCTGGAAAACCAGATGCGGTCCGACACCGTGCATATCGACTGCGCCGACCGCTTCGGCAACATGATCTCGGCGACGCCGTCGGGCGGCTGGCTGCAGAGCTCCCCCGCCGTGCCCGGGCTCGGTTTCCCGCTCGGCACCCGCATGCAGATGTTCTGGCTTCGGGACGGCCACCCTTCGGGACTGGTCCCCGGCAAGCGCCCGCGCACCACGCTGTCGCCGTCGTTTGCCCTGAAGGACGGCAAGCCCTGGCTCGCCTTCGGGACGCCGGGCGGCGACGGCCAGGACCAATGGCCGCTCATCATGCTGCTGCGTCACCTCCATCACGGGCTGAATCTGCAGGAAGCCATCGATCTTCCCTATTTCCAGAGCTTCCATTTCCCCAATTCCTTCTGGCCGCGGGATGCCGAGCCCGGCGTGCTGGTGCTGGAAGGCGGCGTCCCCGACGCCACCGCCGAGGCCCTGGCCGCCCGCGGCCACAAGGTGGAGCGTTCCGCCCCCTGGTCGATCGGTCGCATGATGGCGGTGGCCCGGGAAGGCAACATCCTCAAGGGCGCGGCCAGTTCGCGCTTCCGCCAGATCTACGCAATGGGAAGGTAACGACGCGTCATGACGCTCACGCTCACCGGATACAAGCTCTACCCCGTCCATCTCCCCTACCGCCGGCCGGTGCGCTGGGCCGGGCATGGCGAAAGCGGCGTTGACGTGATGATCCTTGCGTTGGAGACCGCGGGCGGCCTGATCGGCGTCGGCGAGGCGCCGGTGCGGCTCAACTGGACGGCGGCGACGCTGAGGAGCCTCGCCGTCGTGGTCGAGGAGATCTTCATGCCGCGCATGATGGGCAAGGACCTGGCCGACGAGGCGGAGATCACCCGCTTCCTGCGCTATGTGCGCGAGCATTTCCTCGCCAAGCAGATGATCGACAGCGCCGTCTGGGACTTGCGCGCCCAGGCCGCGAAGGTGCCGCTCTACCAAGGCCTGGACGGCAAGCCGGAGGTGCCGGTGGCCTGGACCGTTACCCGGGCCGAGCCCGCCGCGATGATCCGGGAGGCCGAAACCATGGTGGAGCGCTACGGCTTCACCTCGCTCAAGATCAAGACCGGCCAGGGGCTCGATGTCGACCGCGAGGTGGTCTCGGGCATTCGCCAAGCGGTCGGCCCCGACGTGACATTTTCCGCCGATTCCAACCGCCATTACAAGCTGGAGGAGGTGGCACCCTTGACCGAGATGCTGGCCGAATACGGCGTGCGGGTGGCCGAGGACCCGATGGAGCTGCATCCCGACGAATCGTTTGCCGCCGCCCGTGCCGCCTCGCCCATCCCGCTGCTGGTGGATAACACCTGCCGGTCGCTGGACGAGGCGGAGCTGTTCCTGCGGGCCGGCGCCGATGCGCTCTCGGTCAAGGTGTACAAGACCGGCATCGCCGATTCGCGCGAGATCATCAAGCAATCGGTGGCCCGCGACGTCGCCGTCCATATCGGGCTCGGCGCCACCAGTTCGCTGGGCGCGGTGGCGGCGTTGGGTGTCGCGGGGTCGGTGCCGGCCCATCGCCACGGCCTGCCGTCGGAAGAAAGCTTCTTCCTGCAATTCTCCCGGGAATACGTCACCGATCCGCTGACGGTGGAGAACGGCATGGTCCGCCTGCCGGAGATCGCGCTCAACGATTGGATCGACTGGTCCCGGGTGAAGGAACTCGCCCCCTAGCGGTTTGGGGCCCGGGTTATTGGAAGCGCGCCATCCTCACTGAAGAATCGTCATGAGATCAGTTCCCACGTTAACCTGATGTCCACACATAGCTGAGGCTGTTGAAGAACTCAGGCTTCAACGAGTGCCGCGCAATGAAAGAATCGAAAGTGTGACGTTTGCGATTCAGTCTTGCCCCGACGGGCTGCCAAGCGCATGAAGATGTCATTCGCTTGGGCCGAAAAGAGTTTTTCAACAGCCTCAGCGGGAAGCGGATATTGGGTTTGACCTGATATGCAGAAGCGAATCGTAGGATTAGCCCTAAGATTGGTCCTTGCGCTAATACCGAGAGGGTGAACACGCAGGAGTGTCAGTCTCCGGCAGCGCGCCAAAGACTGAATCAGGCAGCTTCCTGCCTTTTACACGAATAGTGCGTTTCATCACGAAATCAAACAGCAACGGGTTGTAGCCGTAAATCTCGTCAAGGGCGTCCTTCCTGCGCTCAGCCTCCTGAAGACCGCGATCACCTGGCCAGGAGAGATATCCGGCTTTGAGCAGGCGGTCCGTTGGGCGTGTGATCGCTATACCGGGCAAGGGATAATCGGAGCCGTTGACCAGCCTGCACAGGATCATAGGATTCGACATGAGCCTCTCCAACCGGGGATGAGTGCCGAGGTATGGCACGGCGGAAATTTCCCCAAAAAGATTGCTCGGGTAACGCTCCATCAAGGTCAGGAAACGCTCAAAATATTCTTTCCTTTTACCGTCTGGACCTGGCTTTGGCTCCCGACCCGCACGGCTGGCGTGAAGCATCACCACGCGCACGCCCATCTCTAATGCCGCTGCGAGGCGAAGAGGGTCGGCCAGTTCTTGATCCTGACGTGCTACACGCAAGGTGTGTTCGTTCCCCGTGTGGCTGAAAAGCGTAATTCCATTCACCTTTAATGCGCGAAAAAAGGGCCCCAGTCCCTTCCTGGCCGGATCAATGTTCTGCGCCGGCGGGAGCCACTTGATGTACCGCACACCTTGCCTGGCAAGCCAATCCAATGCGGCCACCGCATCCTCGCGGTAGGGATGGACCGAGCCCACGGCGACAAACCTGGCGCCTCCCAATGGCATGGCGTTCAAGCATTGGGCCAAGGCAATAACGTGGTCATTTGCAACGTAAAGGTCTGTCCCCTCCCGGTCAGGTGCCCGATTGTCAGGCGGCGGGTTGTATCGCCAATCCAGGGCATAGAGAAAGTAGGACCCTCCAATCCGCGATTCGCGAACCAACTGAACGAGTTTTTCCAGGTATTGGGCATCGGCGTCGTTCCGGTCGCGTATGCCGCTCGCACTGAGGAACAAGGGCGCATTGAGGTAATAGATCGGGTGGGTTCTGGAACGGTAGTCCGGGTTGATCCAGACGCCGCCCGCTTTGATGTTTAGGCAAAGCCGGTTTACCGGTGTGCCGAGCCCCGCCACATGCACGTGGTGATCTACCGGACCCTTCGGCCCGATCCCCTCCTTTGCCTTTTCGATCAGTTGGCGGGCGTCTGGACCGATGTGTCCATAAAGCTGATCCGGGGGTCCGGCGAAGCGGCCCCCCACGTAGTCGTTGACTGCCTGGCAAGAGACCAAGGAAACAAAGGCGCTACAGGAGAGAGCCTTCAGAATTCTCTTGGCGCGTAGCTCCATTCTCGGTTCCCGAGCAACGGCAATCTCATTGCACATCGAGACCGTAAAGACGCCGGCATGTGGTGGGACGAAGGCCTTGGGCTTTCAGGCGCCTGAGCTTTTCTGCCAGTCGATCTGCGGCGGCGAAGAATTTCTCTTCCTGCCGCCGATTGTCCATGGCGTCGATTTCAATGCCCCTGAACCGGCCTTCCCGCACAAGGCGCACCCCCGGGGGCGTCGTTCCTGTCTTCCAGAGCACTTTGATCCATTTGGAAAAGCGGTCGTTGTCCCAAAACCCGGCGGCCCAGCCCTTGCCAGCGGGGGCCCAATCGTAATCCCCTTTGTCGGCCGGATCATTGCGTTTCGCGTCGATGAAAATTTCGCGCAACGGGCTCAGGGCGCCAAAGCGAAACAAGGTCCCAACGACGGCGCCTTGGCTCTCCCGCACCTTACGAGCGAGCCCTTCCGACGCTTTCGAGACGAATTCCGGCGTCTCGCCATGGAACAAGAGATCGTAGATCGTGTATTTCGCTGCCTCGATCCCGCCCAGCCCCATGCGTTGATCGCACCCGATATGGGCCCACGGGATGTGAAGGGTCCTGTGCAGATTTATCAGAGAGGCCCGCCATCCCACTTTCGGCGATGGCTCTTGAGGAGTGTTGGCGGAGGCGGAGGTCTTGGGCTCTACGACAAACGGGAGCATCCCGGCCGCCTTTAGCCACGACATGGCAAACGGCGTGCACCCGGCTCCGGTGCCCCTGTGGGGGCGATTGATGAGGGATCCGAACATCCTGTGGCCGCCGCGATGGATGTATTCGATGAACATCGCCAAAGCGTCTTTGGCATTGGCGGCAGGCACCTTGAAGCGCGCAAAACTCACGTTGCCGTCATCGATAATGAACTCGGGCCCGACGTTGCGCCCGTCTTGTTCATGGTAAAACAACCCGTCAATCACACGGAGTGGGCGCTGCCGCAGAGACAGTTCTTCCAACGCCTCAACGGCGGGATTTAAACGCCCCGGCTGCGGAGTCAGCAGTACGCCGCCGATGCCCAGCTGCCGGCCGAGGGTGAGATCGGTGAGTTCCACATCGGCCCGCTTGACGGTCGTCGAACCCGTCAAGATGGTTGGATAGTCGGGAATCTGCACTTTCACGTAAAAATGCCCGATGGGATGACTGGGCACCGGAATTCGCCCGTCGTCATCGGTCACTACGGGACTGACGTAATTGGTATAGACGCCCTTCACCAGCATCGCCGGGTTGCGGAAATCCGTTCCCCTATCGATACCCGATTCCCGGGAGGGCAAATCATCGAGTGGCGGGTCGATGTGATAGAGGGTGATGAATGCATATTCGCGATCGCTTGCATCTCTCAGGGGAGGCACGCGGTCGTTAAGGGTAATGTTTGTGTAGAAATGGACATCGGGGTCTACGTTGGGATCGTAATGATGGGCGAGATGTGTAAGGTCCAAGACACCTCCATTGGCACTGGCACTACCAACATTTGCCGCCCCGCCGGTTCTGAAAAGTCCGTCGCCCAGATGGAGGATTCGTGCTCCGCTCGCCGTAATATCCTCATACCTGCCCTGCCCGTGGCTGCGGCCCTGATGGGCGCCAAGCCAGACCACGAGCGGATCGGTCAATGACCGCGCCGCCCGCAAGATTTGACCTTGATCCCATGACGATCTCCTTTGGCGGGTTGAGGCCGCGGGAGTCGGTATTTTTATGGCGAGTGCGGTGACGGTATGCGCCGTTTCGCTATCCGTGGCGGTAATCGATGCCAGACAGTAGGGCAGATGTTGGAGCTTTTCCGATCCCCTCTGCCCTGGAGCCAGCGGGCAATCGAGAATTCGCACCGACAGATCCAGAGACCTCCCACCGCCGCCAGGTAACGTGGCGGGGAGACCGGCATGATCCAAAGCCTCGCGGATATTTCTGGTGATCGCCCGCAAAGTGCCACGGTTGAGCGGTGCGGCGCGAATGTCCCTTACCTCTTTAATCCGAGCGGCCTTATATACGTCTAGCGTCGGCACGCCGGCAATTTCCCCAGCCGGTAAAACAGCCGCGCAATTTGCGAGCCAGCCGACGACGAGGAAGGTGGAGAAGCAGAGCCATAACCTCATGACTCTCGTCCATCCCAGCCAAACGCCGAAATCTTGGGCATACCGATCCCCCCTTTATGGTCACAATTTCCATGTGGGTATGATACGGATCATTACCAGCCCGAATTTGCGACGCTTATGCCCGCTTTGGGTCAAGAGGAGACATTGGGTTAACGCCGAATTCTAGCCAAAAGTGCTCGCCCTGCCCGGAGAACCAATGAGCAGGTGAAGGTGGTTGCGGGTTCGCATGGGAGAAAGGGCCGGCCCGGCGGCCGGCCCCTGATCGGTTGGTTCTGTCTTACTTGCAGGTGACCTGGTGGGCAAGCGCCCCGTCGCCTTCGTAGGCGATGGTGCAGTTCATGCCCGTCTTGAGCGCGCCGCGCTTGGCCTTCTTGCCGGCGATCTTGATCTTGCTGCGGCTGGTCACCCGCGCGTTGGCGGATTTACCCGCGTTCTTGAACATGATGGTTCGTCCCTTCTTGCCGATCCCGTCCAGCGTCGCCGTGACCTTGATCAGGGTCACCTGGCGCTTGGTGGCCTTGGCCCGCTTCGGGTCGATGGCGGCAAGCACCTTGGCGCGCAGGTCTTCCGGCGCGTCGACCAGGTCGGTGACCAGCTTCTGCATCTCGACGCCGCTCATGGGGGCGATCTCCGCCCGCTGCTTCTCGGCTTCGTCCTTGAATTTGGGGTCGACCAGCGTCGCATCGAATGCCGCGCGCAGCGCCGTGACGCGGTCCATCGGCACGCCCTGGGCGACGGCGATGGGCCGGCCCACGGCGATGGCCTTTGAGACGTATTCCAGCACCGCCTTGTCTTCCGGGTTGGTGGCGAGGTCCTTGAGCAGCGGCACGTCGGGCAGATCCGCTTCCTTCTTGAGCCCGGTCTGGATCAGCGGGCGGATCAGCTTCTCCTTGACCAGCCGGGGTGTCGCCGATTTCCAGCTCGCCCAGGTGTTGGTGCCGCGGCCCTCGACCTCGCCGCGCTCCATGGCGAAGTTGATCTCGCCGCCGGAGAAGTAGCCGAAGATGATGTTGAACTTGGTGCCGAGGATGTTGTTGTAGACGGCGGGCAACTGGGTGGAGATCGATCCCGCCCCGGTCGTGCCGACGTTGATCTTGCGCTTCTTGGCGTCTTCCAGGGTCTTGATCGTCGAGGTGTGCCAGACCACCAGGATCTGGTTGGAGATCGACAGGTTGCCGATCCAGTTGAAGGCCTTCATGTCGGCCTTGAGCTTGCTGCCGAGCTTGAGCCCCTGATACATCGGCAGGCCCTGGCTGACGATGGTCAGCACGGTGCCGTCCCGGGGCGCCACCTGGGCCACGTAATTGGCCGCCTTGATGCCGCCGCCGCCCGGCATGTTGATGTTGACCGCCCGGGGCTTGCCGGGAATGTAGCGCGTCATGTGGCGCATCAGCATCCGCGCGTAAAGGTCGTAACCACCCCCGGTGGTGGAACGGATCACCATCTTGACCTGCTTGCCTTTGTAGAAATCGGCGACCGCGTCCGCCTTCGCCGCTTGGGGGGCGGCGATGCCGGCGGCGGCCAGCGCAAGCGCCAGCACGATCAGGCTGTGCTTCCTCATATCCTTATTCCTCCCTTTTTAATGCCCGGCGGGACATTTCGCCGCCGGGCTTTTGAACGGACAAGTCTAGACCGGCGGGCGCCGCCCGGAAACCACGTTGAGCGGCCTATGTCTCGAGCGTTTCCGCGGCGAACAGGGATTCCGGTGCCGGCGCCCTGGGGATCAGCCCCTGATCGAAGGAATAGCCGATGAATCGCTCCACGTTCGCTCGGTTGGCGGTAAACCCCTCGGGCCAGATATCGGCGCCGAAGCTTTGCCGCTCGGCCTCGAAATCGTGCCGCCCCCAGGCGAGGCACGACCAGTTGGGGTCGTCGTAGTAGCTTTCCGAGATGCGCTGGGCGGCCCGGAAGGACTCCACCAGGGCCCGGGCCAGGCCCGGATGGGCGTCGAGCACCTCGTTACGGATCACCACCAGATGCATGATGGGATAGGCGCCGGTGGCCCGGAAGAAGGTGGCTTCCTCCGCGTGGGCGTCGGCGAACAGGCGCCGCATCCGGGCGGGATCCACCATGGCCGGCGGCGGATGGGGCATGAAACAGCCGTCGATGTCGCCCGCGTCGGCAAGAGCCCCGAGATCGGCGCCGGTCGGGATCGGTTCGATGCGCACACCGGGCTTGGCGTCGAACGCGACCATGTCGCCCTTGGTGGGGCACCACACGATGTCTTCCCAGGCGGTGCCGTAATACGACTTCAAATCGCCCCGGGCCAGGACCGAGAGCGTCGTGTGGAACGAGCGCAGCGCGATGCGCTTGCCGGCGAGATCCTGCGGCCCTTCGATCCCCGCGCCGCGGCGGACCCACATCTGGCTCTGGCTGAACAGGCGGCGCGGGAAGCAGGGGATGGCGGTGAAGGGAAGTGCTGCGCCGCGCGCCGCCATCATCAGATAGGGCGAAAGGCCGAATTCGCAGATATCGAACTCGACGCCCGGGTACATCCGCTCATGGCGTCCGGTGCCGTCGCGTCCGGGCGAGCTTTGGCCGACCTGCAGGACGTCGAAATCGATGCCGCGGGGCAGCGGCGCGGTGCCGTCGAAGAACGGGAAGTGCCGGTCGTAACGATCGAGCGCGAAACTGACGGCGTCCCCGTCCATGGCCCCGTGTCCCAACAGCTGCGCCCGTCGGCCTCAGGTGTCGAGGGTGTTTTCGGCGAACAGCTTGTCCGGGGCATAGATCTCGTCGATCAGGCCCTGGTCGTGGGAATACTTGATGAAGCGTTCCAGGTTGGCCTTGTTGCGTCCGAAGCCGTTCTCCCACGGGTCGCTCACGAACAGGTTGCGCTCTTCCTCGAAATAGTGCCGCCCCCAGGCGAGCCGCGACCAGTTGGGATCCTCATAATAGGTCGCGGCCAGCGCCTTGGACTCGTTGAACATCCGGAACACTTCCTTGGCGATGTTGGGATCCGCATCGAGCAGGCTCTGGCGGATGGCGACCACATGCATGATCGGGAAGTCGCCGACCTTTTCGAAGTAGTCGAGCTCTTCCGCCTTGCAGTCGGCGAACAGCCGCCGGGCCGGGGTTTCGCCGGTGACCACCGAATGCGGCGGATGGGGCAGGAAGAAGGCGTCGATCTCCCGGTCCTCCAGCATCTTGCCGAGATCGGCGCGGTTGCCGATGAAGTCGAGCTTGACCCCTTCCTTGACGTTGAACTTCACCTTTTCGTCGGTGGTGAGCAGCCAGTGGATATCCTCCCACGGCACCTCGTAATGGAACTTCATGTCGCCCTTGGCCAGCAGCGACAGCGTCGTCTGGAATGAAGACAGCGCCACCTTCTTGCCCACCAGGTCCCTGGGGTGCCAGAAATCCGAATCGGGATGGACCCACATCTGGCTCTGGCTGAACAGGCGGCGGGGGAAGATCGGCACGCCGGCGATCGGCATGTTGCGGCCCTTGGCCATCAGGAAGGTCGACATGGAGAACTCCGCCACGTCGAACTCCTCGCCATGGAGCATGCGGCCGTGCCGGTCGATGCCGTCGCGCAACTCGCTCGATTGGCCAACCTGAAAGACCTTTAGGTTGTACCCCTCGGGTGGCGTCACGGTGCCGTCGAAGAACGGGAAATGGCGGTCGTAGCGCTCGATTGCGAGGGTGAGGTCCTTGTCCTGGGCCATGCTGGGGTCTCCCAATTATGGGCGCGGCCGAAGCGCGCCGGTTTCCTTTGCGAGGGCCAAGAATAGCCGCCCCTCTCGGCCCTGTCATCCGGGGCGGTGCATCGGCCGCCTCACCCTGGTCGGTCTCCGGCCCGCGCTCGGGTAAGGGGGTTGACCCGAGGCGGTTTTCGGCCCATTGACCGGGCCGGGCGGCGCTGCTTGAATGGCCGGCCGCGGGGATTTGCGCTTCAGGAAGGAAAAAGGAGAAAGCGATCATGAAGTTGAAGGACAAGGTCGCCGTCGTCACCGGTGCCGGGCGGAACATCGGCGAGGCCATCGCCCATCGCCTGGCCAAGGAGGGCGCCAAGATCGCCGTGGTCGACCTGGAGGCCGACCGCGCCGAGCGCGTCGCCGGTGAGATCAAGGCCGCCGGTGGTGAGGCCGCCGCCTTTTCCGCCGACGTTTCCGACGAGGATGCGGTCAAGAAGCTGGTGGCGGACACGGTCGCGGCACTCGGGCGCATCGACATCCTGGTCAACAACGTCGCCATCTCCGACAACAAGCACATCCTGGAAATCACCAAGGCCGAATGGGACAAGGTGATGGCGGTCACCCTGGGGGCGCCGTTCCTGATGGGCAAGTACTGCGCCGAGCAGATGGTGGCGCAAGGAGCGGGCGGCAACATCGTCAACATCGCTTCGACCTCGGGCTGGCGCGGCCGCCCCCGGGCGCTGGCCTACACCGCCGCCAAGGGCGGCGTGATCAACCTGACCCGCTCCATGGCGGTGCAGCTCGCCCCCAACGGCATCCGGGTCAATTCGATTTCGCCCAACAAGATCGGCTCGCCGGTGGGCCAAGCCGAATTCGACCCCACCCGGCCGGTCAAGAACCTGGCGGGAAAGCCGGGCGAGCCCGACGACATGGCCGAGGCCGTCCTGTTCCTGGTGAGCGACGAGTCCAAATTCATCTGGGGCGAGAACCTCTTCGTCGACGGCGGCTGCATGGCCATGGAAGTCACCTGAGGGACAGGCGGGTCTAAAGAGCGAATCCGGCCGGTCACGGGACGATCGACATGCAGATCATCCGCCATGCCGCGGTCCTGCCGCCCGCGCTTTCCGGCGGGGTCGTCGCCATCGGCAATTTTGACGGTGTCCATCGTGGCCACCAGGCGGTCATCGGACAGGCCGGAACCATCGCCCGCAACCTCGGCGCGCCCTTGATCGTCCTCACCTTCGAGCCCCACCCCCGATCCGTCTTCCAGCCCGATGCCCCGGCCTTCCGGCTGACCTCGCTGCGCGCCAAGGCGCGATTCCTGGAGGCGCTCGGCGTCGACGGGCTGGTGGTGCTGCGGTTCGACCGGGCGCTCGCCGCCATGGCGGCGGAGGATTTCGTCTCAGGGGTCCTGATGCGCGATCTCTCCTGCCGCCATGTGGTGGTGGGCGAGGACTTCGCCTTCGGCCGCGGCCGCTTGGGCAATGTTGGACTCTTGAAGGAAATGGGCGGATCCGGCGGCTTCGCGGTCAGCCCGGCGGTGCAGGAGCGCGCCGAGGACGGCGCCGTCATCTCGTCCAACACCATCCGCGAACACCTGCGCCTTGGCCGTCCCGATGCCGCGGCCGCCCTGCTCGGCCGCCCTTGGGAGGTCGACGGCCACGTCATCCACGGCGAGGCCCGGGGCCGGGATCTGGGCTTTCCCACCGCCAATGTGCGCATGGGGAGCCACCTTGCGCCGCAGCCCGGGGTCTACGCGGTGCGCGCCGGGCTTGAGGAAAGCGGCGGCGCGGTTCGATGGCTGGACGGGGCGGCCAATTTCGGCACCCGGCCGCAGTTCGAAGGCGAAGACGCGCGGCTTGAAGTGTTCCTGATGGACTTCTCCGGCGATCTCTATGGGCAACTGCTGCGGGTCGCCTTTATTGCCTATCTCCGCCCGGAGGCGGCGTTCCCCTCCCTGGACGCGCTGATCGCGCAGATGAACCAGGACGTGGAGGATGCGCGCAGCCGCCTCGCCGCCGCGCGTTAGGGCCGATAGAGAGCAAGGTTGACGCGGCGCGCCGGATGCCGTTCCATGCGCCCCGCATGAGTTCGGAGCGATAAGCCAAGGCCATGAGCGGCGACTATAAATCGACGGTATTTCTGCCCAAGACGGCATTTCCCATGAAGGCCGGCCTGCCCGAGCGCGAGCCCGAAATGCTGGCCCGCTGGGAAAGGATCGGCCTGTGGGACCGCCTGCGCGCCGAATCGGCGGGGCGCGAACGCTTCATCCTTCATGACGGCCCGCCCTATGCCAACGGCAACATCCATATGGGCCATGCCCTGAACAAGATCCTCAAGGACGTCATCAACCGCACCCGCCAGATGCAGGGTTTCGATGCCAATTACGTGCCCGGTTGGGACTGCCACGGACTGCCCATCGAATGGATGATCGAGGAAAAGTATCGCGCTGCCGGTAAGGACAAGGACCAGGTGCCGGTCATCGATTTCCGTGCCGAATGCCGCGCCTTTGCCGCCCAATGGATCGACATCCAGCGCGAGGAATTCAAGCGGCTCGGCGTGCTGGGCGATTGGCAGAATCCCTACACCACCATGGCCCATGAGGCGGAGGCCACCATCGTGGCGGAGCTCGGCAAATACCTGCTCGGCGGCGGCTTGTACAAGGGCGTGAAGCCGTTGATGTGGTCGCCGGTCGAGCGCACGGTCCTGGCCGAGGCGGAAGTGGAATATGAGGATCATACCTCGACCACCGTATGGGTCCGCTTCCCGGTGGTGACGGCGGGCCATCCGGATCTGGAGGGGGCCGGGGTGGTGATCTGGACCACCACCCCGTGGACGCTTCCGGGCAACCGCGCGGTCGCCTATGGCGAGGATATCGATTATGTCGTGGTTGAGGTCCGGGAAGCGGGCGAAGGCAGCCAGGCCAAGGCCGGTGATCGTCTGGTCCTGGCCGAGGCCCTGGCGGCGGAGACCTGCGAGGCCGCGGGCGTCACCGGCCATGAAGTGTCGGCCCGTCTCAAGGGCCGGGACATGGCGGGGACCGTGCTGGCCCATCCCCTGCGCGGCCAGGAGGGGGCAAAGGGTGGCTTCGACTTCGACGTGCCGCTGATAGCCGGCCATCACGTCACCACCGACCAGGGCACCGGATTCGTGCATATCGCGCCGGGCCACGGCGCCGACGACTTCGTGATCGGTCAGCGGGCGGGGATCGAAACACCGGAGACGGTCGGGCCCGACGGCCTCTATTACGACCGCATTGCCCTGTTCGGGGGTCTTCACGTTTTCAAGGCGGACGGCCCGGTCAGCGACGCCGTGGCACAAGCGGGCAATCTGCTGGCCCGCGGCAAGCTCACCCATTCCTACCCCCATTCCTGGCGCTCCAAGGCGCCCCTGATCTTCCGGGCGACGCCGCAATGGTTCATCTCCATGGAGGAGGGGGGCTTGAGGGAGCATGCGCTCGCCGCCATCGACGCCACCCGCTGGGTTCCGGCATCGGCGCGCAACCGTATCCGCGCCATGGTCGAAAGCGGACCCGATTGGTGCGTCTCGCGCCAACGTGCCTGGGGGGTGCCGATCACGGTGTTCGTCGACAAGCGCAACGGCGCGCCCTTGCGCGACGCCAAGGTCATGGAGCGCATCGTCGAGGCTGTCCGGGAAGAAGGCTGCGATGTCTGGTTCACCGCCGATCCGGCGCGGTTCCTCGCGCCCGAACACGATCCGGAGAATTTCGAGCAGATCACCGACATTCTCGACGTGTGGTTCGATTCCGGCGCCACCCATGCCTTCGTGCTGGAGGCGCGGGAGGATCTCGGCGCCCCGGCGGACCTCTACCTGGAAGGCACCGACCAGCATCGCGGCTGGTTCCGATCCTCGCTTCTTGAAAGCTGCGGCACCCGCAATCACGCGCCCTACAAGGCGGTCCTGACCCATGGCTTCGTCAATGACGAGCAGGGGCGCAAGATGTCCAAGTCTCTCGGCAACACCACCGCGCCCCAGGACGTGATGGACCAGTACGGCGCCGATATTCTCAGGCTTTGGGTGGTGGCGTCGGACTATTCCGAAGACCTGCGCATCGGGCAGGAGATCATCGGCCATTCCGTCGATACCTACCGGCGCCTGCGCAACACGATGCGCTACCTGTTGGGCAGCCTCGAAGGGTTCACGGACGCCGAGCGGGTGGATCGCGCCGACATGCCCGAGCTTGAGCGCTGGGTGCTGGGCCGCCTGTTCGCCCTCGGCCGGTTGTTGGCCGAGGCGGTAGAAGACTACGATTTCCACCGATTCTACACGGAGCTGCATAATTTCTGCGCCGTCGACCTGTCGGCCTTCTATTTCGATGTGCGCAAGGACAGCGTCTATTGCGATCCGCCGACCTCGATTCGGCGGCGCGCGGCGCGCACGGTGCTGGACCATGTCTTCAACTGCCTGACCGCCTGGCTTGCCCCGGTTCTGTGCTTCACGGCCGAGGAGGCCTGGCTGACGCGCCACCCATCCGACGACGATTCCGTGCATCTAAGGACGTTTCCTGAAATCCCCGATGATTGGGACGATCCCCAGCTGTCCGGTCGCTGGGAGACGATCCGCGATATCCGCCGGGTCGTGACCGGGGCGCTGGAGCTGGAGCGCGCGGAAAAGCGCATCGGCTCGTCCCTCCAGGCCCGGCCCACCGTCTATGGGCCGGCCGAACTGTTGGCGCGGTTCGATGGGCTGGACCCGGCCGAACTGTTCATTACCTCGGGCGTGAAACTCACTCCGGGGACCCCGCCGGACGAGGCGTTCACCCTGGCCGACGTTCCCGGCATCGGCGTGGTGCCGGCGCCGGCCGCGGGCGAGAAGTGCGCCCGGTGCTGGAAGGTTCTGGAAGAGGTCGGGCAGGGCGAACCGAGAGACGTCTGCGGCCGCTGCGCCGCTGCGCTGTCGGGCATGGAGGCCTGAATCCGGTCCATGGATGCCGCCTCCGATGGTTCTCGCCCCGATTCCCGCCCCTGGACGGGCGGTGCGGTGATCGTGCTCCTGATCCTCGGGTTGGACCAGGCGAGCAAATGGTGGATCGTTTCCAAGATCATGGTTCCGGCCCGGGAAATCGCGCTGACGCCGTTCTTCAATATCGTCATGGTGTGGAACCGCGGCATCACCTTCGGCCTGTTCGGCGGCGCGCCGGAAGCCGGCCGCTGGATCCTTGTCGGCTTGTCGCTGGTGATCGTCGCGGTCCTTGCCTCCTGGATGGTTCGGACCTCGCGGAGCTGGGTCGCGGCCGCGCTGGGGGCGGTGATCGGCGGGGCCCTCGGCAATGTCATCGACCGGCTGCATTACGGCGCGGTTGCCGATTTTTTGGATTTCCATTACGCCGGATGGCATTGGCCCGCCTTCAACCTCGCCGATTCAGCGATCGTAATCGGGGTGGGGGTGTTGATGCTGGACGCTTTTATTGCGGCTAAGGAATGATTACATTTTGAGCTGGTTTTAACATGATCCAACAGAGTGGACCGATGGCGGGTGTTATGAGTGGTGACAGATTGAAGAGTATCCTTGCGGCGGCGGCGGTGCCGCTGGCGATCGTCGCGGGCGCGTCGGCGTTGGGTGGCTGCAGCGAGGTGCGCCAAGCCATCGGTGCCGAAAAGACCTCCCCCGACGAGTTTGAAATCCGCGTGCGCAAGCCGCTCTCCATGCCTCGCGAGTATGGCCTGGCGGCGCCCAGCCCCGGGGCGAAACGGCCGCAGGAGACCGCCAGCCGGGATGCGGCCCGCCAGATCGTGCTCGAATCCGACCCGAGCCGCACGGGCAACCGGAGCGCGCGGGCCCAGATTCGCGGCGTCAGTCAGGCGGAAGCCGCGCTGCTGGCAAGAGTCGGCGGCACCACCATCGACGCCGATATTCGCCGGCGGGTCGACCGCGAAAGCGAGATGATCGCGGAGAACAACAAGAGCTTCGTCGATTCGATCATGTTCTGGAAGGAAGAGGATCCACCGGGAACGGCGGTCGACCCCCAGAAGGAGGCCCGCCGCATTCAGGAGAACGCGGCGCTCGGGCGCAAGGCGGATACCGGCAAGACGCCGATTATCGAGCGAAAAAAGAAGGGTCTCTTCTCTTCGTCCTTTTTGACCGACTGGTTCTAGGTTAACGTTTTTTTCGCGGGTCGCATGGCACCATTGCCGTGTGCCTCTATTTTGCCGTATAGAGCGGGTATGAGGAGCAGGCGAAACCGGCTCAGGCTGGGCGGGCTTCTCGTGGTTTGTGGCGGCTTCATTGACAGCAAAGACGTGACCATGCTCCATCGCGATGCGCCGCGCCTCTGGCGTCGGCTTCTGCTCTTCGGCGTCCTCATGTTTGCCGCCGGTGCCCTCATCCTCGCCATCCCCGTCCGGGCGGGCGTTTTCAACCCCAAGACATTCACGCTGAAAAACGGCCTCATGGTCGTGGTGATCGAGAACCATCGCATGCCGGTTGTGCGCCAGGTGCTGTTCTACCGCGTGGGCGCGGCGGACGACCCCCCGGGCAAGTCGGGCTTGGCCCATTACCTCGAACACCTGATGTTCAAGGGGACCCGGACCACCAAGCCCAACGAGTTTTCCAAGATCATCGCCCGCAACGGTGGCCGGGACAACGCCTTCACCAGCCCGGATGCCACCGGCTACTACCAGACCGTCGCCAAGGACAGGCTGGAGCTTGCAATGAAGCTCGAATCGGACCGCATGGCCAACCTGGTCATCGACCCCAAGGAGGCGATACCGGAGCTTCAGGTGGTGGTGGAGGAACGCCGCTCGCGCACCGACAACCGGCCGTCGGCGCAGTTGTCGGAGCAGATGACCGCGGCCCTGTTCCTACACTATCCCTACCGCATCCCGATCATCGGCTGGAAGCATGAGCTGGAGAAGCTGACCCTGGCCGACGCGGTGGCGTTCTACAAGAAATTCTACGCCCCCAACAACGCCATCCTGGTGATCTCCGGGGATGTGACCGTGGACGAAGTACGGCCCCTGGCCGAGAAATATTATGGGCCTATTCCCCGTGGGCCGAAGATCGTCCGCCGCCAGGGCCTCGCCGAACCGCCCCATCGCGTCGCCCGGCGGGTGATGCTGCGC
>JAOTVC010000204.1 GCA_029863585.1 Alphaproteobacteria bacterium | reverse complement strand
TCCAAGCGGCGCTATGACTCTTTCGCCAAGATCATGGGGCGCGAGCCGCTCGATTTCATCCAGGTCAATTATTCGCTCGGCCAACCGGATTCGGCGGACCGCCTGCTGCCGCTGGCCAAGGACAAGGGCCTGGCGGTGCTGATCAACCGCCCGTTCTGGAAGGGCGCCCTGTTCCGCAAGGCCAAGGGCAAGCAGCTGCCACCTTGGGCGGCGGAGTTCGACTGCAAGAGCTGGGCTCAGTTTTTCCTCAAATTTTCGCTCAGCCACGAGGCGGTGACCTGTGCCATTCCCGGCACCGACCGGCCGGAATACATGGTCGACAACATGGCCGGCGGGATGGGCCGCATGCCGGACAAGAAGACCCAGGCGAAGATGCTGGACTACTGGAAGAGCCTGTAAGGGGCAACTGCGCAATTTTCAGACGGCGGCAAATCCGGCCGCCGCGGTGGCTGGGTTTCGCCACTTTTCATCGCCCGGTTCATCCGGGGAGTTGCAAAGTCATTAACGTGTCACCCCCCGGCTTGACCGGGGGGTCTATTGTTCTTGGATGCCCCGGCTAAACCGGGGCATGACGGTTTTTAGTTTCCGGGGCCCAAATGAAGTTAGGGTGACGCCGCCAGGGCTTGGTCGAGATCCGCGATTAGGTCGGCGGCATCCTCGATGCCGACCGACAGGCGGACCACGTCGGGTCCGGCGCCGGCGGCTGCACGGTCTTCGTCGGAAAGCTGGCGGTGGGTGGTGGAGGCGGGGTGGATGATCAGGCTGCGGGTGTCGCCTACGTTGGCGAGATGGGAAAACAGCCGGCAAGACTCCACCACCTTGATCCCTGCTTCATAGCCGCCCTTGAGGCCGAAGGTCAGCACCGCGCCGGCCCCGTCCGCCAGGTATTTCCGGGCCAGGCCGAAACTCTGGCTCGAGGCCAGGCCGGCATAGGACACCCAGGCCACCGCCGGATGGTTTTCCAGGTGTGTCGCCACTTCAGTTGCGTTCTCAGAATGCCGCGCCATCCGCAGGGTCAGCGTCTCGGCCCCGGTCAGGGTCAGGAAGGCGGTCATCGGCGCCATGGCCGGGCCGAAATCGCGGAGGCCCACGGCATGGCCATAGACGGTATAGGCCAGTGCCCCGAACTTTTCGCGGAAATTGGTGCCGTGATAGGCGGCGTTGGGGGTGGTCAGCGCCGGCGTCCGTTCATCCCATTGGAAACCTCCCGAATCGACGATCACGCCGCCGATGGCGTTGCCGTGCCCGGCGATGAACTTGGTGGTCGAATAGACGCAGATATCGGCGCCCCATTCGAACGGACGGCACAGGGCGGGTGTCGCAAGCGTGTTGTCGACGATCAGCGGGATGCCCGCGTCGTGGGCGACGGCGGCGATCGCTTCCAGATCCACCATCAGCCCGCCGGGGTTCGAGAGGCTTTCGGTGAAGATCGCCCGCGTGCGGGGAGAGATGCGTTTGCGGAAATTCTCCGGATCGGTCGGATCGACGAAGGTGGCGTGCCAGCCAAGGCGCTTGAAGCTCTGGCCGAATTGGGTGATGGAACCGCCATAGAGATTGCGCGAGGAGACGATTTCATCGCCCGCCTCCATCAGGGGCAGGAGGGCAAGGAACTGCGCCGCGTGGCCCGACGCGGCCGCGGTCGCGCCGACGCCGCCGTCAAGGGCCGCCATCTTGCCCTCCAGCGCCTGCACCGTCGGGTTGGTGATCCGCGAGTAGATCTGGCCGAATTCATCCAGGTTGAACAGCCGCTGGGCGTGGGCCACGTCCTCGAAGACATAGGATGCGGTTTGATAGATCGGCGTGATACGAGCGCCCGTCGCCGGATCGGGGGCCGTGCCGCCATGCACGGCCCGGGTCGACAGGCCGGTGTTGGTAAGGGCATCTGGGTCGGGAGCGGGCATGGTGGGAATCCTCGGATGGGGGGTGGGGCGGCGAACGAGGTACTATATTACCGCTACTCTAAGCCTCGAAAAACAAACGAAATTCGAGTTGACAGAGGCATTTTCTCTGGCATACTCCGGCGCCTCATCGGGACCGGACGGTATCAGAGCGCGGCACCCCTGACAATGCGGCGGCCCCGGCGTCGCGGTTCGGGAATTTGGACCGCATCGGAATTTGGATCGCATCGAGGAATCCGAACGAATGAAGACCTTCAGTGCAACGCCCAAGGATATCGAGAAGAAATGGATTCTGGTCGATGCCGACGGGGTGATTCTCGGCCGGCTCGCGGCTCTGGTGGCGACCCGCCTGCGCGGCAAGCACAAGACCACGTACACGCCCCACATGGATTGCGGTGACAACGTCATCGTCATCAACGCGGAGAAGGTGGCGTTGACCGGCAAGAAGCTGACCGACAAGAAATACTATCACCACACGGGGTATCCCGGCGGCATCAAGGAGACCACGCCGGAGCGCATCTTCGCCTCGAAGAATCCCGAGCGCGTGGTGGAGAAGGCGGTCGAGCGGATGATCCCCAGGGGTCCGCTGGGGCGCGCGCAGCTGCGCCACCTCAAGGTCTATGCCGGGTCCGAGCATCCCCATGAGGGGCAGACGCCGGAAGTGCTGGATGTCGCGGCGATGAACCCGAAAAACAAGAGGAGCAGCTAGCATGGCCGAAGAGGAAAACGTCGGGCAGGCCGATGCTCCCGCCGAGGCGGAAGCGCAACCGGAAACCCGGACCCTCACCGATCTTGCCGAGCTCGGCGGCGGCGAGGGCGCGGTGGCGGAAGCCGATACCCTTCCGGAACCCAAGATCGACGAACACGGTCGGTCCTATGCCACGGGCAAGCGCAAGGATGCCATTGCCCGGGTTTGGATCAAGCCGGGAACCGGTCAGGTCACGGTCAACAGCCGACCCCTCGATACCTATTTCGCGCGCCCCGTTCTGCGCATGATCATCGGCCAGCCCTTCACCGTGGCGGGCCGGGTCGATCAGTACGACGTGATCTGCACCGTCAAGGGCGGCGGGCTTTCGGGCCAGGCCGGCGCCGTGCGGCACGGCATCTCCAAGGCGCTGACCCTGTACGAACCGGCCTTGCGCAAGTCGCTCAAGGCGGTGGGCTTCCTCACCCGGGATTCACGCGTGGTGGAACGCAAGAAGTATGGCCGCCACAAGGCGCGCCGAAGCCACCAGTTCTCCAAGCGCTGATCCCCAGCCTTCGCTTTTCGAAACAAGGGCGTCCCGCGGGGGGCGCCCTTTTTCTTTTGTCCAACGGCCCTAAACGCTCACGGCTTCAAACCATCGGGCCCTTCATGTATTGTGGCCGCCGCCCAGCAAAGGAACGATCATGAACACCAATGCCAATGCCATCCCGATCGGAATTCTCGGTGCATCGGGCTATACGGGTGCCGAGCTGGTCCGCATTCTTGCCCATCATCCCAATGCCGATATCCGGCTGGTGACCGCCGACCGCCGCGCCGGCGAGCCCATGGGCAACGTCTTCCCCCACT
This sequence comes from Alphaproteobacteria bacterium, assembly GCA_029863585.1. Lineage (GTDB taxonomy): Bacteria > Pseudomonadota > Alphaproteobacteria > SMXQ01 > SMXQ01 > SMXQ01. Next base: position 3,036 of record JAOTVC010000204.1, on the reverse strand, counting down.
TGGCCGGGGTCGACCTGCCGACCCTCACCCGGATAGAGGATGCGGATTTTTCCGATCTGCAGGCGGTGTTCCTGGGGTTGCCCCACGGCACCACGCAGGAGGTGGTGGCGGAATTGCCCGGGCACCTCAAGATCATCGACCTGTCCGCCGATTTCCGCCTTGCCGACACCAAGACCTACGCCCAATGGTACGGCCATGAGCATCGCGCGCCGAAGCTCCAGCGCGAGGCGGTCTACGCCGTGACCGAGCTCAATCGCGAGGCCATCGCGGGGGCGCGCATCATCGCCAATCCCGGCTGCTATCCCACAGCGACGCTGCTGGCCCTGGTGCCGCTTCTGGAGGCCGGGTTGGTCTCGGCCGAGGACATCATCATCGATGCCAAGTCGGGCGTATCTGGCGCCGGACGGGCGGAGCGGGAAGCCAACCTGTTCGCCGAGGTCTCGGAGGGCATCCATCCTTACGGCGTCGCCGGACACCGGCACGCGCCGGAGATCGAACAGGGCCTCGGCAATGCCGCCGGGCGCGACGTGACGGTCTGTTTCACGCCCCACCTGGTGCCCATGAATCGGGGCATCCTGGCGACCATCTATGTGCGCCTCGCCGCCGGCTCCTCAGTTGCCGATCTCCGGGCCGAGCTCGGCGCGCGCTATGCGCCGGAGCGCTTCGTCCGAGTGACGCCCGAAGGCGTCGTGCCCGCCACCCGCCACGTGCGCGGATCCAACCACTGCCTGATCGGCGTCTTCGCCGACCGCATCCCCGGCCGGGCGATCCTGATTTCTGTGATCGACAACCTGGTCAAGGGGGCCTCGGGCCAGGCCGTGCAGAACTTCAACCTGGTGTCGGGGCTAAGCGAGTCCACGGCGCTGGAACAGGAACCCCTATTTCCGTGAGGACCATGACCGGCATCATCAGACCCTTCAACGGCGTCCACCCGAAGATCCACGAAACCGCCTTCGTTGCCGATACCGCGGTGGTCATCGGCGATGTCGAGATCGGCCCGGAAGCCAGCATCTGGTACGGCTGCATCGTGCGCGGCGATCTCAATCACATCCGCATCGGGGCGCGCACCAACATCCAGGACGGCACCATCATCCACGTCGATTCCGCCGGTGAACACTGGGACGGCATCCCGACGATCATCGGCGAGCGGGTCAATGTCGGCCACCAGGCGCTGCTTCATGCCTGCACCCTGGAGGACGGCGCCTTCGTCGGGATGGGCGCGACGGTGATGGACGATTGCGTGGTGGAGGGCGGCGCCATGGTGGCGGCGGGCGCCCTGGTGACGCCCAAGAAGCGGGTCCTGAAGGGCGAGCTGTGGGCCGGCTCGCCGGCGCGTTGCCTGCGCCCTCTCAAGGACGAGGAAATCGCCTACTTCAAGTTCGTGGAAGACACCTATGTGGCGCTCGGCGCCGAACACGAGGCCGATCAGTCCTAGAGCTACCGGGCTCCCGCCAGAAAATCGTTTACCAGGCCGGCGACCTTTTCGGGCGCCTCCAGATGCGCGGCATGGCCCGCGCCTTCGATCACCTGCAGACCGTTGGAACCGGTCAGCCGCTCGGCATAGGCTTCGCCATGGGCGCGCGGCACCATGTGGTCGTGTTCGCCCCAGATCACCAATGCCGGACAGGTCGCCCGGTGCAGCCGGTTGATTAGGCTGACATTGTAGAAATAGGGCGGCTTGAACCCGATGAAGGAGGCGAAGCGCAGCATCTGGTAGCGGCGCACCTCGTCATCCACGTCGCCGCGCCCGTCGGGGAACAGCTCCATCGCCAGCGGCAGATCGGCGCTCCTGAACAGCATCTCCCGCAGGCCGTCATATTCCACGCCACGGGCCGGCTGGGCCATCATGAAGATGTCGCCGATATGGTGGCCGGAGACGAACAGCCCGCTGGCCCCGATCAGGGTGAGGGATTTGACGCGCCGGGGATGGCGGACGGCGAGTTCGGCGGCGATCCAGCCGCCCATGCAATGACCCGCGAGGTCGAATTGATCGAGGTCCAGCGCATCGAGGACTTCCAGGTAATGGAAGACCGCGTCCTCGACCGTGTAGAGGTCGTCATACTCTTCGGTTTCGGCGCAGCCCGGATGGGCCGGGGCGATCAGCCGGCGGGACCCGGCAAGTGCCTCGTGGAATGGGAACGGGCCGGCCTTGACCGCGTGGAGATCTGCGAAGCCGTGCAGGTAGACCAGGGGCGGCCCGTCGCCCGCTTCGAAGATGCCGACCTTGCGTCCGCCGGCTTCGATCACCCGCGCCCTCATTGCGTGACCCCGGTCGCGGCAAATTCCTCCTCCAGGTGAGGGAAGCGTTCGGCGAACACCTTGGCCGAATACTCGCGCAGGCGCGGCGCCACTTGCGTCGCGAACCGTTCCATGGACTTGCAGGTGATGTCGTCGGACATGTTGCCGAGGTGGAACTGGATCAGCAGGTTGCCAACCTCCGAATTGTCGATCAGGTTCTTGAGCCGCTCATAGACCGTATCCGGTCCGCCGACGATGATGGAGTTCGATGACTCGAGCTCCTCCCAATTTTCCGCATCGCCCAGCAGCTTGCGCCCGGGCTTGGAGGTCTCGAGATATTGCCGCCACGCCTTGGTCGGGATATAGGGCACGCCGGGGCCGAAGGTCAGCTGGCGCCCTTCGGTCCGCAAATGCCCCTTCAGGCAGTTCTTCAGGAAGTACCACACGCCTTCCTCGCATTCTTCGCGGGCGGTTCGGTCGTCCTCGCCGACATAGCAAGACAGCAAGATGCCCATGCGGAAGGGATGGTACTTGCGGCCGTGGGCCTCCAGCACTTCGGCGAACTGGTCCTTGGCTCGGCCGGTGGCGCTGCCGTGGCTGCGCGATGACAGGAAATAGCAATAGCCCCGCTTGGCGCATTCGATCAGCGTGCCCGGGCTGCGCGAGCCGGGAACCCAGATCGGCGGATGGGGCTTCTGCAGGGGCTTGGGCCAGGGATTGACGTAGCGCAGGGGGAATTGGCGGCCTTCATGGGTGAACGGCCCGTCCTCGGTCCAGGCCCGGACGATGAGGTCCAGG
>JAOTVC010000030.1 GCA_029863585.1 Alphaproteobacteria bacterium | reverse complement strand
AAACCAATGCCGCAATCATGAAAATTCGGTTCATGCCGGTGTGCCCCTGTCTCGCCGATATTGTGTTCCAGAAAACGTCTCGCGTATTTTAACAGGAAAAGAAGGCATTGGAAAATTTGCCCGCCGCCATCGCCATCCCGCAGTGACGCCCACCCATCCGAAGGACGACTCCCATGGATCTGAAGCAGCATATCGGCGAAGTTCCCGATTTCCCGAAACCGGGGATTCTGTTTTACGACATCGCCACGCTGCTGGCCCATCCGGCGGCCTGGCGCGCAACCATCGACCAATTGGCCGAAGCCATCGCCCCTTATCGGCCGACCCTCCTCGCGGGAATTGAATCCCGGGGTTTCCTGGTCGCCGCACCATTGGCGCTGCGGTTCGGGATCGGCTTCATCATGGTGCGCAAGCACGGCAAACTGCCGGGCGCCACGGTGTCCCACGAATATGCTTTGGAATACGGCAGCGACGTCATCGAAATTCAGGCCGGCGCCGTGACGCCGGGCGACCGGGTGGTGGTCTTGGACGACCTGATCGCCACCGGCGGAACGCTCGCGGCCGCGGTCGACCTGATCGGTCGTCACGGCGGCGACGTGACCGGGGCCGCCTGCATCATCGAGCTCACCTTCCTGAACGGGCGAGAGCGCATCGGCGTCCCGCTCAGTACGCTGGTGACTTACGGCTCTTGAGGATCAGGCCGCGGACTGGCTGAGCGCATCGTTGACGAAGCGCACCAGCGCCGCCAGCGGCACCGGCTTCTCCAGCACCGCGAAGACCTCGGCCTCCTCGGCATGGGCGCGGTAGACGTATTCCGGGTAGCCGGACATCAGGATGACCTTCGGCGGATGCTCCAGCCGGCTGACCAGGCGGGACACGTGCAGTCCGTCCAGACCCGGCATCTTCATATCCATCACCACGACTTTGGGACGCAGGCTCTTGATGCGGTGGACCGCGGCGAAGCCGTTGCCCTCGGACTCGACATCGATGCCCTGGCGGCTCAGGAAATCGACGATCTCCCCGCGCTGCAGGCTGTCGTCATCGACCACCAGTACCTGGGCGGTGCGCGATGGCGTCCCGGCGGGCTTCATTTCGTCGTTGGTCGGCGGATTCATCGTGCCTTCGGCCTTGCAAGAGCGGGGGCACCATCGGGCGCCCCGGGGGCATTTTCGCCAGTGCGGAGGGATCATACTATGCCGCGATTACGCCAATGTTAACCGCGCCGCAACGGCGTAAGCCGGCGCCGGGCTACAGGGCGGCGACGTCTTCGGCCTTGGCGCGGGGCAGATCGACCGTGAAAACCGCGCCCCGATCGGCGTTTCTGGCCCTGAGCCGTCCGCCCATGGCATTGACGATGCCGAAGCTTATGGACAGCCCCAAGCCCGTGCCCTTGGTCACCTCCTTGGTGGTGAAGAACGGATCGAACACCCGGTCGCTCACCCCCGGCGCGATGCCGCCGCCGTCGTCGCCGACCTCTATGACGACCCGATCCGGAAACGGGCGCAGCCGTACGTCGATCCGCCCACTGCCCGGCGGGGCCGCAGCGGCGCCGCCGGTTCGGCTTTCCAGGATGGCGTCCCGCGCGTTGCCCAACAGGTTGATCACGACCTGCGCCAACTCGTTGCGCTGGCCGAGAACCGGGGCTTCGACTTCGGGCAAGTCGACGTTCAGGGCGATGCCGTCATCCTCGCACTTGTTCGCCAAAAGGGAGACCGCGTCACGCACCGATTCGCGCGCATCGATCAAGACGCGGTCGCCGCCCGCCCTGCCGACGACGCACATGCGCTGGATGAGGTCCCCCATGTTCGCGGCCTGATCCGAAATGAGCCGCAGCTTTGCTTCGACGAATTCGGCGTCGTCGGGATTGGAGCGGCGGGACAACAGGACGTTCTCGGCCGCCATGCGGATGGTGTTGAGCGGCTGGTTGAGCTCATGGGCGACGCCGACGGACATCTCCCCCAGGGTCGCCAATCGCGAGACCTGGGCGACCTTCTTCAGGTTCTGGGCCATCAACTCCGCCTCCCGGGCGAGGTCCCCCAGTTCGTCGGCGCGCTGGAAGGGCGGCGGTTCGTCATAGCTGCCGGTGCCGATGCGGCGCATGTAGCGGCCCAGCGCCCGGATCGGCCGCGCCATGTCGCGCACCATCACGATGCCGATGCCAAAACCGATCACCACGATCATCAGCGCGATACCGACATAGAGAATGAGGAAGAACCGGATGCTGGTTTCCGCCACCGCGTCCATATAGCCGCCGATATTGGCAAGCTCCGCCTGTGTGCCGCGCAGGGAAATGCCGATGCTGACGGTCCCAAGCAACCGCCCGTCGCCAAAGACCGGGGCGCTCAAGCGAAACAGGGATCCGTCGGTGCGCGACACCGTCTTGGCGGCGGCGATCGCCTCGCGGATCTGGGCAATCGGGGGCCGGTCCGACTCGGGTGCCATGCCGAGCGCGCCGGCCGCCGCGCTGCTGCTGGCGGCGGCAAGGACACGGCCGGCGGAATCGGAAACGGCGACGTAGACATTCCCTCGCATAGCGACGGCCGAAGCCGTCAGGCGCTTGAAGGCATCGATGTCGCCAGCCGCCAAGGGCCGGGCCAGCAGCCCCGCCAACAGGGCCGCGAGATCCTCGCCCTGCTTCTTCTCCTGGGCGTAAAGGGAATCGGAGACGGTTTCATTGGTGGCGTAGGTCGAGGCGTTGATCAGCGATCGGAACCCGTGAAGGTGGGCGATTCCCATGAACAGAACCACGGCCGTGAGGATACAGACCACGGCCAATGAATATCGGAGTTGAAGGCTTAGTTTCATGACCCCGCCGCGCGGCCTCGGTTGCGGCGGTCCCAGGACGATCCGCCGAAAGACGCGCCGGAAGCGCCGGACATGGCGTCTTACCGGGCGTCTTGCCTCCCACTTACAACGCGGCTAGTTTAGGATTTGTCAACGGCATTCCCCAACCCAAAACCAGAAAAGGCGGATCACCATGAGTCTAAAAAAAATCATAGGCTTTGGCGTGCTCCTCATCATCGTTGTGGTGGCCGGGGCTTTCATATACCTGTCCATAAACTACAGCTCCATCGTGAAGGCGGGCGTCGAATCCTACGGCCCGCAATACACCCAGACATCGGTCAGTCTCGACGGAGTCAAGGTCTCGCCGTTTGCCGGCGAAGTCGGCCTCGAGGAATTCCTGGTCGGCAATCCGAAGGACTACAAGACCAGCCATGCCTTCAAAGTGAGGGAGGTGAAGGTATCCGTCGATCTAAGCTCGCTGACGGCCGACGTGATCCGTATCCGGGAAATCGTCATCGACTCGCCGGATATCATCTACGAACTGGGCGGTCCGGCGGGCTCCAACCTGCAAACCATTCAACAGAACGTGGCCAAGGCGTCGGGCCCCAGCACCGGTGCGCAGGCCAAGCCGGCCAGCGGCGAGGGCCGCAAGGTGACCATCGACAACCTCTATATCCGCAAGCCCAAAGTCGCCCTTTCAGCGGGCGTGCTGGCCGGCAAGACGATAGAAGTTCCCGTGCCTGACATCCACCTCAAGGATATCGGCAAGGACGGCAAGGGCGCGACCATGGCCGACGCCACTGAAAAGGTGATGGACGAGCTCATAGCCCAAGTCACCAAGGCCGCCAAGGACATCAACATCGACGCCATCAAGAAGCAAGTCGAGGGCCTGACCAAGGGCACCGGAGACCTGACCAAGGGCGTGGGCGATGCCACCAAAGGCGTGACCGACGGCCTTAAAGGCATGTTCGGCAAGTGACGACGCCCCCGGCGGAGGCATGACAGGTTCCAACCAAGCCCTGCCGGGGATAGCGGTGATCGGTTGCGGCCTCTGGGGCCGCAACCATGTCCGCACGTTGGCAACCCTGGGCGCGTTGCGCGCGGTTCATGACGCCGACCCCGATGCGGCCGCGGCGGCGGCCGCGTCTGGAAATGTCCCGACCCGCAGCTTTGATGAGATCCTGGGGGATCCCGCAATCGACGGCGTGGTGATCGCGACGCCTGACGCCACGCATGCGGCGATCGCCCAACCTGCGCTCGAGGCGGGCAAGCACGTGTTGGTCGAAAAGCCCATGACGACCAGCACCGGCGACGGGGCGAGGCTGGTGGCCCTGGCGTCGGAAGCCGGGCTTATACTCATGACCGGCCATATCCTGCTCTATCACCCTGGCTTCCTGCGCCTGCGCGACCTAACCAGGGATGGAATGCTCGGCTCGTTGCGCCATATCGCCTCCAAACGCCACCACATTGCTCGCGGCGCGCCACGCCACGCCCTGTGGGACCTCGGTCCCCATGACGTCAGCATGGTGCTGGAGCTGACCGGCCGCCTGCCATCGGAGGTTTCCGCCCAGGCCGCCTCACCCTTGGAAAATGCGCCGCCGCAGCAGGTCAGCCTCCTTCTGACCTACCCCGATGGCCTGAGCGCCGATATTTCCCTGTCCGCCATCCATCCGGTCAAGCTGCACCAGATCACCGTGTCGGGAACAGCTGCTTTCGGCGTGTTCGAAGACAGCCAGGATTGGCAGGACAAGGTCACCGTGATCCGTCCCGGCCTTGAAGGCGGCGGCACCGCGGCCGGATCACCCGCAAGCGAGACCGTCCCGCTTGAGCCGGATGAGCCGCTGCGCCTTGAGATCGAAGCTTTCCTGGGAGCCATCTGCGGCGGCCCGCCGCCGCCGAGCAACGGCCGCGAGGCGCTCGAAGTGGTCTGCGTCCTGGCCGCCGCGGAAAGGTCTTTGACCATCGGCACCGCCGTAACTCTTGACAGCGCGGCCCATGACAACTTAGAGACATGATCCAATCGGGCAAAGGAAGTCTCTGAGACTCAAGGATGATTCCGGCGTCCTCAACCGCGGCACCTTTAACGGCGCCGCGGTTCGCTCACGATAACAATCACGGATGGGCGTGTTTATGGCCAGAAATAAACCAGACAACGTAACACCTCTCAGGACCGGCATGGCAACAGCCAACGTCCTTTCCACCGCCCCCTCAGACGACAAGCATATTCCCTTCATCGACCTCCAAGCCCAGCGCTTACGCCTGGGCCAACGCATCGAGGACGCCATCGCAAGGGTACTCGACCACGGCCGTTTCGTCGCCGGGCCGGAGATCGATGAGCTCGAGAGCCGGTTGAGCGATTGGTGCGGCGCCAAATACTCGATCTCCTGCGCATCGGGCACAACCGCCCTGTCGCTGGGACTTTCGGCGCTGGGCGCCAAGTACCGCGACGCCATCTTCGTGCCAGCCTTCACCTTCGTTTCGCCGGCCGAAGTGATCGCCCGTCTCGGCTGTATCCCGGTGTTGGTAGACGTGCAGCCCGACAGCTTCAACATCGATCCCGAAAGCCTGGTGCGCGGCATCCAGATGGCCGAGGAACATGGCCTGACGCCGCGCGGCGTCATCGTCATCGATCTGTTCGGACAGCCTGCCGACTACCCTGCCCTGCAGGAAATCGCCACCGCCCATGACCTCTGGCTCATGGCCGATGCCGCCCAAAGCTTTGGCGCCAGCCTGCAAGGAAAGAAAGTCGGCACCTTGACCAAGTTGACCGCAACCAGTTTCTTCCCTTCGAAGCCGCTGGGCTGCTACGGCGACGGCGGGGCCATCTTTACCGACTCCGATGAGATCGCCACGGAAGTTCGCTCGCGCCGACAGCACGGACAGGGCGAGGACCGCATGACCCACGTTCGCATCGGCATGAACGGCCGGCTGGATACGGTCCAGGCGGCGATCCTGCTGGAAAAGCTCGCGATCCTGAGCGACGAGCTCAAAGCGCGGGACCGAATCGCGGCGCGCTACAGCGCCGGCCTAAAGGACCTCGTGCGGGTGCCGCCGATCATGCCCGGCCGGACATCCGCCTGGGCCCAGTACACGGTCCGCTTGCGGCAGGGCGAACGCGACCAGGTTCGCGAGATCCTGGAAAAGGACGGGATCCCCACCGCCATTTACTACCACACCGCGCTGCACCACCACGCGCCCTATACCGGCTATCCCCGCGCCCATGGCGGGCTACCGGTATCGGAAAAGCTGGCGCGCACGGTGCTGAGCCTGCCGATGCATCCGTATCTCGAGCCGGCACTGCAGGACAGGATCATCGAGAGCTTCCGTACCGCCTTGATCGAGGTGCGGGGCGGCTGAGGCGGAGAACTTCCATCCCGCCCGCTGGGTCGATCACCGCAGCTGCGTTATTCGCCTGGGGCTCAGGCCTCCAGAATGCGGTCGATCTCGTCCTGATCGAGGGACACCACGGCACCGTTGATGATCGCGCTGGCCATGTCAAACAGGGACTGGATGCCCGGCATCGCGCCTTTGACCGCCGCCGAGAGGCCCTCCCCGCCGCTGCGGTCGATGGCCTGCACCGCATCGCCGATCGCGCCGAGAATGGCGCAATCCAGGTTTTCCACCACCTGGACGAACGGTGTCAGGTATTCCGGAGGCACCAACGCATAGGCTTCGATCGCCAAGTCGCGGTCGGAGAAGACCGAATCCCTGAAGTGATCGGGATAGGATTTCGGTTGCCATTCGCGCAAGTCGTCCAGGCATTCGGGCATGTCAGGCAGCATTTCCAGCAGCATCACCACCTCGTTGAAGTGGTTGAGGTAATCCGTCGCCAGCAGCGTTTCGCGGTTGATGTTGGTGCCGTCAAGGCGCCCGCGAATTTCCGCTAGATGCGCCACCTTATCCTCTCCGGCCGGCGCCGCGGGTGTTTCGGGATGGTCGATGGGCGCGGTGTTCATGCAGTTGGTCCCAATTGAGTAACATCGGCGGCCCATTCCCCTGCAACCGGTTTCCCACGATTTGGTTTCCGCGCGGTTAATTTCAAAAATAACCTAGCAATTACAAATAATTAGCATGATTTGCAGCCGGCCCGGGCGCGTCCCACCAAATCCTTGAGGATGGCGATTTCCGCATACCCCGCATGCACCTCATCGCCGATGATCAGGGTCGGCGTGGCCTCGATCCCGAGGCGCCCCGCCAAGGCCAGCGACTCCTTGATTTTCGCCATGACCTGGGGCTTCTCCATATCGGCGCGCAGGCGCGTGATATCCACGCCATGTCCCTCGGCGATCTCCATCACCTTTTTCTCGTCCAACGCGCCGGTGTGCGACATCAGAGCGCGATGCATCTCAAGATATTTGCCTTGTTCCCGGGCGGCGATCGCGGCGCGGGACGCGACAAGGGAATCGGGCCCAAGGATGGGAAACTCCCTGAACACCAGCCGGACGTTTTTGTCCTCGCTCACCAACCGCTGCAGTTCGCCAAGCGCCTGCTTACAATAGGGACAGCGGTAATCGAAGAATTCCACCACCGTGACGTCGGCCCCGGGGTTGCCCAAAGTCGGCAAACCGCCGGTCGTGCGGAGCGTCGCCTTCAGTTCCGACATGACCTTGATCCGGGCCGCGGTTTCTTCCCGTTGCCGGCGCCGCTGAAAGGCGTCCGCCGCTTCATTCAGCACTTCGGGATGGGCAATCAGGTAACGCCGGACGCGTTCTTCCAAGCTGTTCTGCCGGACCGCGCCTTCGCCGTCCGGCAGGCCCGAAACCGCCAGCCACAGGGCAACACCGACGGTAGCCACGGCCATGCAGGAAAGAAACAGAAGACGCGGACCCATTGACGAACCTCCGGAAAGAAAAGGGGCGGCGAAACGCGATATCCGTGCGCCTGCCGGAATGTAACGCAGTCTGCACGTTCGAGGTCGAGGGGAAAAGATGTTCCCTTCCATCATGTGACAGGAGGTATAGAATTCCGAAATCGTGCCTGTCGCGGCCCCATGGGGAGGACAAAATGAAAATTGCCGAAATTCGAATCGACCCCTGCGATCTCGCCAAGGATGACCCGGAATGGAAGTTCGCCCTTGCCGCAAACCCCCTGTCTCAGGGCCTGGTTGCCTCCATCACCGCGGAGGACGGCACCACCGGCTACGGCTACGGCTCCTCCATGCCCCATTACGGCGCATCCGTCGAATCCGTGAAGGCCAACCTGGAAAACTTCGCGGAACTGCTCCAAGGCCGGGATTCCCGGCGCATCGCGGAGATCATGTTCGAACTCGATCGCCGCGTGGTCGGCAACAATCAGGCAAAGGCAGCGATCGATTGCGCCTTGCATGATCTCTTGGCCCGGCGCCTCGGGATTCCCTTGTGCGAATTGTTCGGCGGCCCCATGCGCGAGGAATTCGAAAGCCTGCGTATCCTGCCCATCAAGAGCCCAGCCGACATGGCGGCCAATGCAAGGGCCCTGATGGACAAGGGATTCAACCACTTCAAGATCAAGGTCCATGGCGAGGTTGAAGAGGACGTGGCGCGGGTTGCCGCCATCCGCGAGGAAACCGGACCCGATGCCGGCCTCACCATCGACGCCAACCAATCCTATTCACCCAAGGACGCGATCCGCGCCATCACCGCGATGGCGAAATTCGGCATCGACCTGGCCGAACAGCCGGTGGCCGCCAACGACATGGGCGGCCTCAAGCTGGTGACCGATTCGGTGCCGGTGACGGTGGAAGCGGACGAAGCCGCCGATTCCCTCGATCAGGTCGCCGCCCTGGTGCGCGCCCGGGCGGTGGACGCGATCAGCCTAAAGATCACCAAGCTGGGCGGCTTGCGCAACACCGTGGCCGCCGCCCGCATCTGCGAAGCCGGCGGCATCCGCTACCGCATGGGCGCGCATGTCGGGCCCAGGCTGCTTGGGGCCTGTGCCATGCACATGGCGGCGACCCTGCCGGGCATCTGGTACACCTGCGAACTGGCGGAGTTCGACCGCCTGTTGGATGACCCGTTCGAAGGGATCGAGGTCGAAGACGGCATCCTCCGCCTGCCGGATGCGCCCGGCTGCGGCGTGTCGCCCCGTGCCGAAAGCACCCTGGCCCGTGCGGCGGGCTGACCCGCCGGCCCCGCGCAGAATGAAGGACTCGGCCCTCGATCCTTTGCTCAAGCCCCGCTCGGTCGCCGTGGTGGGAGCGTCGGACCGCGGCAACGTAGGCGGACGCATCTACCGCAACATGGTCGCGAGCGGGTTTCAAGGTCCCATCTGGCCGGTCAACCCCAGATACCGGACCGTCGGCGGGCAGACCTGCTATCCCGATATCGCGGCCTTGCCCCAAACGCCCGACTGCGTTGCCATTGCCGTGCCGTATACCGCGGTGTTCCAACCCTTCGAGGATGCCGCACGGTGCCGGGTTCCCGCCGCCGTTGTGGTCGCCGAAGGATTTGCCGACCACAACACCAAGGCCGGCCGGGCACGCCAAGAGCGCCTTCAGCGCATCGCCGCCGAAGCGCGCATGGTGGTCAACGGCCCCAACTGCATGGGCATCCTGGGGCTTGGCAATCCGCTGGCCACGGCCTTCACCAATCTTCCGAAGGGGCTCAAGGCGGGCGGCGTGTCCGTGGTGTCCCAGTCCGGGGGGTTGATCAATGCCACCATGGAACTCGGCATCAACCGGGGGCTCGGCTTCAATTACCTGATTTCCGCCGGTAACGAAGCGGTTGTCACCAGCGCCGATTACATCTCTTGGCTGGCGGACGACCCGAAAACTTCGGTCATCGTGAACATCGTCGAGGGGGTCAAGGACGGGCGCGCCTACGGCGCGGCGCTGGCCAAGGCGACGGCCAGGAAACCGGTGGTGACCCTGAAGCTGGGCCGCACCGAAGCGGGCCGCCAGGCAGCGGTCGCTCATACCGGCAGCTTGGCCGGACCCGATGCCGCCTTCGACGCCCTGTGCAAGGAATACGGCGTCGCCCGGGTGACCACCATCGACGCCATGATCGAATCGGCGAGCCTCTTGTCCAAGGCCAAGCTGCCCAAGGGCGAGCGGGTGTTCGTGTTTTCGGTCTCGGGCGGGGCGGCGGTGCTTTCGGGCGATCTTGCCCACGGGGCCGGGCTCGCCTTGCCGCCGCTGTCACGCGCGACCAGCGATAAACTGGGCAAAATCCTCGGCGTCAGCCGCGCTTTCGCCAATCCCATGGACGTGGTCGGTGCGCCCCGCCTGGTGGCCGGCGACAACCTGACCCAGTGCTTACGCGTGCTGGATCGGGACCCGGCGATCGACGCCATCGCCTTCGTGCTGGTGGTGCAGCGGGAGCTTTCGGCCAGCCATCAGGTACTGCACGATCAATTTCATGATCTGGCCCCCCGCCTGAAGACGCCGGTGGTCATGATCTCGGAAATGACCTGGCATCCCAAGGACCCGCCCGCCCCCGATGGTCCGCCGGTGGCCTGGACGCTGGACGACGGGTTGGCGGCGTTGCGCCAACTGATCGATTACGGTGCCGCCAGGCGGCGCCGGGCCAAGAGGACGGCCGCTTCGCATAAGCCGCGGCGCGCCGCCTCCAAGCCCTCCTCCCTGCCCGACCGCACCATGACCGAGCCCGAAAGCGCCACGGTCCTGGAAAAGGCCGGGCTGCGGTTTGCGCCCTGGGCCTTCGCCGAAACGCCGGCCGGTGCCGTGGCGGCGGCAAGACGCATCGGCTATCCCGTCGCCGTCAAGGCGGTGGCACCGGGCCTCGCTCACAAGACGGAAGCCGGCGGTGTCCGCCTCGGCATCGCCTCCGCCGCCGGACTGCGCCGGGCCTGCAAGGAGATCGCGGGGGATCTCTCCCGCAGGGCGCCCAAATCCCCATTGGCGGGGTTCGTGGTTCAGCAGATGGTGACGGGTGGCATCGAGATGATCCTCGGGGTCAAGAACGATCCGCAATTCGGCCCCCTGGTGATGGTCGGTGCCGGCGGCGTCCTGGCGGAGCTGGCCGCCGATACCCAGCTCGCCCCGGCCCCGGTCGGCCGGGCCCAGGCCCGGGACATGATCCGTCGTCTCAAGGCGGACCGGTTGCTCGCGGGCCATCGCGGCGCGCCCGCTGCCGACCGCACCGCCCTGGTCGACGCCCTGGTTCGGCTTTCGCGCTTCGCCGCGACCCACGAAGGCTCGATCGCCGAGGTCGATCTCAATCCCGTGATGGTGCTGCCCCGCGGCCAAGGGGTGCGGATCGTCGATGCCCTCATCGTGCCCAGGCCGCAAGAAACCTAAGGAGATTTGCCATGTCCGAGACACCCGTTAGAGCCGAAGACCAGGCCCCGTGGGACGGCGAAGGCGCGGTCAAGCCGGCTTTCTTCCACATGGGCGCGCAGCTGCTGGATGCGGGCAACACGGAAACCCCGCTGGCGGTGGGCGATCACCTGTGGCTCAAGATCAAGGTCTATGCCAAGGGCGGAGAAAACAAGCTGCACGCCCACCCCTACCAGGACCATTCGTTCATCGTGCTGGACGGCCGGGCCCGGTTCCACGGCCCCCGCGGCGAGGAAAAGGAACTTGGCCGCAATGACGGCATCTTCCTTCCCGCGGGCAGCTATTACTGGTTCGAAACCATCAGCGACGAACCTTTGGTGCTGCTGCGCGTCGGCGCCGTCATGGCGCCGGATAAGCATCCCGATATGCGCATCATGCCCGGTGGCGACTGGGCGGTCCGCCGCGGCCGGGCCGAGACCTTCGTTTCGCCCGACGTGAAGTACCGCGAAGACGAATACTACGACTGATCCGGCGCGCGTGTCGTCCGGCCGGCTTGACCTGCGGCGCGACCTTCGTCTAACGCGACTGCCGTCTTGCTTCTCATTTGGAGCGCCTTGACACCGCAGACCGCCCCCTCTGGGACTGGGCCGATGACGTGTGCCTTTTCCGCAGTTCCAACGAAGATACGAAAAAAGCAACGTATTTATGTATGCCATAAGTGATAAATATCCATAACCTGATAATCATGGTTGATGATGAGAAATTTTGTTATATAAAAATTAACCATAATTTCAGGGGGAGTGAACAAGGGACGAAAAGAGCCGCCGGATCTCCGAAGAACCGCCACTATCCAAACAGTTTCCTATAAACAAAAGGAAGTGGCTGCGCATGCCAGTGCCATCAGTTTCGGTCCAGGACCAGGACGCTTTACATATCCTTCCTTTGTCCACCGTGCCCCTTGCTACCCCCAGCCTGAGGAAAGCGCGGCTGATAACGAATGTCCGACTGCAAGGCGTGGTCGAACTCTTCAACGACGAATCGACGGGCAGCGGTCAGATCGAGCCCGACGATCTCAAGTTGGTGTTCGATTTTTCAGGCGAGCGGGCGCGCGATCTCGAAATCATAGAAAATCTCAGCGCGTTGCCGAGCTACGACGTCTACAGCCTGCGCATGAGCTTGAGGCGGCTAGGGATCCTGGTCGATATGGACAAAAATCTCCAACTGTCGAAAGAGAAGACCGCGGAGCTCGGCGAACACATGCGCTGCTTCACCCAGCCGCTCATCATCGCGGTCTACGGCGACAAGAGCACCGAGGCCAGCTCCTTCGCCGATGTCTTGAGGCTGTTTGCCGATCCCAACGTGGCGGGAGCACGGGAAAATCTGGAACGTCTGGCCAATTCGCTCGAGATCGAGCTCATCGAGATCCCCCAGTTCCTCTCCGATTACGCCGATGTCTACCTGTCCCTGTCCTACTATCGTCAATGCCTGCTGGACATCGAACCGGCCCTCAAGGAGTTACTGGCGTCCCTTGCGGTCCTCCGGATGGACCCCGCCGTACGCAATGACAAAGGTGTGTCACGTACCATCGACCTGACCACGAACAAACTCGACTCGATATACGGCCAAGCCAAGAGCGTCATCGACACCTTTGAAGCCAGCACCCAGGACATGTGGGAAGACCTCAACGGCGAGCGCTACAAGAAGATCGAACGGATGATCATCAGCTTCCAGACCAAGATGGGGGCCGGCCTTTGCGCCGTCACGGTCAAGGTCTACGCCTGGAACCAGATGTTCCCGTCGCCCAGCTCGGGCAATATCGGCGACAAGGTTAGCTCTCTCGTTCACTCCATGACCTATGGCCTGGACGCAGTGGAGACCATCACCTTCGAAGACATCTGAACGGCATCGGCGGCCGGCGGCGGCCGGCTATCCGCCGCAGCCGCCCGCGGGCCTCACGCATCGGCCGCCCCTTTAAAGGCCATAGAGCGCGCGGGCGTTGCCCTCGAGGATCTTATCCGCGACCTCCGCCGTGACCTTGCCGTCGTTCTTGACCATGCGCAGCGCTTCGATCTCCGATGAGGTATCGGCGTGCCCGTAGTCGGTGCCCACAACCAGCTGATCCTCCCCGGAATAGGGCAGGATGTAGTCGAGCTCGTCGGTCGCCTGGCAGGCCACGTAGAAATTGTTGTCGGCCAGGATGGTGTCGGACATGCGCCGGCCCTTGCGCTTGAACCGCAGGCCCAGATCGTTCAATGCGTACGGGATCCATTGGGCGCTGACCTCGACGAAGCCCCAGCGCAGGTCGGGAAACTTGGCCGGGATGTCGCTCATCAGCAGCGAATGGAAAGCCGAGACCACGGGCAGCTTGGAGCGGGCGAAGCCGCCTTCGGTGGCGTAAATGTTGCGCACCCGGAAGCTGTTGTTGCCGGAATGGAAGCAGATCGGCATGTCCAATTCCTGGGCGCGTTCGTAAAGCGGGAAGAAGTACGGGTTGTCCAGTCGCCGCTCGCATTCGAGCCCCCGCATGAAGATGCCGACGGCACCGTTCTCCTTGGCGAAATCGAGCTCTTTCATGGTCTTCTGCATGCTGGTGAGCGGCGGCATCACCACCCATTTCAGCCGGTCTGGCGCGGCCTTCCAAATGTCTGCGAGCCAGCGGTTATAGGACCTGCAGATCGCGTATTCGGTGGTCGGATCCTGGGTCCAGGCGCGCAGGAATACCGTGGGATAGAGCACCTGCACGTCGATTTCGAGCTCGTTCATATGCTCAAGCCGGATGTTCACATCCGCCATCTCGCGCGACTCCTTGGACGTGTTGTGGCCGATATTGCCTTCCTTCGGCTGCAAGCGGCCGTCGATCACCCAATATTCGCGCTGGGCGGCGACCCCTTCGTTGTCCAATTCGATTACGTCTTCCGTCTTCTGAACCATGACCCTGGGCTTCAGGTCGCGGTATTCGGGTTCGATGTATTCGAAGGTCTTCTCGCATTCCACAACGTGGGCGTCGGCGTCGATGGCTCCCATGATCTCACTCCTTCAAATTTCTTGCGGCGCGGTCGCCGGTGCGGCGCCGCCCGATTGTTTCGTTACAGCCCGTAGAGTTCACGGGCGTTGGCATCCAGGATTCGGTCCGCCAGCGCGGCCGTGACCTTGCCGTCGTCCTTCAGCATGCGCAGGGCCTCGATTTCCGAAGACGTGTCGGCGTGGCCGTAATCGGTGCCGACCACCAGCTGGCCGTCCCCCACGGACGGCATGATGTGCTCAAGATCGTCCGTCACCTGGCAGGCCACATAAAAATTGTTATCGGCCAGGATGGTATCCGACATGCGCTTGCCCCGGCGCAGCAGGCGCAGGGAGATGTCGTTCAGCACGTAGGGCACCCACTGGGAACTGGTTTCGACGAAGCCCCAGCGCAGCTTGGGATAGCGCTTGGGGATCTCCTTGAGGATCAGCGTGTGGAAAGCGGAGACCACCGGCAGCTTGCCGCGGGCGAAGCCGCCTTCGCCATTGTAGACGTCGTTGAGTTCGAAGCTGTTGTTGCCGGCGTGCAGGCTGATGGCGAGATCCAGTTCCTCGGCCAGCTCGTAGAGCGGGAAGAAATAGGGATTGTCCAGGCGCCGGTCGCATTCGAGCCCCCGCATGAACACGCCGCAGGCCCCGTTCTCCTTGGCGAAGCGGAGCTCCTCCTCAACCTTGTCCATGGAATAGAGCGGCGGCATCACGGTCCAGCGCAGCCGGTCGGGCGCCGTCTTCCAGATATCGACCAGCCAGCGGTTATAAGCCCGGCAATAGGCGTATTCCGCGGTCGGGTCGGTGGTGATGGGCCTGAGGAACAGCGTCGGGTAGAGCACCTGGACATCGACGCCGAGTTCATCCATGTGGGCGAGCCGGCCGGGAATGTCTTCCATCTCCCGCGCTTCCCGCGCGGTGTTGTGGCCGATGTTCTGTTCCTTGGGCTGCAGCCGGCCGTCGATCACCCAGTATTCGCGCATGGCCCGGCCTTCGTTGTCCAGCGCCACCACATCGTCGGTCTTCTGCACCATCACGCGCGGCTTGTAATCGTGAAACTCGGGGTCGATGTAGTCGAAGGTGGTTTCGCATTCGACCACGTGGGCGTCGGCGTCGATGGCTCCCATGGAACTGGACCTTTCCTTGTTGCTTTTTCGGTGCTGCCTGTTTGTGCCTGGCGCCTGCCGCCAAAGGGACAAGCGGGCCCATGATACTTCGAATTCGAAACACGCGCCAAGCCCGTCGAAAGGTCGCCCGGGAGAGCGCGGTTGCCCGCCCCGGGCGCCCGGCGTAATGTGGACCGCGGTGCCGGCCTGCCGGCGCAAGGGACATCATCATAAGGGAGAATCGGCCGTGGCGGGGGCGCTTGAAGGCATCACCATCCTGGAATTCGCGAGCTACGTCTCGGGCCCCTATGCGGGCATGCTGCTGGGCGACCTCGGCGCCGAGGTCATCAAGATCGAGGACCCCAAGACCGGGGATTCTTTCCGCGGCTGGGGTGCGGCCGATTATTCGGCCACCTTCGGCTCCGTCAACCGCAACAAAAAAAGCGTGATCCTGGACCTCAAGTCCGATCAGGGCCGGGACGCGGCCCGGGCGCTGGCCGCCGAGGCCGACGTGGTGATTGAAAACATGCGTCCGGGCACCATGGAGCGGCTCGGCATCGGCTGGGAGGAGCTTTCGGCCGCCAATCCGCGCCTGGTCTATTGCTCGATCACCGGCTTCGGGCGCACCGGTCCCTATGCCGACCGCCCGGGATACGACACCGTGGGTCAGGCCATGGGGGCGCTGCTTTCGGTGCTGACCGACCTCGACAATCCCCAGCCCATGGGCGTCTCGCTGTCCGATCACCTGACCGGCATCATGGCGGCCTACGGCATCCTCGGCGCCCTGATGGCGCGCCACACCACCGGCCGGGGGCAGATGGTGGACACCTCGCTGTTGTCGGCGACGCTGGCCTTCCTCGGCGAAAACGCCGCGCGCTATTTCGAGGAGGGCGATATTCCCAAACGCAAGACCCGGACCCAGACCGCTCAGGTCTATGCCTTCGTCGCCGGCGACGGCAAGCCTTTCGTGGTGCATCTCTCTTCGCCGCCCAAATTCTGGGAGGGGCTTTGCCGCACCGCGGGCCACCCGGAATGGATCGACGATGAGAGGTTCAAGACCAAGGCCGATCGGCGCAAGGCCTACGACACCCTGCACGCCGACTTCCAGGAGGTATTCAAGGCGGAACCGCGCGATCACTGGCTCGAACTGCTGCGCGCGGCCGACGTACCGTCGGCGCCGATCTACAGCCTGGACGAGGCCCTGGCCGATCCCCAGGTCCAGCATCTCGGCATGGTCACCGAGCTTCCCCATCCCAAGGTGGGGTCGGTCAAGCTGGTGACCGGCGCGGTGAACCTGTCGGACACGCCGATCGCCATCACCAGCCCGGCGCCCGGGCACGGGGAACACACCGAAGAAATCCTCGCCCGCATCAAGCACCGGCTCCCCAAGGGCGGCACCGGGGAAGCGGCCCAATGAGCGCGCCCGAACCGAACCCGGCACTTCGCGACAAATACGCCATCGCCGGCACCGGCACCTCGCGCCTCGGCCAAGTGCCCGACGTCAGCTCGCTCGGCCTGATGGAGGAAGCCTCGGCCAACGCGCTTGCCGATGCCGGGCTCACGGCCAAGGACATCGACGGCCTCCTGGTGCGGGGGCCCGACGACGTCTACACCTTCCACCAGGTGCTGGGCGAACGGCTCGGCATCAACGCGAGCTTCTCCACCACCACCGCCAACGGCGGGGCCAGCCAGATCCTCTCGGTCATCCTCGCCGTCATGGCGATCGACGCGGGGCTCGCCAGCGTCGTGCTGTGCGGTTTCGGCCGCGACGCCTGGTCGCGGACCCATCGGACCGAACAGGCGCGCATTTCAGGCGCCACCCGCTCGGCGGCGATGGAGACCCAGGAATTCGGCCCCGAATACGGCCTGTTCGGAGCGCCCGCCATGCATGCCTTCGGCGCCCGGCGTCACATGCATGAATTCGGCACCACCCGCGAACATTTCGGCGCGATATCGCTGGCCTTCCGCGAACACGCCCAGCGCAATCCGCAAGCGCAGATGCATGGCCGGCCCTTGACCATGGAGGATTATCTTGCGGCGCGCATGATCGTCGAGCCGTTCTGCCTGCTGGACTGCTCCCTGCGCTCCGACGGGGCCGGGGCGGTCATCGTCACCACCACCGAGCGCGCCCGGGACATGCCGCAGAAGCCGGTGCTGATCAAGGGCTTCGGGACGCATAACAATCTGCGCGGCTGGTTCGACGGCGACAACATGCTGCGCACCGCGGCCGGGCCTTCGGGCATGCGCGCCTATGCCATGGCGGGCCTCGGGCCCAAGGATATCGACTGCGCGCAGATCTACGACTGTTTTACCTATATGGTGCTGACCCAGTTGGAGGATTACGGTTTCTGCAAGAAAGGCGAGGGCGGGGATTTCGTGTCGTCCGGCGCGCTGCGACTTGACGGCGCGTTGCCCACCAACACCTCGGGCGGGCAGCTGTCCGAAACCCATAACGAGGGCATGCTGCAGATCGTCGAGGGCGCGCGCCAGTTGCAGGGCATCTACGGCCCCGACCGCCAGGTGAAGGGCGCGGAAACCTGCCTGGTGTCCGGCCACGGCGGCAACACGGTGTGCCATTCATCACTGATCCTGGGGACCGCGTGATGGCCAAGGAATACACCAAGCCGCTGCCCCACCCCGCCCCGGAATCCGAGCCCTTCTGGACCGCGGCCAGGCAACACAAGCTCAAGATCCAGAAATGCAAGTCCTGCGGCAGTCACTGGTTCCCGCCGGCCGCCCACTGCCCGGAATGCCTGTCCGCCGACCATGACTGGATCGAGGCCTCGGGCCGGGGCCGGGTGTTTTCCTTCGTTACCTATCAAAGGCTCTACAACAAGGGCTGGGAGGGCGAGGTGCCCTACGTGGTGGCGTTGATCGAGCTCGACGAAGGCCCCAGGCTGCTTTCCAACCTCACCGGCATCGAGCCCGAGGACGTGGCCTGCGACATGGCGGTCAAGGTGGTGTTCGACGACGTGACACCGGAGGTGACCCTGCCCAAGTTCACGCCGGCCTGAGGGGGCCTGAGCGCCGGCCCGCCTCAGCTTTCCTCTTTCGGGGCCTCGGCCGCCGAAAGCTCGTCCATGGAACGCTGGTGGGACGCCCAGCCCTGGGCCTCGATAAAGACGCGGGTGACATCGGGATAGGTCGTCTTGACGGCGCGCTCCAGGTTGGAGATGGTGGTTTCCACCTCCCCCGACGAGATCCCCTCGCGGAAATCGATGGAGATGTTGGCAAGCACGTCCCGGGGGCCGAGATGCATGGTCAGCACCTCGTTGATGGCAAGGATCCCCTGCTCCTTGCCCAGGATATCCCGGATGCCGGCGACGGTCTCGGAACTGGCCGCCTCGCCGATCAGAAGGCCCTTGCTTTCCACGGCCAGCAGCACGGCGGTGGCCGCCAGTATAACGCCGATGACGATCGAGGCGACGCCGTCCAGCACCGGGAGATTGAGCAGCTGCGCCGCCAGGATACCGATGAAAGCGGCCATCAGGCCCAGCATGGCCGCGGAATCCTCGAACAATACCGTGAAAATGGTCGGGTCCTTGGAGCGGCGGACCTCCTGCAGCCACCCCCGGTCGCCCTTCACCTTGCGGAATTCCTTGATGGCGATGCCGAGTGCGAAGCCTTCGAACACCATGGCGGCGGCCAGGACGATGTAGTTCACCTGCGGGCTCAGTACGGCTTGCGGCTCGATCACCTTGACCACGCCTTCGTAGATCGAGATGCCGGCGCCGAGGGCGAAGATCAGGATGGCAACGACGAAGGTCCAGAAGTAGAGCTCCATCCCATAGCCGAAGGGGTGGCCCGAATCCGCCGGGCGTGTCGCCGCCTTGATGCCGTAGAGCAGCAGCACCTGGTTTCCGGTATCGACCACCGAATGGATGGCTTCCGACAGCATCGCCGAGCTGCCGGTATAGGCGGCAGCCGCGAACTTGAGGACGGCAATGGTGAGATTGCCAAACATCGCCGCGAAGATGACTTTTCTTGAAGCGGGGGATGCCATGACCTGGGTCGCAGCCTAGCGGGAGGGAGGGAAGATGACAAGCGGCGCCGCGCAAAGGCGCGCACCCGCCGCAGGCGCGTCAAGGATGTTCATGTTCGAGGCCCGCGCGCATGGCGTGGCGGCGCGGCAGCGTGGGAACCCAGATCGCAAGGCCGATCAGGGCGGCCGCCGCGAAGGTCCAGCGCAGGCCGGCAAATTCGGCGATGGCGCCGAGCCCCAGGGCCCCGATGGCCGGGGTTCCCCGGTAGATCAGGGTATAAAGCCCCATCACCCGGCCGCGATAGGCATCCTCCACCGCGTATTGCACCAGGGCCTGCCCCCCGGTCGACATCGTGTTGAGCGCGAAACCGGACCCCAGCGCGAAGATCACCGCAACCCACAGCACCGGGGTCGCCACCAGGCCGAGGGTCACCAGGTTGAGGGCGAGAAACGCCGCGGAGACCGCCATGGTCAGGCCGGAGACACGGCTGCGGAGCGCGATCCAAACCGCGCTGAGCATGGCGCCGATCCCCATGGCGGAGGTGAGCCAGGCAAGGCCGACCGCGTCGCTATTGAACACCGCGCCGGCGAAGCCCGGCAGCATGTCCTGGACCGGGCGGAACAGGATAGAGACGACGGTCAGGAGCAGAAGCAGCGGCCCGATCCCGGCATGGTCACGCACATACCGCAAGCTGTCGCCGACATCGTGGAAAACGCTGCGCCGCCCGCGCCTCTCGCGCACCGGCGGTGCCAGGTCCATGAGGAACAGGCTGGCCAGGAAGGTCACGCAGCCGATGGTGTTGGCAACGAAGGTGCCGCCGACGCCCGCGAACGGGATGGTCAAGCCGGCCAAGGCCGGGCCGGCAAAGCGCGAGCCGTTGAACAGGGCCGAATCGACGGCGATGGCGGTAGCCAATTCTTCCCGGGGCACGGTCGCGGGCACGATGGCGTGGCGCGCGGTGGAGGCGAGCGTATGGGTCACCCCGTGGAACAGCGCGAAGAACAGCAGCAGCCAAATATCCATCCAGCCCGCCAGGGTAAAGGCAGCCAGCCCGAAGGCATGGACGCAGGCAAGCATCTGGGTGATCTTCTGCAAGGTCAGCGGCACATGCCGGTCGGTAATGGCGCCGGCAATCGGGCCGAGGAACAGCATGGGCAGCAGATCGGCGGCGGCGATGACGCCGAGCCAGGTGGTCGAATGGGTGAGCTCCCACGCCAGCCAGCCGACGCCCAAGCGCTGCATCCAGATGGTGACGAGGTTGGGGATCATGCCCCCCATGTAAAGGGCGTAGTTGCGGTGCCCGAAGACGCGGATGATGGGGGCGAGGCCTGCGGGCGGCGGCATCTGGTGACGTGTCCTGTCAGGGATGGGCGGGCCGAAACGACCCTATTAGCACGAAACCACCCACGAGGCACCGCCAGCGGCGCCCGGGGCGGCAAGGAAATTCCGGTGCCGGGAGCTTAAGCCTTGGGCGCGCCTTCCTCGTTGAAGGCCTTGTGGAAGGGCACGTCGGGCTCTCCTTCGGCCCGCAGGTCCTTCCGCGTCTCGTAATTGATGTGCTTGATGTTGTCCTGGTTGCCTGACCGGTTGCCCATCATCACCATCGGCCCGTCGCCCGAGTTCTCCAGCATGTAGAACGAGCCGCCGGTGATCAGCGCCGCCATGCCGGGGTCGAGCACCGCCTTGCCGCCGTCGGGGAAGTGCATGGTGCACTGGCCCTCGATGCAATAGAAGGTCTGGTCCTCGTTATGGCAGTGCATGTCGTCATGATCGCCGGGATCGGGATAGAAATGCACCCAGGCGTGCATCTTGCGGGTGTTCATGACGACCGTGCGCTTCTTCTCCTGCCAAGCGAGCTTGGGACAATCGATGATCTCGATACCCATGGGGGCTTCCTCTCAATAGGACGTTTTCAACCTTGGCCGCAGTCTAGCGGGCGCCTCCCGGCGCGGCAACCAGGGCCGCCGGCCCCTCGACACGGCCGGTGGTGACTTACCCGCGCCCGGCGGGATAAAATAGCACCGACCCGGCGCCCAGCGCCCGGGCACGCATGACGGCCACAAACCTGTTCAGGGAGAAGATCATGGGCTGTGTAGACGCCGACGCCCACGTCATCGAGTCGCCTCTGACCTGGGCGCATATCGCGCCGGAAGACGAACGCCACCGCCCCCTGGTGGTGACCCAGACCTGGGGCCGCGAGATCAAGAACAACGAGGGCGGTGCGGCCCGCGAATACTGGCTGATGGACAACCGCATCCACGCCAAGGACCGCAATGTCGGTTCCGACACCACCGTGGAATCGCGCGAGATGCAGGATGTCCAGGCCCGCCTCGCCCATATGGACGAGCTCGACATCGATATCCAGGTGCTCTATCCCACCGTGTTCCTGCGCCCCGCCGTGCGCACCCGGGATGCCGAGCTCGCCATGTGCCGGGCCTACAACCGCTGGCTCGCCAGCATCTGGAAACACGCGCCGGAACGGCTGCGTTGGGTCGCGATGCCGCCGCTGCTGTCGCCCGACAAGATGGCCGACGAGCTCAAATGGGCCAAGGACAACGGCGCCTGCGGCATCTTCATGCGCGGCCTCGAATGGGACCGCAACGTCGCCGATCCGTACTTCTTCCCGCTCTATGAATTGGCCGGCGAGCTCGACCTCGCCATCGCCTTCCATTCGGGCAACAACTCCATCATGCACCACGATTTCTTCCTGGAAGACACCACCTTCACCAAGTTCAAGCTGGCCGTGGTGGGCGCCTTCCATACGCTGCTGGAAAAGAACATCCCCGCCACCTTCCCCGACGTGCGCTGGGGCTTCGTCGAAATCTCCGCCCAATGGGTGCCCTATGTCTGTCATGACCTGCGCTATCGCTTCCTGCGCCTCGGCCGGCGGATGCCGGACAAGCTGCTGGAGGCCAACCGCATGTGGGTGGCCTGCGAGGTGACCGACGACATCCCCTATATCCTGCAATACGCCGGCGACGACCAGCTGGTGATCGGCACCGATTACGGCCATCACGACCCGTCGGCGGAGATCAACGCCTTCACCCTGATGCGAAATCGAACCGATATCGCACCTGAAGTGATCACCAAGATCACCGATACCAACGCGCGCGCCCTCTACGGGCTGTAGGCGCCAAATCCCCGGGAGGACCCTGAGACGTGACCGATCTGCATTCGGAAAACCTCGATACCGCCATCGATGAGGACGGCGCCGCGATCACGCGGGACCATTTCAGCCCCGGCGACCTCTGCGTGGTCACCGGCTGTGCCCGGGGCTTCGGGCGCGCGATCTCGCGCCGCCTAGCGCGCGAAGGTGCCAAACTGGCGATTTGGGACCTGCTGGACGATGAAGGCGAAGACACCGCCCGGCTCTGCCGCGAAGCGGGGGCAGAGGTCGAGTTCTTCCACTGCGACATGTCCGATCCGGAGAACATCACATCCGCGGCCCGGGCGGTGATGGAGCGGTTCGGTCCGGCCTACGCCGTGGTCAACAATGCGGGCATCAACCTGCGCACGCCGGCGATCGACCATCCGGTGGAGATGTGGAACAAGACGCTGGCGGTTAACCTGGTGGGCTCGTTCCTGTGCTCCCAGGCCTTCGCCCGGGAGATGATCAAGCAGGGCCGCGGCGCCATCATCAATTTCGCCTCGGGCCGCGCCATCGAGGGGGCGGTCAACTCCATCGCCTATGCCGCCTCCAAGGCGGGCATCATCGCCATGACCAAGACGCTGGCCAGCGAATGGGCGCAATACGGCATCCGCGCCAACGCCATCGTCCCGGGCGTCTCCGAAACCCGCCAACCGTTGGAAGCCGGCGGCACCCTGGAGGAGCTGCGCGAGCGCGGCAAGTCCATACCGCTCGGCCGGGTTGGCCATCCCGACGACATCGCCGGCATGGTGATGATCCTCTTGTCCGAGGACGCCGCCTACATCACCGGCCAGTCCATCGCCATCAACGGCGGACGCATCATGTTGCCTTAAGGAGGCGGGCCCGAGCCGCGGCCCGGCCCCCGGCGTCTGCAACTCCAGGCAGAGACAAGCTGCCAAAGCGCCCTGGTCCAGAACCAGACCACGAGCGCCACCACAAAGAAGCCCACGACATAAGGCATGGTGAAGTCGGCCAACTCTTGGGCTTCCTTTTCCTGCCACGTCATCGAGGGAAACCCGGCCTCTGGGCTTGTCTCTTTCACGGCGATCGCCTGAATCCCTGCTTTTCGATCGGTTTCCTTCCTGGTGAGCGACATTCACCTGGTTTCTTGGCCATACGATGGCAACTGCCAACCTAATCGCCGATCATCGATAGGGCGTCCCGTTAACTATAGATCGCAGTTTTACTTCAAGGCGGCGCCGGGCCCTGATTTTCCACAATCTATTGAAATATATTTATATTTTAAAGGTCTCCCACATTAACCTTAAATATTCATAGAATTTTAATTAAATTCTACGCGAATGAATTTGACTATTTCGGGAATTTCTACGAGTATTCGCCTCGACGTTGATCGAACAGTACCGACAACGAGAGCATGCGTAAGAGCGTATACTTGGCTTGAATTTATAACGAACTGCATATGTCCAAGTCGTAACAGTACCAGTAGCGTATTTTCGGCGTAAGAATCGCTTTGTAGCGGATCGGCCGTCCCCGGGGCTTCCCCTAGTCGTCATGGTGACGATTGCCCCTGGGGCGGCCTTTTCTTTCGCATGTGCGAGGGAGGCCGCGCCCATCACCGCGGCGAAGTGGTGCCCCGCCGCATGATCCATTACAATGGCCCCATCAACAGCCGGCCCCGCCGAACCCGCGGGCGCCGTTTCAGTGTGGGGGAACGCATGATCGCACCGCCGGCGGCCCAAGACCGGGCCGGGATACTTCAATGCATGATCCTGATGCGCCGCTTCGAGGAAGAGGTCCTGCGCATCGCCCAGGATCACCCGTATGTCGGGCGCCAGCACCTGCATATCGGCCATGAGGCGACCGGCGCCGCCGTGGTCTCCCGGCTCACCCCCGACGACCTGTTTCACACCACCCACCGCAATCACGGCTACCTCATCGCCCGCGGCGCCGATCCGGGGCGGGCGTTCGCCGAGATCATGGGCCGCAAGGACGGCCTCAACGGCGGGCGCGGCGGGCCGTGGCACCTGTGCGACCGGGCGTCGGGTTTCCTGTCCACTTCGGCGATGGTGGGCGGCAGCGTCGGCCTCGCCGTGGGCGCCGGCTTCGGCCTCAAGACGCAAGGGTCCAATGCCATCGCCATCACCCATTTCGGCGACGGCACGCTCGACGAAGGCATCTGTTTAGAGGCCCTGAACCTCGCCTCCATCTTCAGCCTGCCGGTATTGTTCCTGTGCGAGAACAACGCCAAGGAGGGCCAGCGCCCGTCTTCCATGCTGGCGGCCAAGGCCTTGCGCGATTTGCCCGAGGCCCTCCAGATCCGCGCCATCGTCGTCGACGGACGCGATGCCGACGCGGTGGCCGAAGGCGCCAAGGACGCCGTTGCCCATATCCGGGGCGGCGCCGGGCCGGTCTTCCTGCAAGCAAACCTGGAACGCTGGCCGGGCTCCCACCAGACCAAGCCGGAATTTCCCACCGGGGTCACGGACCTGAGCCTCGCCTGGGAGGAAGACCGGATCGAGGGCAATCATGCCGACTGGGTCCGCGATCATGACGGCTTGCGCGCCTTCGCCAAGACCCTGGTCGAGGACGGCAGCCTGAGCCGCGAGCGGGTGCTGGAGATGGACCGCGAGGTGCTGGAACTGCTGGCCAAGGCGCGGGAATTCGCCGAAGCCAGTCCCTACCCCGATCCCGGCAGCCTGATGACCGGCGTCTTCGCGTGAGACCCCCGATATGACGAAAAAATTCTATGCCCAGGCCCTGATCGAAGCGCTGACGGACATGGCCGAGGAAAATCCCGGCTTCGCCCTGATCGGGCGTGGCATCCTGGGCCATGGCGGCCAGGCCCATTTCGACAAGCCGCTGATGGAACGATTTGGCGACCGCATCACCGATCCGCCCACCTCGGAAGGCGCCGTCGCCTCCATGGCGATCGGCGCCGCCATGGCCGGAACCCGGATGTTCTGCCATTTCGGCACCGCGAGCTTCACCCTGGAGGCGGTCAATCAACTGGTCCATGAGGCCGGGGTGGCGCACTCCATGTCCGGTGGCCAGATCAAGGTGCCCCTGGTCTTCCACATGTATCACGGGCTCAGGCGGGGCGGCGCCGGCCAGCATTCCTCAAGCCCCCAGTCGATGTACGCCAACAATCCCGGTCTCCAAATGATCATGCCGACGACACCTCGGGACGCGAAGGGAATGTTGCGGGCGGCGCTCAAAAGCGATTCGCCGACGCTCTACATCGACCACGGCGCGCTTCTCGGCACCGAGGGCGAGGTCCCCGACGACCCCTACGAAGTGCTGCTCGGCAAAGCCGACATCCGGCGCGAGGGCAGCGACATCTCCATCGTCGCGACTTCCCGCGCCGTCTTATGGGCGGTGGAAGCGGCGGAACGGCTCGCCGCCGAGGGCATCGACGCCGAAGTGGTCGATCCGCGGTCCATCGTGCCGCTGGATACCGAGACCATCGTCGCCTCTATCCGCAAGACCGGCCGGCTCGTCTGTGTCGAGGAGGGCTATCAAATGTGCTCGATCGGCTCGGAGATCGCGGCGCTGGCCGCGGAACGGGCGATGGACGCGCTGAAGGCCCCGGTCGCCCGGGTCGCCCGGCCGCCGGTGCCGGTTCCCTTTTCACCGCCGCTGGAAGAAGCGATGATGCCCGGACCGGACCGGATCGTCGCAGCGGTGAAGGCGACCCTCGCCTAGGCCGCCGCCGCAACGCCCCGATCAAGGAGGCCCTGTCATGAGCGAATCGCTTGCCGGAAGGACTTGCATCCCCTGCAAAGGGGGCACGCCGCCGCTGACACCGGAGGCGGCCGAGGATCTGCGCGCCCAGACGCCCAAATGGGACCTGACCGACAACGCCACCTGGCTGCGCCGCAGTTTCAGCTTCGACAATTTTGTCGGCGCCCTGGACTTCGTCAATAAGGTCGGCGCCCTGGCCGAGGACATCGGCCATCACCCAGACTTCAAGCTGGGCTGGGGCTACGTCGATATCTCCGTCCAGACCCACAAGATCAAGGGCCTGCACGAGAACGACTTCATTCTGGCGGCCAAGATCGACGCCCTGGGCTAGACCGCCACGCGGTCCCGCAAATGGCGACGGCCCGGCCCCCCAAACGGGGACCGGGCCGCATCCGTCCTGAGCACCAATCAGGTCACTTGCAGCTCACTTCCTTCGCCCGCTGGCCGGAACCGGGGTAGTTGAAGGTGCAGGTCATGC
>JAOTVC010000203.1 GCA_029863585.1 Alphaproteobacteria bacterium | reverse complement strand
GCCCTGGAACCGGCGCTTGTTGTAAACGATCACGGCGATGTGGTCCTGCAGGTTGCGCCCCACACCCGGGGCATCGATCCGGCAGTCGATGCCATGCGCCTTCAGCTCCTCCGCCGGTCCGATCCCCGACAGCATCAACAGATGCGGCGAGTTGAACACGCCGCCGGCGAGGATCACCTCCTTGTCCGCAAAGACCTGCTTGGTCTCGCCGTTTTGGACGTATTCGATCCCGGTGGCCTTCGTGCCGTCCATCAGGATTCGCGTGGCATGGGCACGGGTTTCCAGGGTGACGTTGCCACGTGCCATCGCCGGGCGCAGATAGGCATCGGCCAGGCTGTGGCGGCGGCCGTCCTTGATGTTGTTCTGGGCGCGGGCAATGCCGTCCTGGGAGGCCCCGTTGTGATCCGTGGTGAATGGATAGCCGAGCGCCGCGGCCGCGTTCTGATAGGCATCGAAGAGCGGGTCCACGGTCCGCCCCCGCTGGATATGAAGCGGCCCTTCGCCGCCGCGGTAGGTGTTGGCCCCCTCCTCCCAAGTCTCCGCACGGCGGAAGTAGGACAGCACCTCGGCATAGGACCAGCCTTTCAGCCCGTAACCCGCCCAGCGGTCGTAATCCCCGCGGTTGCCCCGCACCCAGCTGATGTTGTTGATGCTGGAAGAACCGCCGATCACCTTGCCCCGCATCGCCTCGATCGAACGGCCGCCAAGGCCGGGCTCCGGCTCCGTGTCGTAGCCCCAATCGTGGCTGCGCTTTTCGTGCATGACGCCGATGCCGATGGGAATGCGGATGAAGGGATCGCGGTCGGGGCCGCCCGCCTCCAGCACCAGGACGGTGGCGTTCTCGTCCTCGCCCAGGCGGCCCGCCAGCACGCTGCCGGCGGAGCCCGAGCCCACGATTACGTAATCGAAGCCGGCCATCGGATCACGCCTGCCTGCGGCGACGGCGCCAGGGGCGCGCGCCCCCTTCAGTCGAGGCCATAGAGTGTCCGGGGGTTATCCCACAGGATCTTGTCGATCACTTCGGGGCTCAGGTCGGCCTTCTGGCGCAAGCGGGCGAGCTGGTCGATATGGCTCGAGAAATCGGCGTGTCCGTAATCGGTGCCCATGATCAGGTTGTCCTCGCCCACCCACTCCATGACATGGGCAAGGTCGTCGGCCACCTCGCAGGTCACATAGATGTTGTTGTCGGCCAGCACGCGTTCGGCGAGGCGCTTGCCCTCACGAAACGTGCGCTGGCGCAGGTCATTCAGCGCGAAGGGCAGCCAGTCGGCGCCCGCTTCGATGATGCCCCACCGCAGGCCCGGGAATTTCGCCGGCGTGCCGGAGAGCACCAGAGAATGGAAGCAGCCCACGACGATCAGCTTGAATTTTGTGAAGGTGGTGTCGCGCTGATAGAAGTCATGGACATCGAAGCTGCCGTTGCCGAGATGGATGCAGATGGGCAGGTCCAACTCCTGCGCCGCCTCGTAAAGCGGATAGAAGTGTTTGTCGGACAAGGGCCGTTCGCATTCCAGGGGCCGCATGAAGACGGCGCAGGCTCCATTCTCCTTGCCGAAGGTAAGCTCGTCCCTGAGCTTGTCCTGGGCGAGGAGCGGCGGCACCACGGCCCAGCGCAGGCGCCCGTTACCCTGTTTCCAGATATCGGCGAGCCAGCGGTTATAGGACCGCACCAGCGCGTAATCCAACGCAGCGTTGTCGGCGATGGGGCGCAACATGAGGGTCGGGAACAGGACCTGGACGTCGACCCCGAGCTCGTCCATGTGTTTGAGCCGGGCATCGACCTCGCGCATCTCCCGGGAATCGATGGGCGTGTTGGTTCCCAGGTTACGGTCCCGATTATGCACCCGGCCGTTGATGACCCAAAACTCCCGCTGCAGGTGGCCGTCGCGGTTGTGCAATTCCGCGCCCGAGACCTGCTCGGTGATGATCGGCAGAAAGCCCGCCTCCTCCTCGCTCAGGTACGACCAGGTGGCCATGGATTCGATGACATGAGCGTCCGCGTCGACCGTCGGCATTGCCGCCTCCCTTATGTCTTTGCCGCCCAGCGGGGGCCGGGCAGGCTCTTAAACTAGCAGGGATTGGCGCCCCGGTTAAGCGCCTCGCTGCATCTAGGCCGGTGCCGGACCGGAGACCGGAGCCACGCCCAAATAGCGGCGCACCGCCCAAACCCCCAGGTAGATGAAGGGCGTATCCGCCAGGGCGATCGCCAGCTTGAACAGATAGCTGGCAATGATGATCTTGACGACCAAACCCCAGTCGAGGCCGAGACCGAATCCCAAGAAGATCGAGTTGACGATGATGGTGTCGACCATTTGCGAGGTCATGGTGGAGGCGTTGTTGCGCAGCCACAGATGGCGGCCCCGGGTCACCGTCTTCCAGAAATGGAATAGCTTAACGTCGAGCAGCTGCGCCGCCAGGTAGGCCGTCATCGAACCGAAGATCAAGATGCCGGGAAGCGTGAACACCGATTCGAAGGCGCGCTGCATTTCTTCAACGGTGCCGTAGTTGGGGTTGCCCGATGGCCAGGCCGGGGATCCCGGCAGGACCAGTGAAATCTGGATCAGGACCAGGGAGATCAGGCTCATCACGAAACCGGTGGCGACCATCAAGTTGGCGCGCTTGCGCCCGAACACCTCGCACACGATGTCGGTCAGCAGGAAGGTGATCGGGTAGGTGATCAGCCCGGTGGTCAGCGTGATCGCCTCGCCGAACAGGCCCAGGGGAAGCGTCGTGGGAAAGGCGAGGAACAGCTTGACCCCGATAATGTTGGTCAGCACCAACACCACGACGAACCCCGCCATCAAGACGGCGAAGGTGCGTTCGGTCCTCGGGACGTCATCGGCGATTTCGCTCACGGGCCCATCCCCTGTCGATAAGCTCGCGCCACGGTATCAGAGGCGGCATCCCGTGGGAATGCCCTGCGCTCCGGGCCCGCGCCCCCTGCCCGTCGGCGTGAAAAAGTGGCATACTGGCGCCGCGAACGACGGCGCGCGCCGGAAGGACAAGTGATGGTTGGAAATCTGACGGAGCTCTGGCCCACCCTGATCCTCGAGCGGGAGTTTCCCGGCCATGGGGAGCACAAGGAGGGGCTCGTCTCCCTAGTCGAGCAGTACATGGCGGAGCACCCCAAGTCGCGCACCGCGCCGGAGAACCGTCATCTTTATGAGAGCGATTACGGCATCATTCCCAAGTTCTACGATTCCCACGCCGGCATCCGGGCGCTGGCCGATTTTTTCGTCGAAAGCTTCATCGAGATCAGCACCGCCGCCAACAAGGAACAGTGGCGACTCCGCCACCTCGATACCTCGAAATTCTCGATCGAGATCACGGGCTCGTGGTTCATCAACTACCTATCGGACGGCATCGTCGATCCCCATGTCCACCGGAATTGCTCCTGGTCCTGCGTCTACTACCTGCAGATCGGCAAGACCGACGGCCCGCGCGACGGCGGCACGTTCTTCATCTCGCCCTTCAACAAGAGCGATTCGGACGATTGGGGCAGCATCTACATGGCCGAGGCCAGCCGCAGCTTCAAGGCGGCCGAAGGCCGGGCGCTGTTCTTTCCCTCTTTCCTGGTGCACGGATCCCATCCCTACCGGGGCCAAAACAACCGCATTATTTTCTCTTCAAATGCCCGGATTTCCATGGCCAAGTGATTGGAAAAACAAGCCTTTCACCCGGTGCGCCGGATTTGTCGACAATGTCCGGCATAGCTAATCATATATTTACACATTAACCGCTATTTTCGGCCCTGAGCCGCGCTAGCTGCGGGCCACAGTGGTAAACATGGCCGTTCCCGCGCCGCCGCGTCTGTCGTTTTTTTCACGCGTTTGTCGAATTTTTTGAGTGGCTCGGGCGATTTTGGACTCTTTTCGCACCAAATCATTGAAGGCACTGGGTTGCTTGATCGTGATCCTGGGCTTCTTGTCGGTGGCGCCGCCGATCGTTGCACAGACGGCGGCAACGGCGCCGGAAAGCCCCGCGTCGGCGTCGGGCATACCCGTGCCCGGGGTGCCCGCGACCGGGCAAGCGCCCGCCACCAATCCCGACACCTCCACGGATAAGAAATCCGCACCGGTGGCCGCCACTGGGGAAACCGGCAATGCGGCGGCCGGCAGCCAGCCGGGCGCGCCCGCCGACGCATCGCTCGAAGGCGAGGCCGCCACGGCGAACGTGAAATCCGCGCCGCCGCCCTCGGGTATCGTCGCATCCCTATCCGGATGGACGCTGGCCGCGGCCAGCGCGCTGGGCATCGCCATCGTCCTGATCGTCATTCTTGTGGCGCTGCTGCTGTGGCGCTACCGCACACTGTTGAAGATGCAGGGCGTGATGAGCGAGCTTCGTGCCAAGCAGCTGATCACCAAGAAATCGCTTAGCACTGCCGAACGCCGGGTCCGCGGCATTCTTGACAACAGCGGCGAAGCCATCATTACGATCGGCAAGACCGGCAAGATCGAATCCTTCAACCGGGCCGCGGAACGGATCTTCGGCTACAAGTCCGAAGAGCTGATCGGCCAAAACGTCTCCATCCTGATGACGACGGCCGATGCCCGGAAACACGACAGCTATATCGAGCGCTATCTCCAGGCCGGGCGCAGCGACATCATAAACGCGGGCCCGCGCGAGGTCACCGGCCGCCACAAGGAGGGTCATACTTTCCCCATGGAAATCTCCGTGGGGGAGATGATGCTCGACGAAGATCGTGTGTTCATTGGCGTCGCCCGCGACCTCAGCCACAAGAAGGAGGCGGACGAACGCGCCGCCGAACGCTCCCGGCTGCTCAATATCGTCATCGAGAACCTGGACCAGGGCATCGCTGTCTTCGATCCCGAGTGGAAGCTCGTCGCCTTCAACCGAAAGTTCCAGGAGCTCGGCGAACTTCCCGAAGAGTCTCTGGCACTTGGCGTCGACGGCTCGAAAATGCTGGGCCTCGCCGAGGAGGCCGCGGAAAATGATGCCGACGCCGAAGGCACGCCGCCGATCCCGACGGAACCAGCAAGCCAGGAGATCAAACATTCCGACGGCCGCCCCCTGCTGGCCGAGTTGACGCCGCTGGCCGGTGGCGGGGTCGTCGCCAGCCTCACCGATATCTCTTCGGGCCGCCCCGCCAGAGGCATGGCGGCGCCAGTCAACCCCATCCCCGGGGTATCGGCAGAGGACATCGCCCGCATCGAGAACGAACTCAAGACCCTCGAACAGGACCGCGCCGCCATTCAGGAGAGCCGTCAAAAGCTCGAACAGGACCGGCGCAGCCTGGAAGAGGAGCGCGAGCGCATCGAAGCGCGGGGCCTCGTGGTCAATGAGGGCTTGGGCCAGGTTCAGGCGGATCTGGAAAAGGCTCAGGCCGAGGCCGAGCAGGCGCGCAATGCGCTCGCCGATACCGAAGCCCGTGCCGCCCAGGCCATCGAAACCGCCGCCCAGGCACAGGGAGAGATCGACGCCGCCCGCCAGGAGGCCCGGGAGGCCAAGGATGCCCTGGCACCGCTGAAGGAAGAACTGGCCCGCGCCGCCCAAGAGGCGGAACAGGCCGGAGGCGCGCTCTCGCAGGCGCAGGAGGCAACGCAGAAATATCAGGCCCAGGTCGAGGACGCACGGAAGGAAGCCGAACGGCTGCGCGCCGAGATGGAGCGCATCCAGGAGGATGCCGGAAAGAACCAGGATCAGATCCACAAGGAACTGTCCCAGGCCCGGGAAGAAGCCGGCCGCATCCAGGCCGAACTCGATCACGCCCGGACCGAGCTCTCCGGCGCCCAGGACGCCGTGGCCCAGGTCCAGGCGGAGGCCGAGCAGGCCAAGCAGGCCACCCGGCAGGTCCAGGAGCAGGCCGAGAAGGATCTGCACGATGCGCGCGTTGCCATCGAAGCCCTGCAGGACGCCCAAGGCAACCTGAAGGAAGAGAACGCGCGCGCCGCGGCAGAGGCCCAAACATTGCGCGAGGAACTGGCGGCCCTCCAGCACAAGGCCCAGGCCGGCGAGGAAGAAGCCCAGGCGCTCAAGGCTCGGATCGCCGAGGCCCAGGACGCCATCAATGCCGCCGAACAGGAGGCGGCGGGCGCCCGCCAGGAGAGCGAACAGACCCAGGCGGAGCTGGCGGCGGCGCGCCAGGAGAGCGAGCAGGTGCGCCAACAGCTCGCCGAGATCGGCGAAGCCCAGGCCCGCGCCGCGGAGGAAGCCCGCGCCGCCCTCGAGGCGAGCCGCCAGGAGACCTCAACTGTCAAGGCCGAGGGCGAAAAGCTCCAGGCCCAGGTGAGCGAGCTGCAACAGGCCCTTGAAGACAGCCAGCTGCGGCTGACCGGCGCCCAGGAAGAGGCCGAACGGACCAAGACCGAGCTCGCGGCGGCCACCGCGGCGGCGGAACAAAACGGCGCCGACCTACAGGCCGCCCAGGCGGCGGCCGAGCAGGTCCGCCAGGAACTCGCCCTGATCCAGGAAGCCGAGGCACGCCAGCGCCAGGGGGCCGAGGCGGCGCGCGACGAACTGACCGCCGCCCAGGAACGGATCGCCGCCGGTCAGGCGGA
>JAOTVC010000202.1 GCA_029863585.1 Alphaproteobacteria bacterium | reverse complement strand
CGCCGATCTCCGGGTGCTGGCCCATCCCGACGTCGCGGTCGACGCCTTGCTGAGAGAGATCGAATCCCGCGGCACGACGGCGCCTCAGGCGCAAAAGCTGGAGCTCCGGAATGAGAATAGCGAGCGCCGGGAAGCGGCCGCGCAAGGCACCATGGCCCTGCGCGACATGGCGCTGATCTGGCGCGCCTTTCATGAGGCCCGCGAAGACGTCAGCCTGATCAACATGCCGCTCGGCTGGCCGGGGGACTGCATCATCATCCGCGGGCCGCTCGATTTCTTCGGTTCCAACGGCGGCGCCGGTGTCGGTGCCGGGCCCGGCCACGCGGTCGGCGCGGCGCTGGCCCTGAAAGGGACGGGACGCCTTCCCGTCGCCATGGTCGGGGACGGCGATTTCGTCATGGGGGCAAGCGCCATCTGGACCGCCTCGCACATGGACATCCCGCTGCTGGTCATCGTCGCCAACAACCGCGCCTATTTCAACGACGTCGCCCATCAGGAGCGCGTCGCCATCGACCGCGAACGCCCGGTCGAAAACAAATGGATCGGCCAGCGGATCGACCAGCCGGATGTGGACATCCCTTCCCTCGCCCGTTCCTTCGGGTTCGAAGCCGCCTCCGTCGATGACGCGGCCGAGCTTGCGCCGGCTCTGGAAAAAGCCGCCGCCGATGTCAAAGCCGGCGGTCGCGTCGTCCTCGACGTCCGGGTCGTTCCCGGCTACGCGGAATGAACGAGGGACGGGGCGACGCAGAGGGATTGGCGCCGCGGCTTGGGCCTTGCGCCTTCCCCGTCGGGACCCCAGGGCGGGTATTCGGCATTGGAAATTGGAGACAATTTATCGAAAACCATGACAATCGCCTCGCGCTCGCGGAACGCGTAAACTGTTGCCACATGTATGTCGCGATCATCGGCGCACAGACCATGAGAGGACTGGTGAGATGAAAAGACTTGTCCTGGCCGCCGCGGCGGCTGTTTTCCTGCCCTTCGGCATGGCATCCCTGGCCGAGGCCGGTGTTCGGCCCGGGCTCGAACAGTCCCCCCAGATCCTTCCGGTCCAGGCCCACGACCCGGCGCTCCATGAACGAAGGAACGGCCGTCTCGAGGTTATCTTCCGCAGCGGCTGTCGAATGATCTTCAACCGCGCCGGTAAGGCCATCGACGCCCAGCATTGCTCCCGCGCCCAGGAGGGCCGCGCCCATGATGCCGTGGCCGCGCACCTGCGCCGCCATGGGCGCCCGGTCGGACGCCCCGGGCCGGGACCACGGATCAACGAACTCAGGAACGGCCGCCTCCAGGTCGTGTTCCGCAGCGGCTGCATCATGATCTTCAATCGCCGCGGCCAGGCCGTCGATGCCCAGCGCTGTTCCCGCGCCCAGGAGGGCCGCGGCCACGACGCCGTCTCGGCCTACATGCGCCGACATCGGCGTCCCGTCGGCCCCTCGGGCGGAGGGCCGCGGATCAACGAGCTCAGGAACGGGCGCCTCCAGGTCGTGTTCCACAGCGGCTGCAGGATGATCTTCAATCGCCGCGGCCAGGCCGTCGATGCCCAGCGCTGTTCCCGCGCCCAGGAAGGCCGCGCCCACGACGCCGTCTCGGCCTACATGCGCCGGCACGGGCGCCGGGGCCGGGGCCCGCATATCGTCGAGCACAGGAACGGTAGCCTCGATGTCGTCTTCTCGAGCGGCTGCCGGGTGCGGTTCAACCGCCGCGGGCGAGCCGTCGATGCCCAGTACTGTTCCCGCGCCCAGGAAGACCGTGCCAGGGCAATGGCGGCGGAGTATCGGCGGGCGCGCAGGTAGCTCGGATTTCGGCGTCAGACCGCGCGGCCACGCGCCGAATTCAAAGGCTGGGTTTCTTGTTGGAGACGGGCCGGGCCAACCGCGACCGAACGGCAGCCCGGGACCCCCGGCGCCCAACTGTTTGCCGCGCGCCGCGGACTCAAACGCGGCGTCACCCGGCCCACCCCGCAGTTGACGGAAAGACCGCGGAGTTCCCCCGCAGCTTCACGCGCCGGTCAGGCGACCTCGAGCGAAGCCTTCGGGACCGTGCCTTCGGCCAGGACGCCGCGGATTGCCTTTTCGATATCGTCGTGAACCGGCCGCCGACGGTTGGAGATCCACAGCCGCAAGAGGTGGCGCTTGCGTTCCGGCTCGGGCCAATCCTCGAACGCCGTGCGCGAATGCAGGGTCACATGGTTCTGCACGAAGGAAATGTCGCCGATCTCGTAATCGATATCGACGGCGATCCGCTCGGTCAGCTCCTGGTAAAGCGCGATGGCCTCGCGCTGCGCCGGCGTCAACGGCGGAACGCCATCGATCCGCTGCGCCTTGACGATGGCGGCCGACGCACCGCGGGCCGCGAAATAGCCGTCGGTGACGCTGAAGATCGGCACGCGGGTCCAGGGCTTGGTCGCCCCGGCAGGGATCTCGCCGTTGCGCGACATATAAAATCGAAAGGATAACTCCAATGCCAGATCGGGACGCCGTTTCAGCATTTCGTTGTACGGCGTCAGCGAAGAACAGACCCGATGCGCCCCGCCGGACCGGGCCGGATGCAGGCAACACAGCGACAGGAGATCGGCGCGATCCGCGTGAAACTTCATGTGCGCCTTGGTCATGTAGCCCCGTACCTTGGCGTAGTCCCCGCCGAGATCGGTCACGTGGCCCAGAAGGTGGCCCTTGGTGTTCTGCGACACCGCCTCGCCCATATGGGCGCCGATACCCCAGAACGCGAGCGCCGTCTGCTCCCGGCTGCGGCCCTTGACCGGCAGCCCGCGGATCAGGGCGAAGCCACGGCCCTCCATCAGCTCGTCCCCGACCTCCGCCAAGCCGGCGGCCAGGGTCGGAACCTCGAAATCCTCCTTGGTCACGTCGATCATCTGAAGGCCGCGGCCGCCGATGCGGTCGACGGCATCGAGGACTTCCCCGATTTCCGTGTCGTTCATGCGGTACACCCATTCCTGGGAACCGGCGAAATCCTCCGGATGCCAGGCGGCGGGATCGACGATCGGCTTGCCGAGTTCGGCCGGCTCGCGGTGGCGGGGGCCGGTGCGCCAGCTATTCTCCGTCATGGATGTACTCCTAATTTTTCAATCTGCGCGCGGAAACCACCCGCGGCGGCGAGGCCGCCCCTTCGGGCTTCGATGTTCGCGTCTCGTCATTCTATTCGAATTTGCCGCTATCCCAATCGGAACATGCTGCGCTACGCCCTTGGACAGCCGCAAGCCGGCCGCACCGGACCGTCCGGACACATCGTCGGAACGGAACCGCAGCATGTTTGGGAGAAGGCTACTGCGGAAGCGTTGGCAGCCCGACACCGATATGGTCGCCAACGACGCCCAGTCCCACGTTGATGGGGGTCGAGACGGGGCTGAGCGTATTGGTCCCGAGGCTACCGGTACTGCCGGCCAGACTTCCCGCCTGGCCCGTGGCCACGCCACCCAGGCCGCCTGGGCTCGTCGTCCCGCCTCCGGGCCCGAACAAGCCGGACTGCCCCTCGGTCTGATCCAGGAGAGCAGGCGCAGGAGCACTTCCTTTAGCCATTTTCAGTTGCGACTCTTGGAGCGTCGTCGCGCCCGATAACGCATCGGAAATATCATCCGCGTTTACAGGTGGACTTCCAGCAATGGCCAGGCCCAAACCTACCGCGAGTGCCAAAACCTGGGATTTCATAAGACCGACGCCTCCCTGGCGTAAAATAAACATTAACTATACTTGTGTCCTGCTTGGTGACAGATATTTAATCACAGGGACGCGGCCGTGTCGAGGCGCTTCCCGGCCCCGGGGCTCGCTTCCCATGTAAACCCGAAATAACGACGGCCGCGGCGTCCGTCCGTCGGACGCCGCCGTGGCGGGGATTACTTGTTGAGTTCGCTGTCCTTCCAGTATTTGGTGCCCTGGATGGTCGCCTGCAGCGCCAGGCCGTTCTCGGTGATCTGATAGAGATAGATCCCGGGCGCCACGTCGACGGCGCCGGCCCAGGCATCGCCCTTGTCCTTGGCCTTGGCCGCGGCGTCGGCCTGGGCGGAGGCGTCCCAGCCCTTATCCGTGAACCAATCCAGGTATTTCTTCTGGGTGAACACGAAGACGCCACGGAAATCCTTGAGCCCGAGGCCGAATCCAACCCCCGCGGAGCCCATGTTCATGTAAGTGTTCTTGCCGGTCTGGTTGTCGTGAACCACGCCCCAGCCGCCGCCGGCCCCAAGCCAGATGATGTGAACGCCTACATTGGTGAACACGCCGTAGCCCGCAGCCGTGCGGATCCGCGTCCGGGCGCCGGGCTGAATCTTGTAAAGCTTGGTCAGGGTCTCATCCCGCATCTTCAGGATATCGGCGCGCTTTTCCGCTGCCGTATTGCCCGATGCGCAACCAGTGATAAGGAAAGCAGCGGCGATGAGCGGCAGTATCAATCTCGGTTTCATTGGGGTCCTCGATCCGGTTCACAGAGGATACCCGCGCGCCGCGCATCGCATCCGCGCCGGGTTCCATTAACCATTATGGAAGGTTTAGCAACGCTTCGCCAGTTCCACCTGAACCCTCAGACCTTGAACGCGGTCCGGGTTTCAGGCGCGAACAGCTCGTCGGGGCTCAAGAGCCGGCGGGCGATGCCCTGCTCATGGCACCAGCGCAGGTACACCTCCAGCGTCTTGCGGTTCTCCTCCAGCCCGTAGGGGAAGAAATCCGCGCCCAGC
Organism: Alphaproteobacteria bacterium; assembly: GCA_029863585.1. Taxonomy (GTDB): domain Bacteria; phylum Pseudomonadota; class Alphaproteobacteria; order SMXQ01; family SMXQ01; genus SMXQ01. Next base: position 1,849 of record JAOTVC010000202.1, on the reverse strand, counting down.
AGCTCCTTCTGCGCCTCGGCGAAATCGACGAACCAGGGCACCATGAAGCGCGAGGTCTGGCGGTCGAAAATGCGGGCCAGGCTCATATCGCGCGCCTGGTTGAAGGCCTTCAGCAGGTTCTGGGCGAGCCAGGGATTGGCCTCGTAGACGTCGCGGCGCATGGCGACCGTGTGCATGATGGGGAAGATGCCGGACTGCTTGTAATAGGCCGCCTCCTCGGCCGGGCCGTCGGCGAACAGCGGCTCGATCATGCTGTCGGGCGCATCCATGCCGACCGGCGGCCGGGCCGCGAAAAAGGCGTCCAATTCGCCCGCCTGCAACATGTCCTTCAGCGACTTGTCGGGCACCGGGGTGAGGGAACAATCGTCCGGCAAGTGCAACTCCACCTGTTCGCGGCGGCCGGGCTCGTTCAACCCGGCCTGGAACCATTCGATTTCCGATAGGGGAATGTCCAGATCGTCGGTCAGCCAGCCGCGGGTATAGACCGCCGCGGTCTGGGCCCATTCGGGAACCCCGACGCGCTTGCCCCGCAAATCGGCGCCGCTTTCAATGCCGCCGCCCTTGCGCACATAGGTCGAGCTTTGCCGGAACATGCGGGCGGTGAAGATCGGCAGGCCGATGATATCGGGATCGTCTTCGGCCATGATGGACGCGAACTTGCCGAACGACATTTCCGAGACATCCCATTCCCGGTAATGAACGAAGCGGTAGAAGGTCTCTTCGATCGGGTAGATCTGATAATTGAAGGTGGCACCTTCGATCGGCACCCGCCCCAACGGAATGTCGCGGATGTGGTCGTAGTCGCTGGTGGCGATGTTGATATGCAGCGGCGGCATGCTCCCCTCCCCCGGTTCGATTCGTTGCGGCTATTGTCCCGCGTTCCCCGCCTCTTCGGCAACCACGGCGTCGAGGAAGGGGATCAGGGCGGCGTTGAAGGCGGCCGGATTTTCGATGTTGGAGATATGCGCCGCATCGGGCAGCACTTCCAAGCGCGATCCCGCGACCCGCTGATGCATTGCCCCGGCCAATTCCGGCGTCGCCGCGGGATCATTTTCGCCGACGATGATCAGGGTCGGGCAGGCGATGGTTCGCGCCGCCTCGAGGTACTCGATGCCCTGCAGCGCGTTGGCGCAACCGATGAAGCCGTTGGCCGAGGTTTCGCGGATCATGGTGCGGATGCGTTCCATGTCGGGCCCGTCGGCGGCCAGGGTCGGGCCGGTGAACCAGCGGTTCATGGTGTCCTCCACCACCGCTGCGGTGCCGCCCTTCTCCACCATCTCGACCCGGCTCTCCCAGGCCGCCTTGAACGCCGGCGGCGAGGTCACCCGGCAGTCGCAGCCCGCCAGGCTGGCGATGCGCTCGGGATAATTGATGGCAAGGCCGAAGCCGGTGGAGCCCCCCAGCGACAGCCCGACATAGTGGGAACGCGCGATCCCCAAACGATCCCACAGCCCGATCACGTCGGATTCCAACAGGGCGAAATCGTAAGGCGGCGGCGGGGCCGCGGTCTTGCCGTGACCGCGGGTGTCGTAACGCAGGATGCGATAGCGATCCTCGATCTCCGCAACCTGGGCATCCCAAAGATGCAGGTCGGTGGCGAGCGAGTTGGAAAACGTCACCCAGGGCGCGCCGTCCGGCCCGTCGATCCGGTAATGAAACTCCAAGCCGTTGACGGCCGTGTAAGGCATGACGGGTTCCTCCGTGCTTGAATCCAATTCATGCCCCCGGGTTTGCCCCGGGGCCACCTGGGCGGTAAAAAGAATAATTGCTTTCGAGGCCGCCGTGCCCATTATCGAACGAATTAACAACCAATGCCCAGGGAGGACCGCACCCTTGCTCATCATCAACA
>JAOTVC010000029.1 GCA_029863585.1 Alphaproteobacteria bacterium | reverse complement strand
GGCCACCCGGAAGGGCGGCGGCCATGGGCAGATCAAGGACATGATCTCGATCCGCGCGCGTCCGGCTTCGGTCGAGGACCGGGCGGTGCCCGGCCATTGGGGAGGCGATCTGCTGACGGGCTCGAAGAACAGCTACATCGCCACCCTGGTGGAACGCCATACGCGCTACGTGATGCTGGTGAAGGTGCCCGGCAAGGATACCGAGACGGTGGTCTCGGCGCTGATTGCGCAGGCGCGAAGGCTGCCCACGGAGCTCTGCAAGTCGCTCACCTGGGACCGCGGCAAGGAGCTTGCGGATCACCGGCGCTTCAGCTTGGCGACGGAGATGGATGTTTACTTCTGCGATCCGCAGAGCCCGTGGCAGCGCGGTTCAAACGAGAACACCAACGGGCTTCTCAGGCAGTGCTTCCCGAAGGGAACGGATCTGTCGGTATACTCGCAGGCGCAGCTCGACAAGGTGGCGCGCCAGCTCAACGAGCGACCGCGCAAGACGCTGGGGTTCGAAACACCGGCGGAAAGGTTTAACGCTTGTGTTGCAGCGACCGATTGAGATCGCAGTCATAAGCGGACGTAAAGTTAACGGGCTGTGAAAGTCGCCCGGCGCGAAAGGTTAAGCTTCATAAAGCGCGCACCGCCTTATTTATATAACTATTTAATTAAATAATTCCTTAAATAAGGCGACTCACCGGCCGAGGATGCGCGCGACCCGGGCGCGCAGTTCGGGCACCACCTCGGCCTCGAACCAGGGGCTCTTCTTGAGCCACAGCTTGTTGCGCGGGCTGGGATGGGGCGTCGGCAGGTAATCGGGCAGGTAATCGCGCCAGTTGCGGACCGTCGCCGCCAGGGTCTTCTGCCGCCGGTCGCCCAGGTAATAGGCCTGGGCATAGGCGCCGATCAGCAGCGTCAGCTCGATCCCCGGCATCAGGGGCCTGAGCTTGGGATGCCAGAGCGGCGCGCATTCCGGCCGGGGCGGGGCGTCGCCCGACTTGCCCTTGCCGGGATAGCAGAACCCGGTCGGCACGATGGCGATGCGCGAACAGTCGTAGAATACCGCGCGGTCGATGCCGAGCCAGGCGCGCAGGGTATCGCCCGAGGGGTCGTTGAAGGGGATGCCGGTTTCGTGCACCCGGGTGCCGGGCGCCTGACCGACGATCATCAGCCGCGCGGTGACGCTGGCCCGCAACACCGGCCGGGGGTCGTGGGGCAGGGCATGGGCGCATTCGCGGCAATTGCGCACCCGGCCGAGCAGCCGGGCAAGCGCCGCCGGGTTCGCCTGGGGCGCGCTCACCTCACTTCGGGTCCGGCTTCGGCGGCGGCAGCTCGGCCAGCAGGCGGCCGAGCCCGTATACCGGCTCGCGGATGGACAACGCGTGCTGGATCTCCCAGCAATCGGCGGCGGACGAAATCAACACCGGCACGCCGAGGTCGCGCTCGAGCGTCTCGATGATCGGCGTCATGCGCCAGCCGCCGCCCTGGATGTAGATGCCGTCAAAGCGCTTGACGCCCGCGCACATCTTCTTGATGTGGCCGTAGACCTGTTCCGGGGAAAGCTGGCCGACCTGGTCGAAGGGCACTTCGATGGGGCGCATGTCGGCGATGTCGAAGCCGGCCTCCGTCATGTACTTGACGACGATCCCGTTCTGCAGGGCGGAGTAGCTGGCGCCGACGAAGCGTTTCACGCCGAGCGCGCGCAGCGCGTTGGCATGGGTCATGCCCTGGGAGAAGATCTTGGTCTTGTACTTGCGCTCCCAGCCGCGCACCAGGGCCGCCTCGCGCTTGCGGCCGAGCAACATGAAAGGCGGCGTGCCGGAACAAATGATGAGGTCGCAGCCGTCGCCGGCCAGCATCTTTACCTGTTCCTCGTAGAACCGGGGCGCCGCCTTGAATTCCTCCAGCGTGCCGCCGCGCACGTTGAGAAGGCAGGGGATCAGCCCGACGCCTTCGGGCAGCATGCGGACCAATTCCTCGAGCGACCCCGGCCGCCGGGTCGGCTTGACCAGGCCGACCAGGCCGCGCCAGCTGGTAAAGGGCATGATGTGTGTCTCCCGTTTTCCCCCGGACGGCTTCCGGGGGCGCGATCACAGAATAGCGCCATTTACCGGGCCACCGGAACCCTGGTACCTTCATCCCGAGCCCTGCGCGGGCGAAAAGAAAGAACCAGAAACAGGAGGGCAACCAATGGTCGACCACGTCGCGCTGATCGGCACCGGGGACATGGGCCAGGGCCTGCTGGACCGCATGATCAAGGCGGGCCTCAAGGTGACGGCATTCGATGTCTCCAAGGACAATCTCGACGCCGCCAAATCGATCGGGGCGGAGATCGCCGCATCGGCGGCCGCGGCCGCCAAGGGCCAGCACATCATCCACCTTCTGGTGCGCACCGACGACCAGGTGCTGGCCGCGGCCCTGGGGCCGGGCGGCGCGCTGGAAGGTGCGGAGGCGGGGTCGATCCTGATCCTCCATTCCACGATCATGCCCGAGACCACCCGCAAGGTGGCGGCGGCGGCGGAGAAGAAGGGGGTCACCGTGATCGATTCGCCGATCACCGCCGTGCCCCGCCGGGTCCATGCCGGCGAGGCGACCTTCCTGGTCGGCGGCCCCGACGACGTGGTGGCGGAGATCCGCCCGCACCTCGAGGCGCTGGGCAAGCAGGTCTGCCATTTCGGGCCGTTGACCTCGGGCAACGTCGCCAAGATCTGCAAGAACCTGACCAACGGCATCGAACGGGTGATGCTGTCCGAATGCGCCCGCATCGCCAGTGCCGGCGGGCTCGATGCCGGCCAGTTCCTCGACATGGCGCGTTCGATCTCCACCGGCGCCGCCGTGATGACCTGGGACCGGGTCTTCGACATCAAGGACAGGAAGGCGGTGGTTAAGCCGCTGGAGCCCGACGACATCCTGTTGTCCAAGGACGTCCAGCATGCCGAGGCGCTCGCCAAATCCTTCGGCCTCGACCTGCCGCTGACGTCCGGCGCGGCGGCGACGGCGCGCCGTTGGCTGGAGGGGAAGGACGGCTGAAACCGTGGCGAAATCGGGCGGTAGCGATTGCCCGCCGGCGAGCCGGCCCCTATAACTAACCGCGTTTCAAATCATGAAAATGCGCGGGCCGACGCACCGCGCAAGGAAAGGGAGACACGATGAAGCTTTGCCGATTTGACGAGGACCGCCTGGGAGTCGTGATCGACGGGATGATTCACGACATCAGCGATATTCAGGACGAGATCCGCGCCGGCGCGCGCTACGACATGCGGGGCGACGCGGTGATCGCGGCCCTGCCGGAATGGCGCGGACGGATGGAAGAGGCAGCGGCCAAGGTTCCGGGCAAGCCCGCCTCCGAGGTTGCCCTGCTGGCCCCGGTGGCGCGTCCGTCCAAGGTCATGGCGGCGCCGGTCAACTACGCCGCCCATGTCGCCGAGATGGCGGCCCAGCCCCATGTCACCGGCGCCGATCAGGGCCCGAAGCGCCCGTCGGGCATCCAGGCCCAGGGCATCTTCCTCAAGGCCAATTCGGCGCTGGTCGGCGCCAGCGAAGGCGTCGCCATCCGCTTCCCCGACCGGCGCAACGACCACGAGGTCGAGCTCTGCGTCATCATCGGCAAGCAGGGCAGCCACGTGACCCGGGCCGATGCGCTGAATTATGTCGCGGGCTATACGCTGGGCCTCGACATGACGGTGCGCGGGCGCGAGGACCGCTCCTTCCGCAAGTCCTGCGACGGCTACGCGCCCTTAGGCCCCTGGATCGCCACGGCCGATGAGATCCCCGAGCCCAACAACGTCGACTTCACCGTGCACCTGAATGGCGAGATCAAGCAGGATGCGCATTCCAAGGACATGATCTTCGACATCCCACGGCTGATCGAGTTCGCGACCGAGTACTACACCATCTATCCCGGCGACGTGCTGTTCACCGGCTCGCCCCCCGGCGTGTCCGAGGTCAAGCCCGGCGACGTGATGCGGTGCAACTGCGATCTCATCGGCGAGATGGAGGTCAAGGTCCGCGAAGCCGAATAGGCCCCGCCCGCGCGGGGCAGGAACATGATCAATATCCTGTTCGTCTGCATGGGCAACATCTGCCGTTCGCCCACCGCCCAGGGGGTATTCGAGGCGCTGGTCCGGGCCGAGGGCCTGGACCACGCGATCGCGGCCGATTCGGCGGGCACCCATGCCTATCACATCGGCAAGCCGCCCGATGACCGGTCCGCCGCGGCGGCGGCCCGGCGCGGCATCGACATCAGCCACCAACGCGCCCGCCAGGCAGGGCCCGACGACTTCCACGCCTTCGATCTGATCCTCGCCATGGACCGGGACAATCACGGCATCCTCGCACTCCAGGCCCCCGAAGCCCTGGACTGGCGCCTGCGCCTGTTCCTGGAATTCGCACCGGAACTGGGCATCCGTGACGTGCCCGACCCCTATTACGGCGGCGCAGACGGGTTCGAGCGCGTCCTCGACCTGGCGGAGGCGGCGAGCCGCGGGGTGCTGGACGAGATCCGAACGGTCTATGGCGACCGGCTCGACCCGCCGGGGAGTCAGGGGTAGACGGACAGCTCCACCAGGTTCCGATCCGGATCGCGGAAATAGACCGAGGTCATGGCGCCCTTGGACCCGTTGCGCGTCACCGGGCCCTTTTCGATCTTGATGCCTTCGGCCTCCAGATGCGCGACCGCGTCCCCGAGCCCGCCCCGGATCTCATAACAGAAATCAAGCGCCCCAGGCGTCGGGGTTCCGGCGCGCTGGGGCGGCGCGTGGTCCTCGTCCTGCAGGTTGATCCGGATATCGCCCTGGCGGAGCGAGAGGCGTCCTTCGCGGCTGCGGTCGATCTCGAACCCGAGCACCCGGGCGTAGAAGGCGGCGGTCTCCTCCACCGAGACCACGTTGAGGACGAAGTGATCGAGACGCTTGATGGGAATCACGGCTGGGCTCCTTCGGGGATTGCGAGTGGGTAGTCGGCCTCGGCCCGGTAGCTCGCCCCCTTGCGCCCCAGATGAGAGGAGAACAGCGTGAACCGCGTCACCGGGAAAGGGTCGATCCGGAGCAGACTGTGTTCGGCAACGAACGACCGCACCCGGCCGGGCGCGCCGCCCTTGAGACGCGCCAGGGTGATATGGGGGGTGAACCGCCGGCCATCCGGTGGAAACCCCGCCTTGACCACCGCCGCCTCGATCCGGCGCTCCAGGTCCATCAAGCCGGGCACGGGCCGCACCCCGGCCCAGATCATCGCCGGGCGGCGGCCGCGGGAGAATTCGCCCAGGCCGGCGATCTCCAGATCGAAGGCCGGAGCCCGGATGCGGGCCAGCGCCCCGTCGATGTCGGCGATGGAATCGTCGTTGACGTTGCCGATGAAGCGCAGCGTCATATGCATGTTCTCGGGCTCGATCCAGCGCGCGCCGGGCACCCCGCCGCCGAGCCCATAGAGCCGCGCGCGCACCGTTTCGGGCAGTTCCAGCCCGACGAAAAGGCGGATCATCCCGATGCCTCCAACACCCGGGCGCGCCTCATGGTCCCGGCACCGGCGCCGGCGTCTTGATGCGCGCCATCAGTTTCTCGACCAGCGGCACCAGGCCGTCGACCATGCGGGCGACGCCTTCCGCATTGGGATGGATGCCGTCGCCCTGGTTCAGCGCCGGGTCCATCGCCACGCCGTCCAGGATGAAGGGATAGAACAGGACGCCGTGCTTCTTGGCCAGTTCCGGATAGACCGCCTCGAACTCCGCGATGTATTCAGGCCCCAGGTTGCGCGGCGCCTTGTAGCCCGCCAGAAGGACGGGAAGGCCGGCTTCCTTGAGGCGGCTCAGGATGACGTCGAGGTTGCGCCGCGTCGCCCGCGGGGAGAGGCCGCGCAGCGCGTCGTTGCCGCCGAGCGCGACGATCACCGCATCGGGCTTGTCCTTGAGCGCCCAACCGATCCGCGCCTTGCCGCCCGCCGTGGTGTCACCCGACACGCCGCCGTTGACCACCCGCACCTTGTGTCCGCGGCCCTTGAGCCGCGCTTCGAGTTGATCGGGCAGGCTTGCCGCGTTCTCAACGCCCCAGCCCGCGGTCAGGCTGTCGCCGAGCATGAAGATCTTGGAGCCGGCCCCGATATCGGCGCCGGTCTCGGCCGCCCATGGGCCCGGCCCCGTCACGGTCAGGGACAGGCAAAGTGCCACCAGCGCATTGACAAGCCATATCCTCGCCACATATCCCCTCGACACTCGGCCCCGGCGGGGAGGCGAAGGATGCGTGTATCCTTGGTCGTCATACCGGCTCATCGCCCAGGCCCCGCTGAAATTGGTCCGACGGCAAGGCAAGGTGCCCCGCGCAATGATTGATATAAGTGATGTCAGGCTGCAACTTCAATCCCGGGCGGGCGCGGTCGATATCCTGCGCGGCATCGATCTCACGGTCGCCGACGGCGAATCCGTCGCCGTCCTGGGACCTTCGGGATCCGGCAAATCGACCCTGCTGATGGTGATCGCCGGGCTGGAGCGGCCCACCTCCGGCCGCGTGGAGGTGGCGGGCACCGATATCGGCGGCCTGGACGAGGACCGGCTGGCGCTCTTCCGCCGCAACCGGGTGGGCATCGTCTTCCAGTCCTTTCACCTGGTAACGGCGATGACGGCGCTGGAGAACGTCGCCGTGCCGCTCGAGCTCGGCGGCGACCCCGCGCCGTTTGACAAGGCACGCGACATCCTCGGCCGGGTGGGCCTCGCCGACCGGCTGGAGCATTACCCGGCGGAACTTTCCGGCGGCGAGCAGCAACGTGTCGCCATCGCCCGGGCCTTCGCCCCGGGGCCCGACCTGATCCTGGCCGACGAACCCACCGGCAACCTCGACCAGGCCACCGGCGCCCAGGTCATCGAAACGCTGTTCTCCATGCAGGCGGAGACCGGCGCCACGCTGTTGCTGATCACCCACGACCGCGACCTGGCGGGGCGCTGCGGCCGCGTCCTGTCGATGGCCGACGGGCGGATCGAAGCCGCGCAACCGGCGGCGGCGGGATGACCGAAAGCGGCACCGACCAGACGGCGCCCGGCGCCGGGCCCGGCCTTGTCGTAGCGCTGCGCCTGGCGCGCCGCGACCTGCGCGGCGGCATCAGGGGCTTCCGCGTGATGATCGCCTGCCTGGCGCTGGGCGTCGCCGCCATCGCCGGCATCGGCTCCTTCAACGCCGCCATCCAGGAAGGGTTGCACCGCGACGCCCAGGCCCTGTTGGGGGGCGATCTTGACCTGCGCCTGACCCACCGCCCCGCCAGCCCCGAGCAGGTGGCCTGGCTCAGGGCCCGCGGCCGGGTGTCGACGGCGGTCCGGATGCGCACCATGGCGCGTCCCGAACGCCCCGGGCCGGGAACGCGCGCCGGGGGAGACCGCACCCTGGTGGAGCTGAAATCCGTTGACGGCAATTACCCCCTCTACGGCGAGGTCCGGACCGAGCCCGCCGAGCCGCTCGCCCAATTGCTGGCGAAAGGCACGGGCGGCGCCTACGGCGCGGTGGTCGAACAAGGCCTGCTCGACCGCATCGGGCTCAAGCCCGGAGATCTGATCCGCTTCGGCACCGCGACGCTCCGCATCGCCGCCGTCCTGCTGCGCGAACCGGACCTCGCCTCCGGGCGCTTCAAGCTCGGCCCCCGGGTGATCATCAGCGATGCGGCGCTCGGCGCCACCGGCCTGGTGCGCCCGGGCAGCCTGATCCGCTATCACACTCGGATCGCCTATCCCCCCGGCAGCGACGGCGGCGATCTGGAAGACGCCCTGGCCGAGGCCTTTCCCGATGCCGGCTGGCAGGTGCGCGACATCGAATCGGCGACGCCGCGGCTGCGCCGCCACATCGAACGGGCGGCGCTGTTCTTCACCTTGGTCGGCCTGGCGGCCTTGCTGGTGGGCGGCATCGGCGTCGCCGGCGCCGTGACGGGGTATCTCGCCGGCAAGCGCGAAACCATCGCCACCCTGAAATGCCTGGGGGCCACCGGCGGGTTCATCTTCACCCTGTTCGCGCTGGAGGTCGGCGCCATCGCGCTCGCCGGCATCGCCCTTGGGCTCGCCGTCGGCGCCGGCCTCACGGCCCTGGCGGCACCGGAAATCTCGGCCGTCCTGCCGGTGATCCCCCGCGCCACGATCTATCCCGCACCGCTGCTGATCGCCGCCGGCTACGGCGCCGCCGTGGCGGTGCTGTTCAGCCTCTGGCCTCTGGCCCGGGCCCGAGAGGTGACCGCGGCGGAGCTGTTCCGGGGCATCGTCGCCCGGGGGCGCTTTCGCCCGCCGGCGGGCGTCCTTGCGGGGCTGGCCGGCGCCCTCGCCGCCATCGCCGTCCTGGCGCTCGCCACCGCCGTCAGGCCCGATTTCGCCCTCTGGTTCCTGCTCGGCGGGGCGATTGCCTTCCCGCTTTATTACCTTCTGGGCGGCGTGGTCGCGCGCCTTGCCGGCGGTGCGGCCCGGCGCCTTGCCGCAGGCGCCCGGCGCTATCCCCGTCTCGCCCTGGCGCTCGCCAACATCCACCGGCCGGGCGCGCCCACGCGCGCCATCATCCTGGCCTTCGGCGTCGGCCTCACGGTGTTCGTCGCCCTGGTCCAGGTGGAGGGCAACCTGCGCCGCCAGATCGCCGAACGCATCCCCGCCAATGCGCCGGCCTTCTTCTTCATCGACATCCAGCCCGATCAGGTGGCGGGCTTCGAAGACGCGATCAAGGGCGTGCCCGACGTGGGCGACCTCAGCCGCATGCCCAGCATGCGCGGGCGCATCGTCAAGGTGGCGGGAGAGCCGGTGACCAATGTCAATGTCGGGCGCGGCGCGCGCTGGGCGGTGCGCGGCGATCGGGGTCTGACCTATGCGCGCACCCCGCCGGAAGGGACCGAGATCGTCTCGGGCCAATGGTGGCCCGCCGATTATGCGGGCCCGCCCCTGGTCTCCCTCGATGTGCGGATCGCCCGGGGGCTCGGGATGGCGATCGGCGACAGCGTGACGCTGAACGTGCTGGGCCGCGAGATCACCGGCCGCCTCGCCAACACGCGGCGCATCACCTGGTCAACCATCGGGCTCAATTTCGTCATCATCTTCTCCCCCGGTGCCCTGGAGGACGCGCCGCAGACCTTCATCGCCACGGTTTCGGCGCCGCCCCGGGCGGAGCCCGCGATCGTGCGCGCGGTCACCGACCGCTTCGACAACATCACCGCGATCAGCGTGCGCGAGGCGCTCGCCACCGTCGTCGAGGCGCTCGACAATATCGCCGCCGCCGCCCGCGCCACCGCGGCACTGGCCCTGATCGCCGGCGTCCTGGTACTGGCCGGCGCCGTCGCCGCCGGCCTCAAGGAACGCACCCGGGACGCCGTCATCCTGAAAGTGACCGGCGCCCGGCGCCGGGACCTCGCCATCGCCTACATCATCGAATACGGGCTGGCGGGGCTGGCGGCCGGGCTGACCGCGGCGGCGGTGGGCTCGATCGCCGGATACCTGATCCTGACCCGGATCATGGATGCAAACTGGGTCTTCCTACCCGGCCCCGCATTGGTTACTCTCTTGGTTGCGGTCACCGGCGTGATCGCGCTCGGCTTCGCCGGCACCTGGCGGGCACTGGCTCAGAAGCCCGCCCCGGTCCTGAGGAGGCTCTGACATGACGGCCGAATTCGAAGACCCCGCCCTGGCGCCCGCCCACGGCCGCAAGATCGGCCGTCCCCAGTTCCTGCGCTGGGGGCTGATCACGGCCGCCATGGGGGCGCTTTCGTCCAACCTCAACACGATCCTGGCCGGCCTGGGGGCGCCCGCGGTTCCGGTCGGCCTGACGCAGCCGGCGCCGACCGGAGATCAGGATTTCTTGCTTTACTTGATGGGAAATTCCGCACCAGCCTGCGTCTTCGTCGGCGCCGGTCTGGCCCTGGCCGCCACCACGGAGCTCCGCCGCGCCCTGAAAACCGCCCAGGAGGTGGCTTCCGGCCAGATTCTGGCGGTTTGGGCAACCTGGGCCCTCCTGGGCCTGGCCTTTTTGGGCGTCATTTCTCCTGCCGGAACACCTTGAAAATCTGGGATTTAATGACATATTGTTGCCCAACTGGTGGCCAATAATGGCGACCATCGAAGTTTCACACTGAGCGAGGCAAAACTCATGCTTGGTCCTGACAGACGCACAATGACCCGTGCCGAAGCCGAAGCCGCCCAAATCGACGTCGGCCTTCGTCAGCACATGCTACGGGTTTACAACTACATGGCTTCCGGCGTGGCCCTGACGGGTATCGTCGCCATGGTGGTGGCAAGCACCCCCGCCCTGAGGGAGGCCATATTCGGCACGCCGCTGGCCTGGGTGGTGATGCTAGCGCCGCTCGCCTTCATCCTGGTGCTCAGCTTCGGCATCCATCGCCTGTCGCTGTTCGCGACCCAGGCCCTATTCTGGACGTTCGCCGCCGTCATGGGCCTGTCGCTGGCCAGCATCTTCCTGATCTATACGGGCGAATCCATCGCCCGGGTGTTCTTCATCACGGCCGCCTCGTTCGGCGCGCTGAGCCTGTGGGGCTACACCACCAAGCGCGATATCTCCGGCTGGGGTTCGTTCCTGTTCATCGGCCTGGTGGGCATCATCATCGCCGGCCTGGTGAACCTCTTCATGCAGAGCTCCGCCCTGCAGTTCGCGATCAGCGTGATCGGCGTCCTGATCTTCGCCGGTCTGACCGCCTACGACACCCAGAACATCAAGAACGAGTATTCCGAGCTCCACGACCATGAGACCAGCGGCAAGCTGGCCATCATGGGGGCGCTCAGGCTGTATCTGGACTTCATCAACCTGATGGTGATGCTGCTCCACCTGCTCGGCGATCGCCGCTAGCAACAGCCCCCGTTGAATGAGGAAGCGGGCCGGGTAATCCCGGCCCGTTTTCTTTTGCCCATCCGACGTGGCGGCGCGGCTAGCGGGTCAGCCGTTCAAGTTCCTTGGCCAGGGCTTCCGGCTGCGTGCCGCCCTTGAAAAGCGCCTTCACCTTGCCGTCCGCACTCACCAGGTAGAGCAGCGAGGTGTGGTCCACCAGATAGTCCTTGGTGCCCTCCGAAGTGCCCGGCGCCTTGCGGGAATAGACCTTGTATTCCTTGGCCACGGCTTTCACCTGTTCGGCGCTGCCGGTCAGCCCTACCATGCGCGGATGAAAGGCCGCGACGTAATCTCTCATCACCGCCACCGTGTCCCGCGCCGGATCGACGGTGATGAAGACGGGCACCACGTTCTTGCCTTTGTCACCCAGAAGCTCCATGGCCCGGGCCACGGTCTGAAGCTCGGTGGGGCAGACATCGGGGCAGAAGGTGTAGCCGAAATAGATCAGCATGGAGCGGCCCCGGAAGTCCGTGTCGGTGACCGGCTTGCCGGTGTGATCGATCAGGTTGAACGGCCCGCCGATGTCGGCCGCGGCGGTGATCAGGACGGCGCCGCCGGGGCTCGCCCGGGTCGGTCTGCGGTCCTTGACCACGGCGACGAGCGCCCAGGCGACGATGACGCAGGCGACGATGCCGGATGTGAAGATGATGATCTGGCGCCGGTTCATTCCTGTCCCTTGTCGGAAGCGCTTGCGCGGGCGGTGGCGCTTGAATTTTCAGCAGCGGTTGTAGCGGCCCGGCGGGCAACCCGCAACCGGGACATCGGCGTGCTCAGCCGGGATGGCCGCCGCGATGCAGTTCCGATTGGTGGCGCCATTCGCGCGCCGCATGGTCGAGGACCCGGAAGGCGGCGAACAGCGCCAGCCCCGCCATGATCGCGGCGACGCCGAGGTCCGGCAAATTGCTGCCGGTAGCGAACACGCCGGAGGCGGCGCCGACCACCGCCAGGTTGCCGATGGCGTCGTTGCGCGAACACAGCCAGACCGAGCGCATGTTGGCGTCCCCCTCGCGGAACCGGTAAAGCAGGAAGGCCGAGACGACGTTGGCGGCGAGCGCGAGCAGGCCGACCGAACCCATCACCACGGCGCTGGGCCGGCCCTCATAGACCAGCGACCACACGGTCGCGCCGATCACCCAGCAGCCGAAGAGCCCCATGGCGCTGCCCTTGATCAGCGCCGCGCCGGTGCGCCAGCGCGCGCCCATCCCGAGCACCAGGAGGGAGATCGCGTAGTTCGCCGAATCGCCCAGGAAATCCAAGGCATCGGCCTGCAACGAGACCGATTCGGCGCCGATGCCGGCGCCGGCCTCGATCACGAACATCGCGAAATTGATCGCCAGCACGATCCACAGGACGTTGCGGAACCGCGCCGACTGGGCGGGATCGATCTCGCAGCAGGTCGCGGCGTGGGCATGCCCGTGCCCGTGCCCGTGATCGTGGTCGTGATCGTGAAATTGCGCCATCAGCCGAGCCCCTCGTCCGCCGGTTCGGCCACATGGTCGATCATGTCGCCGACGACGGTGCGGATATGCTCGTCCATGGCGGCGTAGTAGACATTCTTTCCTTCGCGCCGCGCGGTCAGGATGCGCGCCGCCCGCAGCAGGCGGAGATGATGGCTGACCAGCGATTGCGAGGCCCCGGTGCGGGCCACCAGGTCGCCCACCGCGACCGGCCCGTCCAGGCATTCGACCAGGATGGCGAGCCGCGTCGGGTCGCCCATCAGGCGGAAGGTCTCCGCGATTTCGATGGTCTGGTCCTTGGAGAGTTTCATCACCGTCCCGTCTTCAATATATGAACACGTTTTCATATATTAATTAGCAAAGGCTTGCAACCACGGCCCAAAGGTCGCGCCGCCGCGCGGACCCAGGCCGTCAAGTCCCGGCCCGCTTGACAGCGCCGGGGAGCGAAGCCACCATCTGGGCCCCGAACCCGCCGAGAGAGAGCCCCATGACATTGGTATTCCGCGACTACGACCTCGCCACCCTGGAGCTGGAATATGCCGGCAGCGTCCGCGAACCGGAACTGGCGGCGCCGCGGGCGGAACGGGAGAAGCGGGTCGAGGCCGCCAATGCCGAGGTGGTGGCGACGCGGCCGCGGATGCTCGATTTCGTCTATGGGGTTCACCCGCGCGAGCGGCTCGACTTCTACCCCACGGTGAGCCCCCGGGCCCCCCTGTTCGTGTTCTTCCACGGCGGATACTGGAAGATGCGCGACAAGTCCATGTTCTCTTACCTGGCGCCGGCCTTCGTCGACGCCGGGGTGAATTTCGCCGCCGTGGGCTATCCTTACGCCACCGACACACGGCTGCGCGGCACGGTGGAATCCTGCCGCCGGGCGATCCACTGGCTGCTGAGCTACCAGACCGGCCTGCGGTTCGACCCGGGCCGGGTTCATGTCGGCGGGCATTCGGCGGGCGGCCATCTGGCGGCGATGATGATGGCAACCGACTGGCAAGCCTACGGCCTTCCCGGCGGCCTGATCAACACCGCCACCTGCGTTTCCGGCCTCTACGACCTCGAGCCCCTGACCATCTGCCGCCAGCACCGGGATCTTGGGATCGACGCGGCGGAGGTGAAGGACTTCTCCCCGGTCCGGCTCACGCCCCGGAATCCCAAGGGCCGGCTGATCGTCACCGTCGGCGGCGCCGAAGGGGCCGAGTTTCAGCGCAACAGCACCGAGCTGGCCGACGCCTGGAAAAAGCGCGGCCTCGCCGTGACCAAGCCGAAATCGCCGGGGCGCTACCATTTCGACGTGCTGGACGAACTGACCGGCCGCGGCCGGCCGCTGAATGCGGCCGTGATGGGCGCGCTCCGCAAGGGAGCTTGAGGACGCAAGAGGCCGTTTGACGCCCCCGGCGGCGGGGCCTAGAGTCAAAAAAACCGACAACGCGGGGCACGGCCCCGAGGGAGGAAGAAGATGTGCGCCAGCCCCGTCATCAATCGCGTGGTCCCCGTTGAATCTACCATGACCGATGCCGAATGGCAGATGCGGGTGGACCTCGCCGCCTGCTACCGCCTGGTCGCCCATTTCGAGATGGACGACCTGTTCGCCACCCATATCTCCCAGCGCGTGCCGGGCCAGGAAGAGCATTTCCTGATCAACCCCTACGGCGTCCATTTCAGCGAGATCACAGCCTCCAGCCTGGTCAAGGTCGACCTCGACGGCAACATCATCCAGGACACCGATCACGTCATCAACCCGGCCGGCTTCGTCATCCATTCCGCCATCCACGCCGCCCGGCCCGACGCCAAGTGCGTGCTGCACACCCACACGGTGGCGGGCATGGCGGTGGCGACCCTGGCCGAAGGCCTGCTGCCGATGAACCAGAAGGCGACGCGGTATTACAAGCGGGTCGCCTATCACGATTTCGAGGGCAAGGCCCAGGACATGGACGAACGCGAACGCCTGGTCCACGACCTCGGCGACAAGAACTACCTGGTTCTGCGCAATCATGGGCTCCTGGTCTGCGCGCCCACCATCGGCCAGGCCTTCAAGGAAATGTATGCCATGGAAAAGGCGTGCAAGACCCAGCTCCAGATCATGGCCACCAACGCTGAGTGCGTGAAGCTGTCGGACAACCTGCTGGAGTTCACCGCCCAGCAGTTCGCCAACGACGCCAAGGTCACGAAAGAGCGTCCGTCCGGCTGGCCGTCCCTGAAACAGTTGGTCGATCGCGTCAACCCGGGCTACGACGCTTGACGCGAAGGCGCCGCCGCCGGCCTTTCAACCCGGGATGAGGGATATTGCCGGCGCCGCTCAGGCGCTGGCGAGCGGCGTGACGTTGCCGCCGCCGTGTTCTCTGGAGATGCGCTCGAGGATGCATTCGGGCCCCACCGGCTCAGAGAAGAAATATCCCTGCCCGTAATCGCATTGCAGGTCGCGCAGCAGCGTGACCTGCTCCGGCTGTTCCAGGCCTTCGGCGACAATATCGAGGCCGAGGTTGCGCGCCAGCCCCGCCACGGCGCGGACCACCTCCATGGAGCCCGCGTTCAGCGTCGCGGTGGACACGAAGGAGCGGTCGATCTTGAGCGTGTCGATCTGGAACCGGTGCAGGTAGCTGAGCGAGGAATACCCTGTCCCGAAATCGTCGATCGCCACTTCGAGGCCCAGTGCCTTGACGCCGTTCAGGGTCACTGCCGCCCGAGCCGGATTATCCATCAGCAGGCTTTCGGTGATCTCCATCTTGATCTGCTCGGGGTTGACGCCGATCGAATCGATGATGTTGGAAATGTTGCGCACCAGATCGATGTCGGAGAACTGCCGGGACGACAGGTTGAAGGACATGAACAGCGGCGGCGCGGCGGGATTGACCTCGGCCAGCCGGGCCTGAAACCCGTGCAGGGCCAGGCAGGCCTGCTCCAGCACCCAGAACCCGATGGGAACGATGAAGCCGCTGGTTTCGGCGAAGGCGATAAAGTCGGCCGGGTAGAGCAGGCCGCGTTCGGGATGGTGCCAGCGGACCAAGGCCTCGACCCCGGCGGTGGTGCCCGTCTTGAGATCGAGGATGGGCTGGAAGTAGAGGGCGAATTCGTTCCGTCCCAGCGCCTGATTGATCTCCTCTTCCATCTTGAGTTCCCGCATCGCCCGCTCGCGATGGCGATTGAGGGTCAGACCGGCACCGAGCATCGC
The DNA here is from genome assembly GCA_029863585.1 of Alphaproteobacteria bacterium. Taxonomy (GTDB): domain Bacteria; phylum Pseudomonadota; class Alphaproteobacteria; order SMXQ01; family SMXQ01; genus SMXQ01. The sequence goes on along the minus strand of JAOTVC010000029.1, from coordinate 11,530 downwards.
CTCTTCCGGGGCATCCGTCGCGGGCTTCATCGGATCGCCGAGCAGGCGGCTTTCGGTGTCGCGGTAGCGTTCCAGGATGTTGCGCATGAAGAAGGTCAGAAGGGGGTCGGCCTGCTCGAACTTCGCGCGCAGCTGATCCAGGCCGATCACCACCAGGACGGTTTCCTCGACGGCAACGGCGCTGGAGCTGCGGACCTCGCTGTCGATCAGGGCCATTTCCCCGAACAGCTGACCCTCGCCGAGATTGGCGATGGCGATCCGCCGCCCGTTGCGCAGGGTCTCCAGCTTCACCGCCCCGCGCTCGATCACATAGGCGCAGGCGCCGGGCTCGCCCTCGCGAAAAACCGTCGTGCCCGGCTGATATTCCTCGCGATAAACCGATTCCCTGAGCATGCCCGCCGCCTCGCATGGTGCCGAAAGCGGCCCGAAACCCGGACCAAAATCTGGCCAAGCCATTGTCGGCGCGCTTCCTGAACAATTCGTTACCCCGGGGCCGGGGCCGTTGGGCCCCGGCCAAATCCGTCCCCCCTGCCGGGGGGCGCCTGCGTTATAAGGGGTCGGCCGGTTCCGTGGGTCCTGACCTCCACCATCGGGGACTCCCACCGGCTCCGGCCCTTAGGCAACGGCAAGGAGTAATCATGGCCAAGCGCAACACTGTCAGGAAACCCCGCGGCGGCGGCCGTAGCCAGCCGACACCGCCGCTTGCTTTCCTCGACGAGGACTTCCTTACCTCGACCGACGCGCGGTCGCTGCGGATTCTCGCCGAATATCTGGAGCCGGCGGCGCGCTTCAAAGCCGAAGGCATCCAGGACACCATCGTGTTCTTCGGCTCGGCCCGCATCAAACCCCGGGACGAGGCGGCGAGGGAGCTTGCCCGGGCCCAGGCGGCCCATGCCGGCGTCGGTGCGGCGCGCCAGCGCCTGCGCATGTCGCGCTATTACGAAGACGCCCGCGAACTGGCCCGGCGCCTGACCGAATGGTCCAAGGGACTCTCTGATTCCAAGCGCTTCGTGGTCTGCACCGGCGGCGGGCCCGGCATCATGGAAGCGGCCAACCGGGGTGCGGCCGACGCCAAGGGGCTCAATATCGGCCTCAACATCGCGCTCCCCTTCGAACAGGTTTGCAACGGCTACTCCACGCGCAGCCTGACCTTCCAGTTCCACTACTTCTTCATGCGAAAATTCTGGTTCGCCTATTTCGCCAAGGCCATGGTGTTCATGCCGGGCGGCCTCGGCACCATGGACGAGATGATGGAGGTCATGACCCTGTGCCAGACGCTGAAGCTGAAAAACCGCATGCCCATGGTGCTTTACGGCACGGATTTCTGGCGCGGCGTGCTCGACTTCAATGCCCTGATCAAGGCCGGCACCATCGGCCGCGACGACATCGACCTGCTCTTCCGCACCGACAGCGTCGACGACGCCTTCGAATTCATCACCGCCGAGCTGACCAGGACCGCGCTGGAACGCCCCGGCGGCACCCTCGCCCCCTGGGAGAACCTGGTCAAGAACCCGCTCAGGGACTAAGCCGCCAGTCGCGGGCCGCGATCCACATCATGGCGATCGCAATGACGCAGAACAAGACGCCGATGGCGCGCACCATGGCGCCTTGGCTCAACCGGCCCTGCAGGAACGGCCCCAACTGGCCGCCGATCAGCACCCCCGGGACGGTGTAGCAAACCAGGTTCCAGGGCACCGCATTGAGCCCGCCCGCGGACATCAGGCTCCAGACCTGGGTGGCGGACGCGGCGGCGGTGGTCGAGATCACCACCGCCACCGAGGTCGCCGCCGCCACCGCCACCGGGACCCGGTTGCGTTTTACCAGTTGCGGCATGATCACCTCGCCGATGCCGGTCGATACCAGGCCGGTAAAGAAGGCGCCCAGCGACGTCACCACCCCGCCGGCGCTCTGGCGCGGCGCCGCGAAGCTGTAGCTCCGCCCGGCCCGGTCGATGACGGTCCGCATCGTTGCCCCCGCCGCCGGGACAACCTCCGCGTCGCCATCCAGGCCGGCGGCGGCATCCGGGCTTCCGGCGTCCCGGCCGCGGCGCAGCATGACCCAGGCGCCGGCCGCCATCAGCACGCCATAGGTCGCCTTCAGCGCCACCTCGTCGGCCAGGTGGGAGGCGAGCGCGCCGGCCACGGCGAAGGGCACGGCGACGGCGATGAACGGCAGGGCGCATCCAAGGTCGATCAGCCGCTTGCGCCAATACCCCACCAGGCCCGACGCGAACCCGAAGGTCTGGGTCAACAGTGCCGCTCCGAACGCGGCGGTGGCGCTTGGCAGCGGATATTCCGGCCCGAGGGCGGGAAAGACCAGCAGGAAGATCGGCGTGAACAATGCGGCGCCGCCGATGCCCGACAGCATCGCCGTCGTCGCCACCACGACGGCGACGGGGAACATGAACCAATAAAGCGTGAAGTCCATCGCCACCACCGGCACGCCAGGTCATCGGGGCCGGGGTCCGCCGGCGCGGCTCAAGCTATCCCAGCCGGACCGCGGGCGCAAATCGGGCGGCCTGTCATGCGGGGCCCTAGGAAGGCGCGAAAAAATGGGGCCGGCTGTTGCCGGCCCCAGTCCGCGGGAAGGCGGGAGCGATGCCGGGGGAGGGGCTGGATCGCTCCGGGGGGTGCCTTCCGACCGCGAGCTTAGAACCACCCGAAGCAGCGCATGGCGTTCCAGCGGCCGTGACGGGCCAGGCGGCGGACCTCACGGAAGCCGAGGCGGCGGCCATGGACGCGGTGCATCCGATAGGCGCGGCCGTCGGAGCGGTAGGCGGCGCGCCACGGGCGCGTCTTGAAGCACACCACACGGCCCTGGCGGACGCGCTTGAGGAAGCCGCGGCGGGGGCCATGACGGCCGAGCCGAACCCTGCGCCAGCCATAGTCGCGGTGATATACTCCACCGCTGACATGCCCGTAGTGATAGACTCCGCCGCCACGATAGCCGTCGGCGGCGGCGGGCTGGGTGGAGACGCCGGTGAGGCTGGCGGCGCCGAGGGCAACGAGAGCGGCAAGGGTGATGTTCTTCAGCATTGAAACCTCCTGGTTTTCCTGCGGCGGTCCGGCCTCATGCCGGGGGTAGACCGCTTTGAATGGCACCACTTTCGCAAACCCCGCCTGAAACCACCCTGAACGCATCGTTCATCACCGGTTCAGGTAAAACGCCATAGACATGCGGACCATGTGGAAATTTGTCTTAACCATCGCCCTCACCTGTTTGACCGTCGCCGGCGGCGCGGCGGCGGCGGACCGTGGCGGGCCAGGCCGCGGCGGCGGCTGGCAAACCGCCGACCACCGTGCCTGGCACCGGGGCGAGGGTCGGGATTGGCGCGGCGACCAGGGCCGCGAGCGGCGGCGCGGCGAATCCCGCCGCCCGCGCCGGGACCGCGACGGCGATTGGCGCCAGGATCGGAACCGGAACCAGCCCCCGCAATCGGTCCAGGACAACTACCGTTCGCCCTTCGCCCGCCCGCCCGCCCGCGACCGGCGTTTCGACCGGGCGCCGCGTTACAACCCGGACCAGGGAGGCCGGGGGCGGGCCCGGGACGCCTATCGCCGCGGCAAGATCGTCTCCCTCGACCGGGTGATGACCGTGGTCCAGCGCCGCTATGGCGGGCGCGTCCTCAATGTCCGCCTCGACGACCGTCGCCTGGTCTATCACCTTCGTGTGTTGACGCGGCGCGGCCAGGTGTTGAGAATTTCCGTCGACGCCCGCAACGCGCGGATTCTCTCCGCCACCGGCGGCCGGCGCTAGAATCGGGAAAGGGCAGATGCGGATACTCGTCGTTGAAGATGATCCCGGAATCGCGGCGCAGCTCAAGCGATCTCTGGAAGACGCCGATTACACGGTGGACATGGCGGGCGACGGCGAAGAGGGGCATTTCCTCGGCGATACCGAGCCTTATGACGCGGTGGTCCTGGACCTGGGGCTGCCGGTGATGGACGGCATCACGGTGCTGGAGCGTTGGCGCGCCGACGGCCGCACCATGCCGGTCCTGATCCTCACCGCGCGCGACCGCTGGCGGGAGAAAGTGGCGGGCTTCGACGCCGGGGCCGACGATTACGTCGCCAAGCCCTTCCAAATGGAGGAACTGCTGGCCCGCCTGCGGGCCCTGATCCGCCGGACCGCGGGCCACGCCACCTCGGTCATCGAATGCGGGCCGCTCGCCATCGACACCCGGGCCGGACGGGTCAGCCTCAATGGCGAGCCCATCAAGCTGACCGGCCATGAATACAAGCTGATCGCCTATCTCGCCCATGAACGCGGCCGCGTAGTGTCCCGCACCGAGTTGACCGAGCACATCTACGACCAGGATTTCGACCGGGATTCCAACACCATCGAGGTCTTCGTCGGACGCCTCCGGCGCAAGCTCGGCAACGGCCTCATCGTCACCGAACGCGGGCTGGGATACCGCCTGATCGACGATGCCGAACAGCCCGGCGGTTCGGCCTGAGGCCCATCATGTTCGGCATCGGCACCCTGACCGCGCGGCTGGTGGCCGTCTCACTCGTCTGGATCGCCGCCGCGCTGATCGCCGGCGGCTTCCTGCTGGCGGGCCTCTTCCAGGCCCATGTGGAACGCAGTTTCGACCGGCGCCTGGAGATCCTGGTGGAGGCGTTGGTCGCGGTCACGGACGCGGAAACCGGCGCGCAAGGGGTGATCCGGGTGCTGGGACCCCAGGGCGACCCCCGTTTCGAACAGCCCTATTCCGGACTCTACTGGCAGATCAACCAAGGGCCCAAGGTGCGCCTGGCCTCGCCCTCGCTGTGGGACCGCACGCTGCCTCTCAAGGCCGTTCCCGTCAAGCCCGGGCCCGAAGGGGTGCCGGTGCGGCGCTACGAACTGGCGGGGCCCCGGTCCCAGACGCTCCGGGTGATCGAGCGCGACATCACCCTGGAGGGCGGCGGTCCGACCTTGCGCTACGCCGTGGCCGGCGACCTGGCCGAGGTCGAGGCCGAATTCCGTCCCTTCATGGTGACCTTGGTGTGGTCGTTGAGCGCGCTGGGGCTGGGGCTGCTGGCCGCGGTCGTGATCCAGGTCTATATCGGGCTCAAGCCGCTCAACCGCCTGCGCGACGCGCTCGGCCGGGTGCGCGCCGGGCGGGCCGAACGCCTTGAGGGCAGCTTCCCCAGCGAGGTCCGTCCGCTGGTGGACGAGCTCAACCAGTTGATCGCCCATATCGGCGACGTCGTCGAACGCGCCCGCACCCATGTCGGCAACCTGGCGCATGCGCTGAAAACCCCGCTTTCGGTCCTCGCCAACGAAGCCGAGCGCACCGACAGCCCCCTGGCCAAGGCGGTCGCCCGGGAAACCGCCGCCATGCAGGACCGGATCGGCCATCACCTGGCCCGGGCCCGCACGGCGGCAACGGCGGGCGTGCTGGGACAACGCGCGGAGCTCGCCCCGGCACTCGACGGCCTCAGCCGGGCGCTCCGCAAGATGTATGCCGACAAGGCCCTGGAGATCGAGGTCGCCGGCGACGCCGCCGAAGGCGGCATCGCGTTCTCCGGCGATGCCCACGATCTCGAGGAAATGCTCGGCAACCTGATGGAAAACGCCTGCAAATGGGCCAACGCCCGGGTCCGGGTCGCCGCCCGGACGGCACCGGGCGGTCGGCTCGCCATCACCGTGGAAGACGATGGCCCCGGCCTCAAGCCCGAGCAACGCGATATCGTCCTTGCCCGAGGCCAACGCCTCGATGAAACGGTTCCCGGCTCCGGCCTCGGCCTTGCCATCGTTTCCGAGATCGCCGGCCTCTACGACGGCAGGCTCACCCTCGGCGAGGCCTCCCTCGGCGGCCTGTCCGCGGCGCTGGACCTGCCGCGCGCCGCCGACCATTGATTTCATTCGTTTTTTCCTGAATGCGGCGGTTCCGGCGGCCCCCCCGGGGGTGGTTAACACTTGCCACGGGCCGCTATCCCAATACACTACCGACCAATGTCGAGAAAACCGCGCCCCGGGTCCTCGGGAAGCCTGGGATGGCGGCGCCAACGAAGACAACCGGGCAAGCAAGGGAGCCGACATGTCTACGCAATTCAAGGTCATTCTTGTCGCGGTCATCGCCGTCATCGCCGCGGCAACGGCTTATGTCTACCTCCAGAAGGACGCGGAGAACGGGGACACCATCGTTCTTGGCGCCGCGGTCAGTCTCACCGGCAAGTACTCCACCAACGGCAAACACACCCAGAACGGGTATAACCTGGCCGCGTCCCGCATCAACGAGCGCGGCGGCGTCAAGATCGGCGGCAAATCCTACAAGCTCAAGATCATCTTCTACGACGACGAATCGACCCCCGCCCGCGGCGCCCAGCTGGCCGAACGCCTGATCAAGCAGGACGGCGTCAAATATCTTCTTGGGCCCTATTCGTCGGGCCTGACCAAGGCCATTGCGCCGGTCACGGAGAAATACAAGGTTCCCATGGTGGAAGGGAACGGCGCGTCGAAATCACTGTTCACCCAGGGCTACAAATACCTCTTCGCGGTGCTTTCGACGACCGAGTTCTACCTCAAGGAAGCGATCAACCTGGCGGCGGAGCAGGCCAAGAACACCGGCCGCGATCCCAAGACCCTGACCGTCGCCATGGCGTTCGAGAACGATCCGTTCTCCCAGGACATCCGCGCCGGCGTCATGGAGGATGCCAAGCGCAACGGCATGAAGATCGTCATCGACGACAAGCTGCCGCCGGAACTGAACGACATGGCCGCCACCTTGGCCAAGGTCAAGGCGCTGAAGCCGGACGTGCTGGTGGTCTCGGGCCACGCCAAGGGCGCCGCACTGGCGGTGCGCCAGGTCGCGGACATGAAGGTGGACGTGCCGATGCTGGCGATCACCCATTGCGATAGCGCCAAGGTCATCGAGAAATTCAAGGACAAGGCGAATTACACCCTGTGCGCCTCCCAGTGGGACCGCGGGCTCAGCTACCGGGACGGCTGGTTCGGCACGGCGGAGGAATACGCCCAGGCCTATGAAAAGGCGTTCAACGAATCGCCGCCCTATCAGGCAGCCGAATCGACGGCCGCCGTTCTGACCTTCGTCGACGCCTTCCAAAGGGCGGGATCGCTGGATCCGGAAAAGGTCCGCGCGGCGCTGACCGGGACCAACATGCAGACCTTCTACGGCAACATCAAATTCGATTCGACGGGCAAGAACATCGCCAAGCCGATGGTGCTATACCAGATCCAGGACCAGAAATACAAGGTCGTGGCGCCTACCAAATGGGCCACCTCCAAGCTTCTCCATCCGACGCCCGGCTGGGACAAGCGCTGATCGTCGTCACCGAGGCAAACGGGCCGTCTGGCCGTAAAGGCGGCCCGATTTTTTTTCCTACGGTTTGACGCGGCGCCCGGCGTAGTGATGGACAATCTCCTTATCCTTTTCAACCAGCCGGTGGTCTCCCTCCAGATCATCGTCGACGGCGTCCTGGTTGGCGCCATCCTGGCCATCGCCGCCTACGGCATGGCGCTGGTCTGGGGGGTGATGAAGATCATCAACATCGTCCAGGGCGAGTTCGTGATGCTGGGCGGCTACGTGGCGCTGGCCTTCGCCGATGCCGGCCTGTCGCCGCTTTGGGCGGTGCCCGCGGGCGCGGTGATCCTGTTCGCCGTCGGCTGGGCGCTCTACCGTCTCGTCATCTTCCGGGTGGTCGATCGGGACCTGTTCATTTCGATCCTCGCCACCTTCGGCCTGTCGATCCTTCTGCAGCAACTGGCCAACCAGGTCTTCACCGCCGACGTGCGCACCGCGGAATCGGGCCTGGTGTCACGCAGCTTCCTCGACGGCAAGATCGTCATCGCCGAGGTCAAGGTCCTCGCCTTCGTTTTCGCCGGCCTGGTCGGTATCGCGCTCTGGGCGTTCCTCAAGCACTCGCGCCTCGGCCAGGCCATCCGCGCCACCGCCCAGAATGCCCGCGCGGCCCGCATCATGGGCATCAACACCGATCACGTCTACGCCATGACCTATGGGCTGAACGCCGCCATCTGCGGCGCCGCCGGTGCCCTGGTGGCGATGACCTGGGTGGTCCATCCCTATCTCGGCCTGCCCTACACCATCCGCTCCTTCATGATCGTCGTGGTGGCCGGCCTCGGCAATCTGCCCGGCGTGATCGTCGCCGCGCTGGGCCTGGGCACGGCCGAGAATTTCGCGGGCTTTCTGCTGGGGGCCGAGTACCAGATCGCATTCATCTTCTGCCTTTTGGTGGCCATCCTGGTGTGGCGCAGCCGCCGTCTCGCGCGCCAGCGCCGCTACCTCAAATAGGGCGGTCATGAGCCGCGGCGAAATCCTGATCCTCTGGACGCTCGGCCTCGCCGCCTCGGCGCTCGCGCCCTTCCTGTTTCCCGCCGTCATCACCCAGCTGACGTTCCTCTGGCTGATGATCCTGTTCGCGCTGACCTGGGACATCATGGGCGGGCAGATGGGCTACAACTCCTTCGGCAATATCTTCTTCTTCGGCATCGGCGCCTATGCCTGCGCCGTGATCCAGCGCGATAGCGGGCTCGGCTGGCACCTGGCGTTCTTCATCGGGATGGGCGCGGCCGCCCTGCTCGGTGTCGCCGCCGCGGCGGTGCTCGGCTCCGGCATCCTCGGCCTGCGCGGCCAGTATTTCGCCATCGGCTCGCTCGGGCTCGGCATCGCCGGCGGCGAGGTGGCGGCGGGCTGGGACTATATCGGTGCCGGCTCGGGCCTGTCGCCGCCGCTCTACCCGGGCGCGCTGGGCCGCCGTGAGATCTTCTTCTATTTCCTGTTCCTCGCCCTGGCGCTGATCTGTTTCCTCGCCCTGCGGCGACTCTACGGCGGACGCTTCGGGCTCGCCATCAACGCCATCCGCGACGACGAGGACAAGGCCGAGGCCATGGGCCTGCGCACGACCCGCTACAAGACCGTCGCCTGGTGCATCTCCGCCTTTTTCGTCGCCATGGCCGGCGCCGGAGCGGGCAACCTGATCGGCTTCATCGATCCCCGGGATGTCGCCTTCGCGGGCGTGACCTTCGGGGTGTGGATGGTGCTGATGGCGATCCTCGGCGGCAAGGGCACCCTGTGGGGCCCGATCCTGGGCGCCGTCATTTTCCATATCACCCAGGAGCTGTTCTGGACCTACCTGCTGGGCTGGCAACGGGTGGCGCTGGGCTTCCTGATCGTGGTCATCGTCGTGTTCTTCCCGACCGGCATCCTGGGCTGGCTGCGCGAGCGCCATCCCCACCTGTTCGGCGAGGCGGTCGACGCCGGCGCCGGCACGGACGGCGAAAGGGGGGCGTCATGACCGCCCTTCTGGAGGTCAGATCCGTCTCCAAGGCGTTCGGCGGGGTGGTCGCCAACCGCGATATCTCCCTCACCGTGCCCGACGGCGCGATCATCGGCCTGATCGGGCCCAACGGCTCGGGCAAGACGACGTTGTTTTCCTCGATCGTCGGCCACCATCCCATCGACCACGGGTCCATCCGCTTCCGGGGCCGGGAAATCTCGCGCCTGAGGGTGGCGGAGATCGCCCGCCTCGGCCTGTTGCGCACCTTCCAGCAGACCCGCGTCTACGGCCAGATGGACTGCATGCGCAACATGCTGATCAGCACGCCGCACCGCGACGAAGGCGTGTTCGACATGCTCTCGCGCCACAGCCCGGCACAGGTGGAGGAGGCTGAGCGCCTGCTCGCCTTCACCGGGTTGTTCGAAAAGCGCTTCCTGATGGCCGGCGATCTTTCCTTCGGCCAGCAGAAGCTGCTGGAATTCGCCATGGCGCTGATGAACCGGCCCAGGTTGTTGCTGCTCGACGAGCCCACCGCGGGCATCAACCCGACCCTGATCAACGGGCTGATCGACCGGCTCAAGCGCGCCAACGAGGAGATCGGCATCACGCTCTTCGTGATCGAGCACAACATGCGGGTCATCATGGACCTGGCAGAACACATCTATTGCCTGGCCCATGGGGAACTGTTGGCCGACGGCACGCCGGATCAGGTCCGCGGCGATCAAAGGGTGATCGATGCCTACCTTGGGGCCCATTGATGAGCGGCGGGGGAAACGGAGCCGGACCGGGCGGGACCGGCAACGGAACGCCACGGGAGGACACGGTCCTGTCGGTCGACCAGGTGGCGCGCGAGGCCGAGTCCATCGGTGGCGGCGTCACGGCGGAACGCATCGCGGCGTTGGCCGGCGGCCCGCCGCTGCTGACCGTGGAGAACCTGGCGGCGGGCTACGGCAAGATGGAGATCCTGCACGCTTTTTCCCTCGCGATCGGGCAAGGCCGTTCGCTCTGCCTGATCGGGCCCAACGGCGCCGGGAAATCCACCGTGCTCCATTCGATCTACGGCTTCACCCGCATCTTTTCCGGCACCATCACCGTCGACGGAAGGGACGTCACCGGCTTGAGCCCCAGCCAGAAGCTGCGCAGCGCGGGAATCGCCTATATCCTCCAGGACAATTCGGTGTTCCCGGACATGACCGTGACCGAGAACCTGTTGATGGGGGGCTATCTTCTGCCGAACCGCGCCGCGGCCCGCGACGCCGCCGACCGGGTTCTGGAAAAATACCCGCGCCTCGCCCAACGCGCCGGCCAGCGGGCCAGCGTGCTGTCGGGCGGCGAACGGCGGCTGCTGGAAATTTCGCGGGCGCTGATCATGGATCCCAAGGTCCTTTTGGTGGACGAGCCTTCGATCGGGTTGGAGCCGCGCTTCATCGACATGGTGTTCGAGATTCTTGCGGAGCTGCAGAAGGTCGACGGCAGGACCATCGTCATGGTCGAACAGAACGCCAAGAAGGGGCTCGAATTCGCCGACGTGGGCTACGTCCTGGTGTCGGGTAGCCTGGCGCTGGCCGGGCCCGGGGTCGAGCTGCTGGAGAACGAACAGGTGGGCCGGCTGTTCCTGGGGGGCTGATCACGGTCCGGCCCGGTGGGTTGTTGGAAGGTTGGAATGGCGGCAGAGAGCGCCGTGTGGGGCGCGGGCGCCGAAGAGAGGGGGAACACAACATGACCGAACCGAACGTCGCAGCAACCGGGCGCGATCCGGCCCAAGGCAAGGACGCGAACCTGGTCTATATCCTTTACCTGGTGGCCTTGATCGTCGGCGTCACCAGCCTGGTGGGCGTGATCATGGCCTATATCAACCGGGGCGAAGCGCCGGACTGGGTCAAGACCCATTACCGTTATCAAATCCGCACCTTCTGGATCGGCTTGTTGTATGGGATGATCGGGGCGGTCTCCACCCTGATCCTGATCGGCTTTCTGATCCTGTTGTTCGTCGCGGTGTGGTGGATCGTGCGCTGCGTCAAGGGCATGAAGGCGCTGGAGCGCGGCGAACCGGTCGCCAATCCGGCGACCTGGATGTGGTGACAGACGAGGGAAACCCCCGGCCCGGCCCTCGGGACTGATCGCACCTCCCGGGGCCGTTCCAGCATCCCCGGCTCGACCACCATCAGGTTGCGCGGCCGGCGCGGCGGCAGGGAGGCGACGGCCGGCAGGGGATCGGGTGAGGATCGGTCACGGAACCGGTTTATCCGACCGTCCCCATCGAGCGTGGCCAAGGGCTGTCGACAGGG
>JAOTVC010000201.1 GCA_029863585.1 Alphaproteobacteria bacterium | reverse complement strand
GCCTGATCGTCAAGCGCTAATTCGCCGCCGTGGTCAAGGCCTGCATACTGGGAATTGGGGGATTGCAGCTCAGCCATCGTGAGCGCGCTTTCTTCGCGGAGGCCGACCCGCTGGGCTTCATCCTATTCGCCCGCAACTGCGACTCCCCCGATCAGATCCGTGCCCTGGTGGAAGAGCTAAGAGCTATTTCGGGGCGGACCGATGCGCCGATCCTGATCGACCAGGAGGGCGGCCGGGTAGCCCGCCTGACGCCGCCTCATTGGCGGGCCGCGCCGCCGGCAGCGGTGTTCGGCGAACTGTTCAGCGTCGATCCCGAGGCCGGAATTCTGGCGGTGCGCCTCAACGCCCAATTGATCGGTGCGGAACTTCACGCGCTTGGCATCAATGTTGACTGCGCACCGGTCCTGGATCTGCCGCGGCCCGGCGCCGATCCCATCATCGGCGACCGCGCTTTCGGGAAAGATCCGGGCACGGTGGCCACATTGGGCCGGGCGTTCCGCGACGGCCTCAGCGACGCCGGAGTCCTGGCGGTCATCAAACATATTCCCGGCCACGGCCGGGCAGATGCGGACAGCCACTTGGCCCTGCCCAGGGTCGCCACCCCCCTCGACGAATTGGCCGCCACCGATTTCGCGCCCTTCAAGGCGCTCTCGGACACACCCGCGCCGGAACCCTGGGCGATGACGGCCCATGTCGTCTATGAGCGCGTGGACGCCGACCGGCCGGGAACGTTGTCGGCTGAGGTGATCGGCGCGGTCATCCGCCGCGAGATCGGCTTCGACGGCATCCTGATCAGCGACGACCTTTCCATGCAGGCCCTTGCCGGCCCCATGCGGGAACGGGCGCAAGCGGCCATCGCCGCCGGCTGCGATTTGAACCTGCATTGCAACGGCAGGATGGAAGAGATGATCGAGGTCGCCGCGGCATCGCCGCCGCTTTCCGTGCCCGTCGCGGACAGGCTCGATCGCTCGCTCGGGGCCCTGGCACCGGCGCGCCTTATCGAGCCCGTGGCCGCCCGGGCGGAACTCGACACCCTGCTGGCGCGGACCGCACGGCAGACAGGATAGCCCGACGATGACATCGGACCTCTACCTCACATCGACTTGGATCCTTCCGCTGCTGTTGGCCATCACCCTGCATGAGGCGGCCCACGGCTATGCCGCCCTCAGGTTCGGCGATGACACCGCGCTGCGCGCCGGACGCCTCAGCCTCAACCCGCTGCGCCACGTCGACCTGTTCGGCACCATCATCATTCCCGGGCTCCTACTGCTGGCACGGGCGCCCTTTCTGTTCGGCTACGCCAAGCCGGTGCCGGTGGATTTCTACCGCCTCAACAACCCGCGGCGGGACATGGTCTGGGTTGCCGCCGCCGGGCCGGGGGCCAATATCGCCATCGCCGTGGCCGCGGCGCTGGCCCTGCATGCCGCGGAGCTGCTGCCGGGCGCCGGCGGACGCTGGGTCGAGCTCAATGTTCTCAACCTTTTTCGCTTCAATGTGCTGCTCGCGGTTTTTAATATGCTTCCGCTGCCGCCGCTCGACGGCGGCCGGGTCGCCGTGGGACTGCTGCCCGACCCAATTGCGGCACCTCTGGCCCGGCTCGAGCCCTATGGGCTGTTCATCCTGATCGGGGCCATTTTTCTGCTGCCCTACATCGGCAGCCAACTGGGGGTCGATATCAACATCTTCAATTGGCTGGTCGGAATTCCGTTTCAGTTCCTAGTGGATTTGATCGCCACCCTGACCGGACACGTTTAAACTGGCTTTTATGACTGAGCCCCAATCAGATTCGATCCTGCCGCAAGAGCCTGGCGATACCGCGCCCGCGATCACCGGCCTGGCCGGTCAGCTGGTCCTCGATCTCGACGGATTCGAAGGACCGATCGACCTCTTGCTGACTCTGTCCCGCGAGCAGAAAGTCGACATCACCAAGATCTCGATTCTGGCCCTGGCGGAACAATACCTCACGTTCATCGCCCATGCCCAACGGGTCAAGCTCGAGTTGGCGGCCGACTACCTGGTGATGGCAGCGTGGCTGGCCTATCTGAAATCCCGCCTTCTGTTGCCCGACGACAAGGGCGAGGAACAACCGTCGGGGCAACAGATGGCGGAAGCCCTGGCGTTCCAGCTGCGCCGCCTCGAATCGATGCAGGAGGCCGGCCGATGCCTGTTCCAGCGCTCGCTCCTGGGCCGCGACGTGTTTACCGTCGGTGCGCCCGAAGGCACCGAAGTGATCAGCGACGCGGTTTACGAACCGAGCCTCTACGAGCTGATGCGCTGCTATGGGGCCATTCGTTCCCGCGAGACCGATACCATGCTGCAGATCACGCCCCAGGAACTGTTCACGGTCGAACAGGCGGTCGAACGGCTGCGCCAGCTGCTTGGCCACAGCCTCGACTGGGCTGATCTTTCGGCCTTCCTGCCGGAAGACCTCAAGGGGAGTCTGATCATGCGCTCGGCGCTCGCCTCGACCTTCGCGGCGACCCTCGAACTGGTGCGCCAGGGCCAGGCAGAGTTACGCCAGGACGGCGCCTTCAATCCCATTTTCATTCGCGCACGCAAGAGAGATTGAGCCCTTTAATGAGTGATACCCCTGAAAACACGGCACGGAACACGGCCACGGAGCAAGAGACCGCGGTCCAAGATTCCGCAGTTGCCGATGGCGCGACCGACCCCCATCACTTGCGCCTCCTGGAAGCCGTCCTGTTTTCGACCGATGAGCCACTGACCGAAGAGGCCATCGCGGAACGCCTTCCCGACGGCGCCGAAGTCCCGGCGCTGCTTGCCGAACTGTCGGGACATTATGAAAACCACGGGGTCAATCTGGTCAGGGCAGGGGGCCGCTGGCTGTTTCGGACGGCCGAAGACCTGTCGGAGGAGCTCCGGGTCCACAAGACCGTCCCCCGCCGGCTGTCCCGCGCCGCCATGGAGACTCTCGCCATCATCGCCTATCACCAGCCGGTGACGCGGGCCGAGATCGAAGAGATCCGCGGCGTCGGCTTGAGTCGCGGGACGCTTGACCTGCTGCTGGAATCCGCCTGGATCGCCCCCAAGGGCCGCAGGCGTACGGCGGGTCGGCCCGCCACCTGGGGCACGACACCGGGCTTCTTGGTCGATTTCGGAATCGATTCGATCAAGGACCTTCCGGGCCTTGACGACCTCAAGGCCGCCGGGTTGCTCGACAAACGGCCGGCTATGCAGATCAGCGAATTCGTCGATACGGATGAAGATGAGGACCCGGAGGAAGACGAGGCCGAGAAAGAAGAAACGCTGGAAATGGATGCCGATGATGAAGATGTCGGTAGGTCCATGGAACCCGACAGCGGCGATGTCGGTCCCGGCGACGCCCCGGCCGACGATCCCCAGACCCAGCCAAACACGCCGCCCGACGCGGCCCCCGACAAGACCCCCTGAGCCGCCGCGCAAGGAGGCCACGGCCCCCCAACGAGTCCTCAGCATCCGCAGACTGAAGGGCGGGAGGCGGCGGCATGTTTTCGCGAAGGTCCGGTTCGAAGCCTTGGTTACAATCGCAAAAGCTTTGCGATAATCAAAATTTTTGTGGCGAGAAAAATTCCTTAGAGATAAAATTAGAGTGCTTAGGAACAAAAATGCCTGTTTATCGAGATCATCTATTGCGAATGCCTCGCAGTTGCACTAGAACCGGGATCCAACACCGATACAGATTTGTGAGGAGGAAAACGTGAGAAGAGCCCTGTCTGTCACAATGCCCCATATCGCCCGCGCTGCATTACTGGTGAGTGCCCTGAGCCTCACCGGGACGAGTGTCCAGGCCGCCGGCGAAGTGAACGTCTACACGTCGCGCCACTACAAGGCCGACCAGGAACTCTACGACACCTTCAAGGCACGCACCGGGATCAAGGTCAACGTCGTGCAAGGCAAGGCCAACACCCTGTACGAAAGGCTCAAGCGCGAAGGCCGCAATTCACCGGCCGACATCCTGATCGCCGCCGATGCGGGCAACCTCGCGCGTGCCCAGGCCGCGGGATTGTTTCAACCGGCGCGTTCCCCCGCGATCGACAAGGCCGTCCCTGCCACCTACCGGGAGCCGGGCGGCCATTGGGTCGGGCTGACCATGCGCGCCCGGGTGATCATGTACCACAAGGACCGGATCAAGCCGGCCCAGCTTTCGACCTATGAGGCCCTGGCCGATCCCAAATGGAAGGGCAAGATCCTCATCCGGTCCTCCAACAACATCTACAACCAGTCCTTGGTGGCGTCGATGATCGCCGCCAACGGCCCCGAAAAGACCCTGGCCTGGGCCAAATCCCTGGTCGCCAATCTGGCGCGCAAACCCAAGGGAGGAGATCGCGACCAGATCCGCGCGGTTGGCGCCGGGGAAGGGCATATCGCCGTATCCAACACTTACTATCTCGGCCACCTGACGGCCTCCAAGAGCGCCAAGGACAAGGCTCTGGTCAAGAAGATCGGCGTGTATTTCCCGAACCAAGCGGGGCGCGGTGCCCACGTCAACATCTCGGGCGCCGGCGTGACCCGTCATGCCCGCCACAAGGCCGAGGCGATCAAGCTTCTCGAGTTCCTAGTGGAGAAAGAGGCTCAGATCAAATTTTCGGAGGCCAACTTCGAGTACCCGGTGCGGCCCGACGTGCCGGTTTCCAAGATCGTCGCCGCCTGGGGCGAGTTCAGGGCCGACAGCCTCAACGTCAGCGAGTTCGGCAAGCGCAACGCCGAGGCCGTGAAACTGATGGACCGGGCCGGCTGGCGTTAAGCCGGCGCCCCCCGGTCAAGGTCCTCTTTGGTGACGACTACCACCCATCCTGGCGCTCCCCCTGGCACCAGTGCCCCCGCGCGGCGCCCGTGGCGCCTCGATGGGTGGTCGATTCTCACCGTCGGCATCGCTCTTTTGATCGCGGTGCCGGTGCTGGTGGTCCTGGCCCATGTGTTCGTCCCGTCCGGCACGGTTTGGGCCCATCTCGCCACCACCCTGCTGCCGACCTACATCGCCAACTCCCTATGGCTGATGGCCGGGGTCGGTTGCGGCACCCTGATCATCGGGCTCGGCACCGCCTGGCTGGTCACCATGTGCCGCTTTCCAGGCCGCCGCCTGTTCGAATGGGCCCTCCTGCTGCCCATGGCGATGCCCGCCTATGTCATCGCCTATACCTATACGGGCCTGTTGGAGTTCGCGGGTCCGGTTCAGGACGCGCTACGCATGGTGACGGGCTGGCAGCGCGGCGATTACTGGTTTCCCGAAATCCGCAGCCTGCCGGGCGCCATCGCGATGCTCACACTGGTGCTGTACCCATACGTCTACCTGCTGTCGCGCGCCGCCTTCCTTGAACAATCCGTCTGCGTGCTGGAAGTCTCGCGCACCCTGGGACGTTCGCCGTTTCGCGCGTTCGTTTCCGTCGCGTTGCCCCTGGCGCGGCCGGCGGTCGCGACCGGTATCGCGCTCGCCCTGATGGAGACCCTCAACGATTTCGGCACTGTCCAGTATTTTGCCGTGGACACCTTCACCACGGGAATCTTCCGCACCTGGTACGGCCTGGGCGAACCCGCGGCAGCCGCCCAACTGGCCGCGGTCCTGATGGTGTTCATCTTCGCCCTGATCCTGCTGGAGCGCCTGTCGCGCGGCCGTGGCGCAATCCACCACACCACCCAGCGCTATCGCAGCCTGCCGGGTTACGCGCTGAAAGGGGGGCGCAAATGGGGCGCCCTTGCCGCGTGCGCCCTGCCTGTGGCGCTTGGGTTCCTGGTGCCAGGCACGGCACTCTTGATCTGGTCGGTGGAGACCGCCGGAGAGATGGTGGATTCCCGCTTCCTCGAATACGCCTTCAACAGTTTCATCCTGGCCGCCGCGGCCTCCGTCCTGGCTGTAGCGTTGGCGGTGGTGATCGCCTATGGACAGCGGCTCCGGACGGGGCCGATCAGAGCCGGCGCCGCGCGGCTCGCCAGCATGGGCTACGCGGTGCCCGGCGCCGTGATCGCGGTCGGCGTCCTGATCCCCTTCGCCTGGTTCGATGGGGTCGTCAACGACTTCACCCGCGCCGCCTTCAACTTTGAGCCCGGCCTGATCCTGTCCGGCACCATCTGTGCCGTGACATTCGCCTATGTCGTGCGCTTCCTGGCGGTCTCTCTCAACACCGTGGAAGCGTCGTTCGCCAAGATCACCCCCCACATGGACGACGCCGCGCGCAGCCTGGGCAAGCGGCCGCTGCAGATCCTGGCCCGGATCCACCTTCCCATCATGGGCTCCAGCCTGTTGACGGCGGGGCTCCTGGTGTTCGTCGACGTCATGAAGGAACTGCCCGCGACCCTAATCCTCAGGCCCTTTAACTTTGACACCCTGGCCATTCGGACGTATCAACTGGCCTCCGACGAACGTCTCGCCGATTCCTCCAGCGCGGCGCTCGCCATTCTGGCGGTGGGGATCATTCCCGTGATCCTTCTGAGCGTCGCCATCGCCCGGTCTCGCCCGGGCACTGGGAGCAAGAGCCACGCAGGCTAAAGGCCGCGAGATGAGCACCGATTCCGTTCTCACCATGGAACACGTGTCCCATTCCTATGAGGACGGCACGCCGGTTCTCAACGACATCAGCTTTTCCGTCACCCGGGGCGAAATTTTCTCCCTGTCGGGTCCGTCGGGCTGCGGCAAGACAACCACCCTCCGGCTCGCCGCCGGCCTGGAAACCCTGAGCGAGGGCCGCATCATGATCGATGGCAAGGTGGTCGCGGACAACGCCACCAAC
>JAOTVC010000200.1 GCA_029863585.1 Alphaproteobacteria bacterium | reverse complement strand
CGGGCTGCTGATGGCGTCGGGCCTGGGCTACGATTCGCGCGAGGGCCGGGCGCTCGCCGGCGCCTTGACGGCGATCCTGACCGGGGTCTCCTATGCCACGTCAGCCGAGATGGCCGAAGAGCTCGGCCCATTCCCGGGCTATGCCGGGAATCGCAAGGACATGCTGCGGGTGATCCGCAACCACCGGCGCGCCGCCAATGGCGAGAGCAAGGGCTATGAAGGCCTCTCGGTCGCTCCGGTGCCGCTCGACATCGAGGCCTGTCCCGACGTCAACCTTTCGGTCGCCGCAGCCCGGGCGTGGGACCGGGCGCTCAAGCTGGGCGAAAAGCATGGCTTCCGCAACGCCCAGGCGTCCGTGGTCGCGCCGACCGGCACCATCGGCCTGGTGATGGATTGCGACACCACCGGTGTCGAGCCCGATTTCGCCCTGGTGAAGTTCAAGAAGCTGGCCGGCGGCGGCTATTTCAAGATCATCAACCGCACCGTGCCGGTGGGGCTCAGGACGCTCGGCTATAGCGAAGAGCAAATCCGGGAGATCACCGAATACGCGGTCGGCCTTGGTACCCTGCGCGATGCGCCGGGCATCAATCACCAGAGCCTGGCCGAGCGCGGCTTCGACGACGAGGCCCTTGAAAAAGTCGAGGCCGCCGTGGCGACCGCCTTCGACCTCCGCTTCGCCTTCAACCAGTTCACCCTGGGCGCGGCTTTCTGCCGCGATACGCTGGGCTTCACCGACGCCGAGCTCAACAACCCCGCTTTCGACCTGCTCCAGGCGCTGGGCTTCACCAGCGAAGAGATCGAGGCCGCCGGCCTTTATTGCTCCGGCGCCATGACCCTGGAAGGCGCGCCGCACCTGACGGAAGAGCACCTCGCGGTATTCGATTGCGCCAATCCCTGCGGCAAGACCGGCACCCGCTATCTCAGTTGGAAGAGCCATATCCTGATGCTGGCCGCCTGCCAGCCGTTCATCTCCGGCGCCATCTCCAAGACCATCAACATGCCCGCGGCGGCGACGGTGGACGACTGCAAGGACGCCTACATGATGTCGTGGAAACTGGCGCTCAAGGCGAATGCGCTCTACCGCGACGGATCAAAGCTCTCTCAGCCTCTCAACAGCCAGCTTCTGGCCGAAGACGAAGAGGAAGAGGCGGAGGACCTGGCGGCCGATCTTGCCGATGCCCCGCAGGCGGAAAAGGCGCAGATCATCGCCGAACGCATTGTCGAACGCTTCATCTCCGACCGCAAGACACTGCCCCCCCGGCGCAAGGGATATACCCAGAAGGCCATCGTCGGCGGTCACAAGGTGTACCTGCGGACCGGCGAATACGAGAACGGCGAGCTGGGCGAGATCTTCATCGACATGCACAAGGAGGGCGCGGCCTTCCGCTCCTTGATGAACAACTTCGCCATCGCCGTCTCCATCGGCCTGCAATACGGCGTGCCGCTGGAGGAATTCGTGGAGGCCTTTACCTTCACCAGGTTCGATCCGTCGGGCATCGTCGAAGGCAACGATGCGATCAAGATGGCGACGTCGATCCTGGACTACATCTTCCGCGAGCTCGCCGTGTCGTACCTGGACCGCTCGGACCTTGCCCATGTCGAGCCGATCGACATCCTCCCCGACGCGGTGGGCCGCGGGAACGATGAAGGAAACCTGCCGGCAACGGTGGACGAATCGCAGATGAAAGCCGCAAAACTGGCCTCGCGGGGCTATGTGCGGTCGAACCTTTACGTGTTGCACGGGGGCGCCAGCGCTGCCATGGAGGCGGACGATGAGATGGCGTTGGACGACGCAGTGGAGATGATGGAACAGACGGTCGAAGAGACCCTGGGAGCCATCGCCGAAGCGGTCACCGCCCCAGAACCCCTGATCGGTGACGGCCCCGCCAATTCCGTCACCGTCAGTGCCGCAGTTACGGCCCACGTTGATTCAAAGCTTGATCGAATTCGCGAAGCGCGTTTGAAGGGCTACGAAGGCGATGCGTGCGGCGACTGCGGTAATTTCACCCTGGTGCGAAACGGGACCTGCCTCAAGTGTGATACCTGCGGTAGCACCAGTGGCTGTAGCTAGTCAGTATGTACCTAGTGGTGTAGGTTCTCCCTGAAACCTGGGGGTGCTCTTTGGAGCACCCCCCTTTTTCTACTGTGCGGCGGTTTGTACACTCCCGCCGAAAAGGGGGGTCCCATCATGACCAATCGCATCGCAACACGCCTGAAGGAGCTCGGCATCACCCTGCCCGAGCCCGCCCAGTCGGTCGCCAATTACGTTCCGGTGGCCGAGGCCGGCGGCCTGCTGTTCGTCTCCGGCCAGTTGCCCATCGCCGGCGGCAAGGTGGTATGGACCGGTCATGTCGGCGAGGAGCTCGACATCGAGGAGGGCGCGGAAGCCGCCCGGCTCTGCGCCATCAATATCCTGGCGCAACTCTCGGGCGCCCTGGACGGCGATCTCGACCGCGTCACCCGGGTCGTGCGGCTCGGCGGGTTCGTCGCCTCCGCCCCGGATTTCACCGCCCAGCCGCAGGTGATCAATGGCGCCTCCGACCTTATGGTCGAGGTCTTCGGCGACGCCGGCCGTCACGCCCGGGCGGCGGTGGGCGTCAATGTGCTGCCGCTTGGCGCCGCGGTCGAGGTCGAGGGCCTGTTCCACACCAGCTGAGCCCCAAGCGCGCCGCGTTTCTAGCCGGCCAGCGCCCCCTCCACTGCCGCCACAAGTCCGCCGTCATCAGGTGTGACGGCGGATGGGAAGGTCGCCATCAGCGTCCCGTCCTTGCCGATCAGCAGCTTGTGGAAATTCCACTGGGGTACGGCATCCTCCCCGGCCTCGCCCTCGGCCCAAGCGTAGAGCGGATGCCGCGCATCCCCAACCACCGGGCTCTTCGACGTCATCGGGAAATCGACGCCATAATTGGTGGTGCAAAATTCCTGAACCTCGGTTTCGGTGCCGGGCTCCTGACCGCCGAAGTCGTTGCACGGCACGCCGAGGACGACGAGCCCCTGGTCCTTGTATTTCTCCCACAGCGCCTGGAGGCCGGCATATTGCGGCGTCAATCCGCATTTCGAGGCGGTGTTGACGACAAGCACGGGATGGCCTGCGAAACCGGCCAGATCGAGCGGCTTGCCATCGATCGAGGTGAAGCAGAAGTCATGGGCGGACATCTGGGTCTCCTTGCCTGGCGGGGACATCACCCCCGATAGATCGAACGCCGATGATACTGCGTCTGCACGCGCGGCGCAGCCCGGGCGGCCGTAATCCATCGAACCAACAGATAGAGATGATCAATATTATTCGTTATACACGCGGCCCGTTTTGCGGAGATTCGGTATGTCGCGCGGGCGCCATGGCGCCCGCCGCGGTGCAATGGACCAACCTGTCCCCAAGACCGGGCAACGCGTGAGCGCGTCGGGCTTGAGGGATGTGAAAAAAAGGACCGTCAAATGAAGATCACCACTGCGCTTATTTCTTCGATCTTTGCCCTTTCCCTGTTCGCGGCGGGCGACGCCCTGGCTGCCTCCGGCAAGGTGGACAAGGTCGAAAACGGTGGCCGGGTCGTCACCATCGCCGGCACCAAGTACAAGGTTTCCGGCTCCCGGACCAAAGTCACGATCGGTGGCAAGAAAGCCAAGCGGAGCGCCATCAAGGTCGGCATGGAATGCGCGGCCGAAGGCAAAGGCACCGCCAAGATGATCACCTGCAAGTAGCTATTTGTTCTCCTGAGTGACTTCCCAGGGCGGGCCCCTTGCGTCCGCCCGTTCTTTTTCCGGGCTGGTCTGAACTGCGTGCTCTAAGGTGTTACAGCCTGCGGGCCAGGCGCTTGAGCAGGGCCACCGCGGGGCTCATGATATCGGGGTCGGCGTCGTCCGAATACACCCCGTAGGCGGGATAGGTGAATACCGGCGCCCCCAGCTTGAGGCTCAGGCGGCCGCTTTCCACATAGGGCGCGACGATCCGTCGCGGAAAATAACCCGTGGCCTCGTACTCCAGAAAATAGCCGAGGCCCAAGGTGCCGAGTTCCATGTGGATGCCCGGACGGATGGTCTCGGGGAAATTGAGGCTGTGATCGCGCTGGAATTCCGGCCCCCAGTCGACATAAACGTAGTTGGCGCCCAGATCGCCCTTACCCTCTTTCTCGCTGGAGACCAGGACGATTTCGTCTTCGAAAAGTTTCTCGACCTTGAAACCCGGGCGCATCTCCGGCGTGTACATCACGCCGAGATCCATGACGCCTTCGATCAGGCGCTGCATCAGCGTACTGGAAAACCCGAACTGGGCACGCACCGCGACCGGCTTGCTTTGCCGCGACATCTCGGCCAGCCAGTCGAGCAGAAAACCCTCCCACAGGCTGACCTGGGCGCCGACCACCAGCGAACCCTGATAGAGGTCGGGCAGTCCGACCTCCAACTGCGCCTGCTCCCACATGCGGATCAGTCCGAGGGCGTGGCGCTGGAACCGAAGCCCCGCCGGCGTCGGTCTGGCCCCGGCACGGTCACGGTCGAACAACTGCATCCCGAGCTGGTCCTCGAGCGAGCGGATGCGGGCGCTGACGGTCGATTGCGTAACGTTCAGGCGGTCGGCCGCGGTGATGAAACTGCCGGTTTCGATGATCGTCAGGAACGTTCGAGCGAGCGAGATATCCAATTTTTTCCCCCAAGTTCATGTCATTACGAACCCAAAAACCGGCAAGAATATGCATCGTATATTTCGATATAAAAGTCAAAAAGATTTCATTTTACAGATGGTCACCCGAGACCTATATGGGCTCTATTGCGGGACAGTCGTTCGCGCCCATGAGGTGAGGACAATAAGCCTTCCGGGCCTCCAAAGCCTCCTCTGATACGGACGAGGTTCGCAATTGGCGGGGCCGCGTGCCACGCCAAATCTCAACCGCGCGATTTCGATCGCGTTTGAAGGGCTACGGCCATGACCAAATCCATTCTCGTTTCTTGCCTCGCTGCTTCCTTCCTGTTGTCTGGCGCCGCCATTGCCCCGACTTGGGCGGTAACCGGCGATCTGGCCAAGTCAAATCAGATCATCTTCGCTGAAGGCGATCAGAACGAAGAGGCCGCTCCCAAAGAGGAGCAGGGCGGCGAAGACCGTGACAGCCACCTCATCAACACCCATTCGACCATCGTCGTCGCCCAGGCCGAAGAGGGCGGAGCTGCTGAGCCCAAGCCCGAAGAGGGCGGCGAAGGCGGCGGTGGCGGTGGTAGCGACTAACCAACCACCCGAATAGACAGTAGCCGGGGCCGCCGGTGCAAGTCCGGCGGCCCGGTGCCGAGGGGAGTGACCACGCAGTTTCTCTCCTCATGGTTTCCCAGGGCGGGATGACCGGTGCAAATCCGGATCCCGCCCTGAATTTCAGCCCCGATCATCACCCTGATTACCCGACCACCAAACCACCACTCCTAAAAGGATCAATCCAATGGCCACCATTCCTGAAGATTTCCAAAGCCCCGGTTCCCAGTTTTCGCCCTCGCGGCCGAGCAAGTTCGCCTGGGCCACCGGCGCCGTCCTCTTCGTCCTGTTCATCGTCTTCGTTCTCAGCCAGTCCGCGGAGATGATGGTCGCCCAGTAGAGGCCCCGTCCGCCAACATGCCAATCGCCCAGTAGGGGTGGTGGTCGGCGCCCGTGGTGGGGCCCCCTAGGGGCTCATGCCACGGGCGCTTTGGCGCCGGGCCCACCGGATGCCCAACAGGACGCCAAGCAAAAGGACCGCCGGCCCATAGATCGTGAGGGCCGCATCGGGGCCGAAATGACCGTGGTTCAACACCCGGAAAAAGAACGCGATCGATCCCCACGCACCGCGGAAGATCCCTGCCCCGCCGTAAAGCGGCAACACCCCCAGCACCCCGACAGCGGCCACCAGGGCCGCCAAGCCTAAGCCCCGGATCACCCTATTACCGATCAGACTGAGCCCCTTGGCCGCCGCCGCCGCCGCGAGTCCGTAGAGGAAAAGATAGATCGACAGGTGAACCAGGAAATAGCCGACGATCTCCACCCCGGCTGCGCCGGTCGGCCGCAGCGCGTCACGGATCAGGGACATCACGGTGGCGGCGACGAAGATCACGGGACCGGTCATGAAGCTGTCAAAGACGATGACGGGTGCGGGCGCGATGCCGAACAGGGCTGCGAACAGGCCCCATTTCATCCTTCGATACGTCAGCTCCGCCTGTTCCCCGACCACGCGTCCAGCTCCGCCGCTCGTCCCGCCCGCACAGATACCATGACCGAGCACCCCACCCCAGGGCACTGGTTGTCGCGCCGCCCCCGGTATAGATTGTCCGACCGGAACCGGCGCGGGCCCCTCGCCCGCCAAACGAAAGGGACAGGGGGAGCGTCCATGGATCGCATCACGATCAGCGGCTATTACCAGCGCCCCGCCCATATCGTGGCGTCGGCAAAGGGATTTTTCGCCGATCTGGATCTTGAGGTCGGTTATCACGAGGTGGAACTGGCGCCGGACCACAACCGGGAGCTTGCCGAAGGGCGATGGCCGCTCACCATCTCCTCGGCCGACACCATGCTGGCGCGGGCGACGCAGGACGGGATCGACTATGTGCTGGTGATGCAGGCGGAGACCGGCCTCGATGTGCAGATGGTGGTCCAGCCCGACATCGCCGCCTTCGACGACCTCCGCGGCAAGCTGTTCGCCGCCGATCCGGTGGATTCCAATTTCGACGCTATCCGCAACAAGATGATGCTGGATGAAGGCCTGTCCGAAGCCGACTACGAAACCGAGATCATCGGCAATACGCCGATCC
>JAOTVC010000199.1 GCA_029863585.1 Alphaproteobacteria bacterium | reverse complement strand
ACGCCTATTTCCCGGTGAATTCGATCGCGCCGTCCGGCAGGAGGTAGAGAACGTACGCCTCGCCCCCCTCCACGGTGGGCCAATGATCGCTGCCGGGTGGATCCACGTACCAGCCCCGGCCCAGCCCATCGAACTTGGGATCGCCCGCAATCGGGATGATCATGCCGATCTCGCCCCCGGGATGGACATGGTGCGGCCCCTTGACGTCCTTCATGCGGACCACGTCGACGCTGAACTTGCCGGCCGCGCCGCCGGGTTTCACCACCCGGCCGAACTTGATGCCGCCCATCTCGCGCTCGCAGACCCAACCCTCTTCTTGCCCCGAATGACAGAGCGCCTCGACCGCCTTGAAGGCCTGGCCATCCTCGGCGAAGGTCTCGTTGAGGAACGCCGCCAGCGCGCGGTCCACCGGCTTGTCGCCGATGGCTTGCGCCACGTCACCCATCAGGTTTTCAAACTCGGCTCGGCTCATGGTCTCCCTCGCCTCAATGGTGCATGTTGGCGCCGATTATAGAACACGCAAGGCCGCCGAAAAGCTTGTCCCTTGCGCGAGCGCCGAGGCGGCGGATATGTATGGGACGCACGGCCGCAGCGCCGGCGCAGGGGAACTAACCGCTTCGAGGGTCTCGCGACACCATGACGGAAACGGAAACAGCCGCGGTCGGGATCGCAGTGGATGACGGCATCGCCGTCATCACCATCGATAACCCGCCGGTCAACGCCATATCCCAGGCCGTGCGCCAGGGTCTGATCGACGCCATGGCCGAGATCGCGACCAACGACGCGGTCGAGGCCGCCGTCATCATCGGCGCCGGCCGGATGTTCATGGCAGGCGCCGATGTGCGGGAATTCGGCAAGCCGCCCCTGCCCCCCACCCTGCCGGAAACGATCTCCGCCATCGAAGCGTCTGAAAAGCCGGTGGTGGTGGCGATTCACGGCGTGGCGCTCGGCGGCGGGCTGGAGATCGCGCTCGGCTGCCATTACCGGCTCGTCGCCCCCGGAGCCAAGCTGGGCCTGCCGGAAGTGAGCCTCGGCATCATCCCGGGCGCGGGCGGGACCCAGCGCCTGCCCCGGCTCATCGGGTTCGAGGCGGCGCTCGACCTCATCACCACCGGACGCCAGGCGGGCGCGGAAGAGGCCGCCCAATCGGGCCTCGCCGACGCGATCATCGAAGGCGACCTGAAGCAGGGCGCCCTCGATTTCGCGAAACGCCGGATCGGCGAACCGCCGCGCCGCCTCTCCGCGATCGAGGCACCAAAGCCGGAGAGTCCCGATTTCTTCGCCGAAGCCAAGGCCGCTGTCGCCAGACGCGCCCGCGGGCAGGAGAGCCCCGTCAAGGCGGTGGAAGCCCTCGAAGCCGCCATTCTGCCATTCGCCGAAGGGGTGAAGCGGGAACGCGAGATCTTCGTGGAACTGCGCGGCTCCGATCAGGCCAAGGCGCTGCGCCATGCCTTTTTCGCCGAACGCGCGGTCGCCAAGGTGCCGGGACTGGATGACGCCAAGCCGCGCGACGTTGCCGCCGTCGGCGTCATCGGCGGCGGCACCATGGGGGCCGGGATCAGTGTCGCGGCCCTGCGCGCGGGCTATTCCGTCACCCTGATCGAGGCCGATGTCGGGGCCCTCGCCCGCGGCCGGGAAAACATTTCCAAGAACCTCGACGGCTATGTCAGCCGCGGCCGCATGACCGAGGACGCCAAGGCGGACCTGCTGGGCAAGCTCGCCGCTTCCGTCGATTACGGCGCCCTCGCCGACGCCGACCTGGTGATCGAAGCGGTGTTCGAGGACATGGACGTGAAGAAAGAGGTCTTCGCCAAGCTCGATGCCGCGGCCAGGCCCGGCGCCGTGCTCGCCACCAACACGTCGTACCTCGACATCAACGAGATCGCCGCCGCCACCAAGCGCCCCTCCGACGTGCTGGGCCTGCATTTCTTCGCCCCGGCCCACATCATGCGATTGCTCGAGATCGTCCGCACCGGCACCACCGCCCCCGACGTCATCGCCACCGGCTTTGCGGTCGGGCGCAAGCTCGGCAAGGTCTCCGTGCTGGCCGGCGTCTGCGACGGCTTCATCGGCAACCGCATCCTGGCGCATTTCCGCAAGCAAGCCGATTACATGGTCGAGGACGGCGCCATGCCATGGGATATCGACGCCGCGATGGAAGCCTTCGGCCTGCCCATGGGTCCGTTCAAGGTGATGGACCTGTCGGGGCTCGACATCAGCTACGCCATGCGCCGGCGCCTGGCCCCGACCCGGCCGGCGGAAGAACGCTACGTCGCCATTGCCGATCGCGTCTGCGAGGCGGGCTGGCTCGGCCGCAAGACCGGACGCGGCTGGTACGTCTATGAGGACGGCACGGCGACCCCCAATCCGGATGCCGAAAAGATCGTGATCGAGGAATCGAAAAGAAAAGGCATCACCCGGCGCGATTTCAGCCCTGAGGAAATCCAGACCCGGATCCTGTACGCCATGATCAACGAAGGG
Organism: Alphaproteobacteria bacterium; assembly: GCA_029863585.1. Taxonomy (GTDB): domain Bacteria; phylum Pseudomonadota; class Alphaproteobacteria; order SMXQ01; family SMXQ01; genus SMXQ01. Next base: position 4,307 of record JAOTVC010000199.1, on the reverse strand, counting down.
GCGCGCATCGTCGAGGAAGGCATCGCGCTGCGTCCGCTGGACGTCGATATGGTCGAGATCATGGGCTACGGCTTTCCGCGCTGGCGCGGCGGGCCGATGTGCGCCGCCGACATCATCGGGCTGGAAAGGGTGCTGGCCGACATCCGGGCATTCGCCTCCGAGGACGCCTATTACTGGGAGGCCGCACCCTTGCTCGAACGCCTGGTGGCCGAGGGCAAGAGCTTCTCCGACCTCAACGGCGGCTGAGGCAGCGGGGGAAAGCGATGGCGCTGCACTGGGAAAAGGAAGACGGGCGCATCGCCGTCATCACCCTGGACGAACCGGACGCCCGCAACGCCCTGACGGCCGAAGCGCGGGACGGGTTGCGCGCCGCCCTCAACGCGCTGGACGACGATGCGGACGTCGATGCCCTCGTCATCATCGGGGCGGACGGCAATTTCTGCGCCGGCGGCGACGTGCGCACCATGGGCGAGACCAGCCGGCGGGCGGTCGAGCGCCGCATGGGCGAGGTCGCCAAGACCGCCGAGATGCTCGCCGCCTTCCCCAAGCCGGTGATCTGCGCCGTCGCCGGCCATGCCGCGGGCGCCGGCGTGTCGCTTGCCTGCCTTGCCGACATCGTCATCGCCGAGGACAGCGCCACCTTCACCTTCTCCCACCTCCGCCTGGCGCTGGGCCCCGACTGGGGGCTTTCCTATACTCTCCCCCGCCGGGTCGGACCCGGCGTCGCCAAGCGCCTGATCCTCTCGGCCGGGGCGATCGACGGCGAGGAGGCGCACCGCCTCGGCCTCGTCGATCTCGTGACCTTCGAGGGTGAGGCGCTTCAGGCCGCACGCGCCACCGCGCGGGAACTCGCCGGCCGCCCCAAGGCCGCCATTGCCGCCGTCAAGGGCATGCTCGGCGACCTCGACGCATTGCGCGCGGCGCTCGCGGCCGAAACCAAGATGCAGATCGAACGCTTCCCCCATGCCGAACACCAGGAAGCCGCCGCCGCCTTCCGCGAGAAACGCAAACCCGACTTCACGTTTGGAAGGGGATAGCCGTCAACGGCGTTTTTTGATCCTCTGGCCGCGATGATTTAGAAAGCATCGTAACCAGGGACACCAATCATAATTCCACCCCTTCGGGCGGCCCCCGCCGAATCCACACAAGAGCAAAGGACAGCCTGAGACATGAGCACGCCCCAACCCGGCATCCTCGCCGACGTTCCGCCGCTTTCCCGCTACCTCGAATTCACCCGCATCCGCGACACCGACCCCCGCCCCGCGCTGACCGCGCTGGCCGCCGGACCGGTCGACGAAAGCGTCGTCATCGGCCTCGGTGCCGGTCTCGTGATGGGGCTCGGCGGCGCGGTGCAGGGCCTGCGTCACTTCCCCGCCTTGACCGGCCCGGGGGTCGAGGTGCCCTCCACCCAAGCGGATCTCTGGGTCTGGGTGCGCGGCACCGACCGCGGCGTCATCACCCACCGGGGCCGCGCCGTCGAGGCGCTGCTCAAGGACGCGTTTGCCCGCGTCCGCCTGGTCGACGGTTTCAAGTACGACATCAGCCGCGATCTTTCCGGTTTTGAGGACGGCACCGAGAACCCCAAGGGCGACAAGGCCGCGGAAGCCGCCATAGCCACGGGGCGCGGCGCCGGGCTCGACGGCTCCAGCTTCGTCGCCGCCCAGCAATGGGCCCACAACCTGACCCATATGGAAAGCCTGTCCCAGAAGGAGCGCGACGACATCGTCGGCCGCCACCAGGACACCAACGAGGAGTTCGACGAGGCTCCGGACTCGGCGCATGTCAAGCGCACCGCCCAGGAAAGCTTCGAACCAGTTGCCTTCGTGGTGCGCCGGTCGATGCCTTGGGCGGACGCCTCGGGCGAAGGCCTGATGTTCGTCGCCTTCGGTCACAGCTTCGACGCATACGAGGCGCAGATGCGGCGCATGACGGGCCTGGAGGACGGCATCGTCGACGGGCTGTTCCGCTATTCCCGGCCCATTTCGGGCAGTTTTTTCTGGTGTCCGCCGGTTTTGGACGGCCATCTCGACCTTTCCGCCATGGGTGTCTAGGCCTCCCTTTTGCGCTAGACTTGCCGCAAACCCGCGGTGCGGGAAGGGACAAGAATTCTGGCCAACTAGCCTGGGAGGTCGCCATGACCGAATACAAGAAGCGTCAGACCGAATCGTCAAAGTTGCGCGCCAAGCTCGATCACCCGGTGATCGACGGCGATGGGCATATCATCGAATCGCGGTTCGTGTTCCCCGATTTCCTGAAAAAGGTCGGCGGCCCGGAGCTGGTCAAGAAATTCGAAAAATCGGTCGACCATGCCCGGCCGGAAGGCGCCAAGTCGCTGTTCTGGGGCGGCCACACCGGCACCCAGACCATCGACCGGGTCACCTGCATGCTGCCCCAGCTCTATGCCCAGCGCCTCGACGAAGCCGGGGTCGATTTCGCGACCCTCTATCCCACCTACGGCTTCCGCTGCCAGGTGATGCCCGACGACGAGGTCCGCCAGGCCGCCTGCCGCGCGCTCAACATGATGTATGCCGAGATGTTCGCCGATGTCGGCCACCGCATGACGCCCGCCGCCGTGATCCCCATGCACACGCCCAAGGAGGCGGTGGAGGAGCTCGAATTCGCGGTCAAGGAACTCGGCTTCAAGGCGGCGATGACGGCCAACGAGGTGTTGCGGCCCGATGCCAAGGTGGCGGCCGAGGCGCCCCAATACGCCGAGGCGACGCGGGGCTATACCTCCCTCGGCCTCGACAGCCCGCATGACTACGATCCGTTCTGGGCCAAATGCGTCGAGCTCGGCGTGGCGCCGGCGGGCCATTCCATCAACTATTCCTGCACCCACAATTCGCCGACCAACTACGTGTTCAACCGCATCGGCGTGTTCGCGACCTTCGCCCACGCGTCGGTCCGCGCCCTGTTCCTTTCCGGCGTCACCAAGCGCTTCCCAGAGCTCAACATCGGCTTCCTCGAAGGCGGCGTGTGGTGGGCGGTCTCGCTCTACAACGACCTGATCGAATTCTTCGAAAAGCGCAACGTGGACTCGCTGCTCGACCATCACGATCCCGCCAAGTTCGACGTCGAGCTGGCCCAGAAGCTTTATCGCGATTTCGGCAACGAGTTCCTGACCGAGCAGCGCTTCCTCGAAAATACCGGCTCCTTCACCAGCGATGGGCGCAAGCAGCCCGGCGTCGATCCCGATTTCATCGACGACTGGAAGGCACTCGGCGCGAAAAGCACCGAGGACATCCGCGATCTGTTCATCGATAGCTTCTATTTCGGATGCGAGGCCGACGACGCCATGAACTACACCGCCTTCAACACCAAGGCGAACAAGTTCGGGGCAAAGCTGAAGGCCATGTTCTCTTCCGATCTCGGCCATTGGGACGTGGTCGATTTCGGTGACGTGCTGGAAGAAGCCCATGAGCAGACCGAAAAGGGCCTGATGACGGCGGACGACTTCCGCGATTTCGTGTTCGTCAATCCGGCCCGCTTCGTCACCCGCATGAACCCCGATTACTTCAAGGGCACGGTGGTCGAGGACGCGGTCGACAAGCTGATGGGCGCCAAGTCCGACGCCGCATAACGTCAAACTTTATAAAGCCGCAATGCCCCTTAGATGACCAGATAGTTATTTAAGGGGCATTTGCCCAGCCGTCCCCGTCACCTTCTCCGTCCTGCCCCGCTTCAGGCGGGGCATCCATTCGTCGGGGCGACCGGCGCCTTTCCGGAAGATCGCCCGGACAAGCCGGGCGATGACGGATAGTGCGGTGGGCAGAACCGGCCCGAATGGGGTCGGCCATGAAGTTGCGGCACCGACCCAGGAGCGCTGCCTAGAACGGCACGTCGCCGGCGATGGAGGTGCGGTGCAGGTGGCGGACGCCGGGCGGTTTGATCCCGCCGCAGGCCAGGTGGATGGTCGCCCGGTTGTCCCAGAAGACCAGGTCGCCCAGGCGCCATTTGTGGCGATAGATGAACTCCGGCCTGATCTGGTGCTCGAACAGCAGGTCGAGAAGCGGTTGGGCCTCCTTATCGTCCATGCCGTCGATGGCCACCGTGAAGCGGGGCGAGACGAACAGCGCCTTGCGCCCGGTCTCGGGATGGGTGCGCACCATGGGATGCACCGAATCCGGGGCCGGGATGTCGAAATACTTGTCGATGTCGTGGGTGAACTCGCCCTTTTCCAGGTCCGAGATGCCGGCACGCGGGTTCTTGCGGCGGTCGCGGATGTGGACCGCCTTTAGGTCATCGATCTTGGCACGGATGTCTTCGGGCAGGGTCTCATAAGCGAGGTACTGATTGGCAAATGCGGT
>JAOTVC010000028.1 GCA_029863585.1 Alphaproteobacteria bacterium | reverse complement strand
CGAGTAGGGATGGCCGCAATAATGGGCGGGCTTGGCTTTGTCCCAGATGATATGGCCGCGATCGTCCATGCAATCCTCATCGACACTGACCGCTTCGACGCGCCCACAGACCATCATCCGGCTCGCCCAAGGCTTGGTCCACTCGACGCGGCACTCGAAATGGCTGCGGCACTCCGCAACCCGCGGCGGACGCAGGACGCGCGCCGGAAGCTGCCCCAGCCGCGCCCTTTCCAATTCGTTGATACCGGTCTTGAACTCCAATCCGCAGACCACGATCTTGTCGAGCACGGCCTGCTCGAAGGGCACCAGATTGACGGTGAATTCCCCGGTCTCCAACACGTTGTTCGCCGTATCTTTCCCTTGGCCGCATGTGAAGGAGATATAGACAGGGTCGTGGCACACCCGCGTACATGTGCCGAACGTGGCGGCATTGACCCGCCCCTGCCCGTCAACGGTGGTGATGACGGCAAGCGCCGAACTCGGCGCGAAGATGTTGTCCCACCACTCTTTCTTCACGTCTATCTTCTTGACCATGCGTGCTCTCCCTTGGCTTTCTCTATGCGTGAATTGATGCCGAAAAATTGGTTCGCAATCTTAATGCCCTTGGCCGCATCGGCGCAGATTCCAACAACGATGTTACACGCCCAAATCATCGTCACGCCACGGCAGCGGCAGCCAACACGACGGAGAAGACTCAGGACCTGGCGCGTTTGCCCGTGGGATCAGCGGGCCTGAACAACCACCTCGCATTCTCATATCCGATTTTCCGTGCCAGGCGGGCCGGTAATTAACTCAGGAGGCGAACGACCCGACGAGTCGACCCTCTTGAGCCCCGCGCGCCTGGATAAAGGTGTGTGTCGCTGCCGAGGAGAAAGCGATCGGGGAATTCCCGCAGAAGCTCGCGCCGTTCCAGCGTCAAGCCACCTTTAATCTATTGTGCACTGCAGCAAAATCTGCGATGAATCTGTGGATAACTTTCTCAGAATTCGGCATCCGGTGGCAGCGGAGGCCAAGAGCGGATGCATCGGGGGAGCGGGCTCATGCGGAAGTTTTCAGCAATGATTTTCGGCTTGGCGCTCTCGCTCACCTGGGCGGGCGAAGCGAAAAGGTTGATCACCTTGAGCATCACGGCGACCTGCGCCGCCGGCAGCACGGCCTGCACCGTCGGCGTCGATACGATTTCCGGAATTCTCACCTATGATTCGGCCGGCGGCGCGGTGCCGCTGTTCGATGTGACGTCGAGTGCCGACACTATCGTCTATGACGCCGCGACGGGCGGCCCGACGATTTTTGACGCCACATCCTCAAGCCCGCCGCTGGGATTCTCACCCGACGTCTTCACCCTGACGTTTGCCGCCCCAGGGCTGCCGGCTTCGGCCAATAACGGGGACACGTTCACAATCGAAAGCATTGTGGAAATCTATGGCGCGCTCGACACCAACGCCTCGAACCTTTATGTCGGCAGCGCGACGGTGGTGCCGCTCCCGGCGGCGCTCCCGCTCTTCCTCTCGGGCCTCATGGTACTGGGATTTGCCGCGCGCAGGCGGGCGCAAGCCAGAAAACCATAAGATTTGGCCGTCTCGCCGGCCACCGCCGCCGCGGCAATGCCCTAAAGTTTCAACAATTTGGCCGCCGTGCCGCCGAGGATGCCCTGGCGCTGGGCGGCGGTGAGACCCTTCGCCTTCTTGACGAAGCCGACCGGGTCGGGGTCCTTGAGGAACACCGGATAGTCGGACCCCATGAGGATGCGTCCGGCCCCCACCTTGGCGGCGAGGAAGCCCAGCATGTCCGGATTGTAGATCACGGTATCGTAATAAAACCGCTTCATATAGGCGCTCGGCTCGCGCTTGATGTTGGCCCGCGTCTCGGGCCGGACGGCGAACGCCCGGTCGACGCGCCCAGCATAATACGGCAGGAAACCGCCGCCGTGCGCCATGACGATCTTGAGCTTGGGGAATTTGTCCAACAGGCCCGAATAGATGATCGACGACATCGCCATCGCCTCCTCCAGCGGCTGTGCGATGGAATTCCACAGGAAGTATTCCTGCATGCGTTCGGTCGAAGTGAAGCCATGGGGGTGGATATAGATTGGAAAGCCCGATTCCGCCGCCGCCGCCCAGAAGGGTTCCAAGGCCGGATCTCCCAATTCCTTGTCTTCGGTGCGCGACGAAATCTCCACCCCACGATGGCCAAGGCCGATGGCCCGGATCAGCTCCTTGGCCGCGAGCTTGGGCGATTGCAGCGGCACCGTGGCGATGCAGGCGAAGCGGTCGGAATGTTCGGCGACGATCTCCGCCGCCCGATCATTGAAGATCCTCGCCACCTCCAGCCCCTTGCGGGCCGGCGCCCAGTAGCAGAAATGGGTGAGATGGGCGCTGATGACCTGGATGTCGATGCCGGCCTTGTCCATGTCCCGAATACGCGCGCGCATGTCGGTGGAGCGCGACTTTACGGTCTGGTCCTGGCGCTTCTGGAAGGCCGCCGACTGGCGGCTCACCCGGGGCCGCGGCTTCGCGGGCCCCTTGGCGTTGGCGCGGATCCACTCCTGCACCTCGGGCATGTTGATATGGGTATGGAAATCGATCACCGGCGCCTTATTGCGCGCCTGGGGTTGCCGGGCCATGGGGGCAAGTCCTCTCTGCGTTCAGGTTTTCAATTCATTGGGGCCATCATAGCGCAGGATGAACAGCCCCCATTGCTTGTCTGAAATATAGATGTTGCCCCGCGCATCGACGGCTACGTCCTCGGTCTGGGTGGTGAGCGACTTTTCGGGCTTCGGGCCGACGCGGGTTTGCGGCGCCGGCGGCACGAACCAGGCGCATTCCCTGGGCCGGCGGGGATCATCGATGTCGAAGATGCGGAGGCCCGCGTTGAACCAGGTGTAATAGACGACAGACCCTTGCCGTTGGACGAACGGGTTGTGCTGTTCCTGGTTGGTATTATGCGGCCCGAAACGCCCGCCTTTCTCGCAGAAATGCGCGTACGCTGCGCCGGCTGGTGGCGCCGGTTCAGGAAACAGGCTCGTCAGCCGGGGCCGCGACTTTTCCCTGATGTCGACGATGCCGACATACTGCATTACCTCCTCGTCGCAGCCCTCGGCATGGGCTTCGGACGACACCAGAAGCTTGTCCTCTCCCGCCAGCGGCAGCACCGTGTGCAGCGCCTGGGGCCCGGAATGGCCGTCGCCGAAGGGCGGCGCCATGTCGAGGCGGCCGATGATGTCGGGCCTGGCGACGTCACCCATATCCAGGATCAGGACGGCCGGGGCATATCCCAGATACGCCGTCTTCCCGTCGGCGCCCAAGTTGAGCGGCCCATGGAAACCCAGCGGCTTATCCGCCGGTTTGGTCTCCCCCTCCTTCTGGCCTTCGAGCCAGAAACGCCCCGCCTCCTTGGGGTGTCTTGGATCGCTGACGTCAAGCGTCACCAGGATGGGGCGGTCGAAACCCGGCATCACGGCGGAAAGGAAGGCAAAATCGCCGCCCGGATAGATATTGCGGTGGGTCCCCAGCGCGCCGGTCCGCCAGTGGGACAGGAACTTGGGATCTTCCGGATCGGAAATATCCCAAAGCATCACGCCTTCCTCGAACCGGCGGTCCGCATCGCCGCCCCAGGACGGCGCCTGGCGCTGCAAGGCGGTCAACATCAGGTCGCCGTGGAGCGTCACCTGGATGGTCCAGGTATTGGGCGGCCCGTCGATGAATTTGACGTAGCGGGGATTGGCGGGATCGGTCACATCGACGACGGACCAGCCGTAATGCCAGAGGTGGCCGAGATAGAGATACCAGCGCCCGTCCTTTTCCGTCACCGCGATCTTGAAGGCCCCGGGCCGGCCCGCCAGGTCGGAATAGCCCACGGGCGTCACGGCCTGCGCTTCCCAGCCTTGCGGGATCACCGCGATATTCGCGTCCTCGTCCACGGTCTCCAGTCCTTGTTCCCGGCCGGGCCGGCCCGGCCGGCCCCATCTTAGGCGAAGCCCGCGCCGGCGCCAAACCGGCGCGCGCGGGGGCAGACGAACCTGCCGCTTGGCTGGAACGCCCGGGGCGGGTATCTATATGCTATGATTTCTCCATCCGGCGGGGGCAGACCGGAAACGTAAGGGAGGTACCGGCGCGTGAGCGAACAACTAAAGACAGAAAACATCGAAGCGGGCGACCTCAGCGCCGTCGACTGGGTGGCTCGGGCGGAAGCCCTGATTCCGCAAGTCGAGGCCGCCTCCGATCAGATCGAGGCGGATCGCCGGGTCACCGACGAGGTGATGGCCGCGCTCCATGATGCGCAGCTCTTCAAGATGCTGCTGCCGCGCTCCATCGGCGGCGGCGAGGCGACACCGATGCAATACACCGCGGTGCTGGAAGCGATCGCCCAAGGCGATGCCAGTACGGCCTGGTGCCTCGGCCAGGGTCTGGGCTGCTCCCTCGCCTCCGCCCGCCTGGAGACCGGCATCGCCCGCGAGGTCTTCGGTCCCAAGAGCGCAGTCCTCGCCTGGGGGCCGCCGCGGGGACCGGCCAAGGCGGTGGCGGTCGACGGCGGTTACTCCTCGTCGGGCTATTGGCTGTTCGGCAGCGGCCTGCCCCACGCCACCTGGGCGGGCGGCCATTCCGTCGTCTATGGCGCCGACGGCGAGCCCAAGAAAGGCGCCAACGGCAAGCCCATCCAGCGCACCATGCTGTTTCCGATCGACCAGGTCGAAGTGATCGACGTGTGGCGGGTGCTCGGCCTGCGCGGAACGGGCTCCAACAATTACACCCTCAAGGACCAATTCGTGCCCGAGGCCTTCACCCTGGTGCGCGACGGAAACGACACCCTGGTCGAGGACGGGCCGCTCTACCGCATTCCGATCCTCACCGCCTACGGCATCGGTTTCCCCGGCATCGCCTTGGGCCTCGCCCGCAAGATGCTGGAAGAGTTCAAGAAACTCGCCCTGAAAAAGAGCCCCGCGGGCTTCCCCGGGACGCTCAGCGAGAATGCCGTGATCCAATCGGAGGTGTCGCAGAACACGGGCCGCCTCAACGCCGCGCGGTCCTATCTGTTCGAGATGATCGAAGCCTATTGGGACACGCTCTCGGCGGGCGACGAGCCCGACCTGCAGCTGAAGGCGCTGCTGCGCACGGCGATTTCCAACGCCATGATCACCTCCAAGGACGTCTGCGATTTCGCCCATATCTCGTCGGGCACCAACGGCATCTTCGAAGACCAGCCGTTCGAACGCCGCTTCCGCGACATCCACACGCTGACCGCCCAGGGTCAGGCGCATCTGTCGAACTACCAGTTCGCCGGCCAGGCGCTGATGGGCACGACACCGGACCGCCGGCTCTAGGCGGCTTGCGCGGGCTCCATTCCGGGCGCCGGGGGCAATCCTCCGGCGCCCTTTCTTATGCCTCTCTCCTGGTTCCCGAGCGCGCGTCAGTTGACCGCGAGCGGCCCGCGCAGAACCCGGCCCGGCACGGCGCCGGTGGCTTCCCCGTGATCGAGCAGCACCTCGCCGTTGACGATGGTGGCCGCGACGCCGCTCGCCGTCTGCAGGAGCCGCCGGGCGCCGGTCGGCAGGTCGTTGACCAGGACCGGCATGTCCGGCGCCACCGTCGCGGGATCGAACACCACGACATCGGCGGCATAGCCTTCGCGCAGCAGGCCGCGTCCCTTCAGGCCGAAGAAGCAGGCGATGTCGAAGGTCATCTTGCGCACGGCGTGTTCCAGGGTCATGGCCTGACGCTCGCGCACCCAATGGGCCAGCACATAGGTCTGAAGCGATGCATCGCAGATCTGCGAGACGTGGGCGCCGGAATCGGAGAACGTCGCCAATGCCCGGGGGTGGCGCAGCATGGCGATGACCTCATCCGGATCCTCGTTGAAGATGGCCTGCAGGAAGAACCGCTTGAGGTCCGCCTCCAGGGCGAGGTCGATCATCACCTCGACCGGATCCTTGCCCTGATCGGCGGCGATCTCCGCCAAGGACCGGTAGGGCGGCAAGGCCGACATCATCGGGAAGATCCAGTCGAATTCGGCCGCGCGCGCCTCGCCGCCGACGGCATCTCCGGGGCGGCGCTGAAAAGCGTTGGCGGCCTCGACCATCTTGGCCTTGGTCTCCGGGTTGCGCATCGCCGCGGCCTGCTCCGCCAGGGGAAGCTTGCGGATGTCGCGCCACACCGGCGCGCCGTCGAACGGCGTCACCGACTCGAAGGACAGCATGATGGCCCCCCAGCGGCCGGTCGCCTGGACCGCCATGTGACCGCCCGACGCCACCGTGTCGTCGGCCAGGTCGAACAAGGGCCGCCAGTCGTTGGTATTGGCCTTGCGGTGGGCCAGCGCCCCGAAGGTGATGGGGATGCCGGTCTCCACCGCCATCGATTTGAGCCTGCGGTAGAAGTCCTTGGCCTTCTCCGCGTCGTCGCGGTTGTTTTCCTTGGCGAGTTCCACCACGCCGGCACCGAGCCGCCCCATTTCGTCGACAATGGCGCGAACCTCGTCCCAATTGGCGACGCGGCTGGCGACCGGCCGGCCGTCGGGCGTGAGATGGGCGCGCGAGCGTGAGGTGGAAAAGCCGATGGCGCCCGCGCGCACGGCATCGCCGACGATGTCGACCATGGCGGAAAGGTCGTCCGCCCCCGCTTCCTCGTCGAAGGCGCGCTCGCCCATGACATGGGTGCGCAGCGCCGAATGGCCGATATAGGCGGCGTAATTGATTCCCTTGGGTGTCCGCTCCAGGGCGTCGAGATATTCCGGGAAGCTGGTCCAGGACCACGGGATTCCCGCGTCCATGGCGGCGGGGGAAATGTCCTCGGCCCGCTCCAGGTTCCGCACGGCGAGGGATTTTTCCTCCTGGGCACAAGGTGCGAGGGAAAATCCGCAATTGCCCATCACCACGGATGTAACGCCGTGCCAGCAGGAACATGTCCCGTTGGGGTCCCAGAACACCTGGGCATCCATATGGGTATGGCCGTCGATGAAGCCGGGCGCCACGACCTGCCCCTCGGCATCGATGGCGCGCGCGGCGGCCTCACTCTTGAGGTCGCCGATTGCCGCGATACGCCCGTCCTTGACCGCGACATCGGCCGCGTATCCCGGCAGGCCCGAGCCGTCGACCACCAAGCCGCCGCGTATGATCAGATCCATTGCCATATCGTCACCCTTCCCTCGCCATGCCGCGGGGACCGGCCAGGCCCCCGGCACTGGTTTTTTCACGCAGTATACACGCCCGACGGACCGGGCAGGCGCCGAAATCTCCGGGAGTTGCCGGAAATCACGGGACTGCTACAATTGCAGCCAGCGAATGGCCGAGGCCGGCCCGCTGCCGGCCACCGTGTTGCGCAGGACATCCCGAGCGCGGCGCGTGAAAAGAGACCCCAAGGCGGCCATTGAACAAGGAGAGGCATCACCATGTCCATGAAGTCGAACATTGCACTGGCATCCGCCGCCCTCGGCGCCTTCGCGCTGGTCGCGGCACCCGGCCCCAGCTTCGGCGCCGACGACAACGCCAATTTCTACAAGACCAAGGGCCTGCGCATGGTTGTCGGCTCCGGTGCCGGCGGTGGTTATGACACCTACACGCGGGCCTTCACCCGTCACTACGGTAAGTTCCTCCCCGGCAAGCCACGCATCGTCGTGCAGAACATGCCGGGCGCCAGCGGCCTGCTTGCGACCAACTACGCCTATAACAAGGCGCCGCGCGACGGCTCCTGGGCGATGGCCACCTACAACGCGCTGATCGACGAGAACCTGCTGGGCAACCGCAAGGCCAAGTTCGAAATTCCGAAATTCAGCTGGATCGGCTCCATCGGCAAGACCCATCACCTCTGCGTCATGTGGAAAGGCCGCAACAACGTCAAGACCATCAAGGACCTGATCGGCAAGGAAGCGACCGTTTCCGCGACCGGACGCAGCGGCAACTCTGCCACCGTGCCGTTGCTCCTGAACCAGACAGTGGGCACCAAGTTCAAGGTGATTGCCGGCTATTCCACGACCGGTACCCGGCTGGCGTTGGAACGCGGCGAGATCGATGCCATCTGCGGTCTCGGCTATTCCACCCTGCAGGCGTCCAACCCGGATTGGTTCACCAAGGACAAGATCAAAGTGATCGCCCAGATCGCGCTGACCCGGCACCCCTTGTATCCCGACGTGCCCAACGCCATGGATCTGGTGAGCGCGCAGGACAAGAAGGTCTACGAATTCTTCGGCATTATCCAGGAAATGGGACGGCCCTATATCGCGCCTCCCGGCATTCCCGCCGACAAGTTGAAAGTGCTGCGCACCGCCTTCAACCAGACCATGAAGGACAAGGCCTTCCTGGCGGAGATGAAGAAGCTCCGGCTGTCGGTCGACCCGATGACCGGCGAAGAAATGGTCGCGTCGATCAAGAAGCTTTATGCGTCCGACCAGACCACGCTGAATCGCGTCGCCAAGCTTTTGGGCGTCGCCAAGGCGGAGCGGGTTCTCGCGTGCAAGAAGATCGCCAAGGATCCCAGCATCTGCCGCAAGGCAAAGAAAAAGAAGAAGAAGAAGTCTTCCTGATCAGGATCGCTGCAACCCCCCGGCCCGCCGGGGGGTTGTTTCTTGCGCGGGAGGGCCCCCTTCCGCGCAGCGCTTTCGCGCAGATCGAGGCCGGCCATGGAAATCACCAAGATCGAACCCATCCTGATCCACGTGCCCTATGAGCATGGCGCGCCGAAGCCGGCCATGGGGTCGGGCGAAATCCGTGAGAACATGGACGCCATCCTGTTGCGGGTGGAGACCGATGCCGGCATCACCGGTTGGGGCGAGGCCTTCGGGTTCGCGACCACGCCGGTCACCATCCCCGCCATCGAGCATGCCATCGCCCCCCGAGCCCTGGGCCGCGACCCCGCCGACATCGACGGCATCACCACCACCATCAAGCGCCAGCTGCAGAACATGATGCACGGCGGCCCGGCGCGCTTCGCGATCTCCGCGCTCGACATCGCCCTATGGGACATCAAGGGCAAGGTGGAGGGCGCGCCGATCTGGCAGATGCTGGGTGGCAAGGCCAAGGAGCGCCTGCCCGCCTATGCCAGCCTGTTGCGGCTGCTGCAACCCGACACCGTCGCGCGGATCGTGGAAGCCGCCCTCGACAAGGGCTACACCCAGATCAAGCTGCATGAGAAAACGCCGGAAGCCGTGGCGGCGGCGCGCCACGCCGCGGGCCCCGGCGTGGCGCTGATGGTGGACACCAACTGCGCCTGGTATCCCGACCAGGCGCTTGAGATGGCGCTGGCCATGAAACCCCATGACCTCACCTGGCTGGAAGAGCCGATCACGCCGCCCGACGATTACGACGCGCTGGCGAACTTGCGCGAACGCTCGGGCGTGCCCATCGCGATCGGGGAGAATCTCGGCAATCCCAACGACGTGCGCTGGCTGGCCAAGGCCCGGGCCGTCGACATCGTGCAGCCCAGTGTCGTCAAGATGGGCGGCATCAGCGATGTCTGGAAGGTGATCAATTTCGCCCGCTCTCAAGGCATCCGCGCCATCCCCCATTCGCCCTTCATCGGCCCGGGCCTGATCGCCACCATCCACTTGGTCGCGGCCATGGAAGACGGCGTGCCGGTGGAGCACCGCTATTGCGAGCTGGCGGAAAGCCCGATGGGCGAATATTTCCGCCAGGAGGCCGGCTGCCTTGCGGTGCCCCAAGGCCCCGGCCTCGGCATCGATCCCGATCCCGAAATCATCGCTCGCTACCGCGTGAACTGAGGCGCACCTTCCGGCCGCCGTCAGCCGAGCAGATCCTTGACCGCGCTTTCGACCACGGTACCCGCGAAGAAGTCCGGGTTCATGCCGGCATGCAGCATCGACGGGTTGACGAAGACGAATTCGCGGAAGGCGTCCGCGTCCAACAACCCCTTCTCCACCAGCTCGTAGGCCTCGGCCAGCACCAGGGTCATGTCGGGCACGTCCCAATGGCCGATGTCGGACGAGAACGTGGCCTTGAGCCGGGCCCCGAACGGCAGCATCCGGCCGTCGAAGGCGAGCGCCACCAGGGGGTCGTCGGCCTCGCATCCGAAATAGAAATTGGGCTCGAACAGGGGCCGCAAGTCCTCGGCCTTCTCGATCCCGAGCCCCTCCAACTCATGGGCGATGAGGTCGTCCTTGTCCTGGTTCCAGCCCACCGGCGAGCGGGCGAAATCCGGGTCCGTTGGATCGAGGCCCTCTTTCATGACACCGGTGCCGTATTGGGCGCACAGCTCGGCCAGGCGTTGGGTATCGATGTTGCGCGGGTCGTAGTTCTTGATGGCCTTGGGATTGCGCTTGCCGCAGTGGCTGACGAGCCCGGCATACAGCTCGCACGCCCAGGCCACGCCGCCTTCCAGAAACGCGAAGTTGAGGGTCGGAAACCGCTTGGTCACGCCGCCCAGCACCAGCGCCTTGGCGAACGCCTCGCCGGAGGCGGCGAAGCTGCCGACATGGTTATGGATGTAATGGGTGCTGACCACCCGGCTGCCCCAACCGGTCGCGGGTGAATGGGACGTCACCGCCACCCGGTGTTCGACGCAGCGCGCCCACAGCGGATCGTAGTCATGCGGGCTTTCCATGCAGAGCGTATCCATCCAGCTGGCATGGCGGGCGAATTCGGGATGGGTATCCGCCACCGCCTCGATGGGCCGGCGGATGTTGGAGGCGATCATCGCCGCCTTGAGGCCAAGCTCCGTCACCGCGTGGTCGAGCTCCGCGATCGCCTCCTCCGGCGTGTGGGCGGGGATCGCGGCGACCGGAGTCATGCGGTCGGCCTGGCCGGCGAACAGATCGGCGAACATGGTGTTGAGCGCCCGGCAGGTGGCGCGCCGCAGTTCCTCGTCCGGCATGCGCGTGATGCCGAGCGCCATGGTCGAATAGACGACCGAGAAATCGAGGCCGAAATCGTCCATCCGTTCGCGGAACAGGCGCGGCAGCATGGCGGTGGCGCGGTCCAGGGTGTTTTGCGTCGGCAGGGTCCAGGAGCTCGGCCGGAACACGCGTTGGCGGCGCCGTTCGCCCGGCGTCATGCCGAACCAGCCCCCGGCATCGAGGGAAGCGACATAACGGTCCCGGACTTGGGGCCCCGCCACCTGCTTGAGATAGTCGAGGAACACGAATCCGGTTTCGATGGCATGGCCGTCGGCATCGACGACGGGATGGCCGATCCGGGCCCGGATCTCGGCGGAGCGGGTCGCCCGCGCGCCGGCCTCGGCACCTTGGGTTGCCATGAGCGTCCTCCCGATAATTTCAGTCCTTGATGATTCCCTGGGTGATTTTGACACCGTCATTCACTAGCATCAAAGCCAATAACGCGGCATCGAACGGCCGGGGACGCGGGATCAACCCGCGGCTTTCTTTGCGGGGAGAAACACATGAACATGTTCCAAGGAAGATCCATTCTCTTGGCACTTGCCGGGATATCGGCGGGCTTCGCCGGCGCAACCGGCCAGGCGGCCGAATTCTATAAAGGAAAGTCGCTCCAGTTCGTGATCGGCGCCGCGGCCGGCGGCGGCTACGACCTGCCGGGACGGGCGATTTCGCGGCACCTCGGCCGCCATATTCCCGGGCGGCCCGCCATGGTGGTCAAGAACATGTCCGGCGCCAGCGGACTCAAGATGACCAACTGGCTTTATAACGTCGCGCGCCGTGACGGCTCGGTCATCGGCATGCCGACCAACAACATCCCGTTCGAGCCCCTGGTGCGCCTGATCTCTCGCGACGGCAAGAACATCCATTTCGACACCAACAAATTGCAGTGGATCGGCAGCCCGACGCGGGAAACCTACGTCGCCTTCGTCTGGCACGCGGCACCGGTCAAATCGGTGGACGACCTCAAGAACCGGAGGGTCCTGATGGGCTCCACCAGTCCCGCGGGCACTAATTCCGTCCTTCCGACCCTCACCAATGACTTCCTCGGTACCAAAATGCAGGTGATCACCGGCTATGGCAGCCAGAGCAATATCTTCATCGCGCTGGAACGCGGCGAGGTGCAGGGCAACGTGACCGGCCTCACCAACCTGACGGTCAACAAGGCTGATTGGCTGCGAGAGAAAAAAGCGCGAATCCTCGTTCAATACGGATTGCGGAAGGACCCCAAATTGCCCGACGTCCCGTTTGCCCTCGACCTGGTGCAGAAGCCCGAGGACAAGGCGGCGCTCCGTTTCCTGGTATCGAAGTTCCAGGTGGCCCGGCCCTTGGTCGCGCCCCCGGGCGTGCCCGCCGACCGCATGAAGATCCTGCGCGCGGCCTTCGACGCCACGATGAAGGACAAGGCCTTCCTGGCCGACACCGGCAAGCTGGGGCTCGACATCGACCCCGTGTCGAGTTCGGAGATGACTGCGCTGATCGCCGAGGTCTACAAGACCCCGAAAGCGGTGATCGAACGGACTCGGCGGATCATCCTTGAGGGACGGAAGAAGACCGTCAAGCGGGCCGGCAAGAAGTAACCCGTGCCCCGCGCCACGACGTCGCGGGACTCGAAAGCATCTACCCAAAAATAAGAATTTACAGGAGGACCCCATGAACCTGCCCCGTATGAGATCCCTTGCCCTCGCCCTTGGCGCGGCGGCAGCAGGCTTGATCCCGGCAAGTCCCACGGCTGCCGACACGCCCCAGCAGTTCTATGCCAAAGCCAAGGTGAAGATGATCATCGGCACCGCGGTCGGCGGCAGCTACGACCTGATGGGCCGTCTCGCGGCGCGCCATCTGCGCAACCAGCTTCCCGGCAAGCCGGCGATCCTGGTCCAGAACATGCCGGGCGGCGGCAGCCTGATCGCCACCAACTACCTTTACAACGTGGCCCCCCAGGATGGCTCGGTCCTCGGCGCGGTGGTGCCCGGCATCATCCTGACCGCCCTCTATGGCGAGAAGAGCGCCCGCTACGACCCGACCAAACTCAACTGGATCGGCTACGCCATGGACGCCGTCGCGGTTCCCACGGTATTCCACACCTCGCCCGTGAAGACCCTGGCGGAAATGAAATCGAAGCAGGTGGTCATGGGTGCGGGCGGCATCAGTTCCATGGACGCGTCGAACGCGCGGCTATTCAACGCCCTGCTCGGCACCAAGATCAAGCTGGTCACGGGTTACAAGGGCGGCGATGCCATCAACCTCGCGATGGAGCGCGGCGAGGTCAACGGCCGGGCGAGCCAGGCCTGGGCCGCCTGGAAGGCCGTGCGTCCCCAGTGGATCCGCGATGATAAGCTGATCCCCCTGCTCCAGGTCTCGCTCGCACCGGTCGACGACCCCAAGCTCAAGGGCGTCCCTCTGTTGATCGACCTGGTGAAGGGCGAGGAGGAACGCAAGATCGCCAGGGCCTATACCGCGGTCGCCACCATCGGGCGCCCCGTGCTAATGGGGCCCGGCGTGCCCAAGGACCGGGTCGCCTTCATGCGCGGCGCCTATGCGGCGATGGTCAAGGACCCGGCTTTTCTTGCCGATGCAAAGAAACAGCGGATCAACCTCAAGCCCATGGACGGCGCTTCCATCCAGGCCCTGGTCGAGGAGACCTTCGCGCTCGATAAGAAGCTCGTCGCCCGCCTGAAATCGATTGTCTACCGCAAGCGGTCCAAGAAGAAACGCAACAAGTGAGAGGCCCATAGGTGGCGGGAGGTCATTCCATGCGCCAGCCGGAACAATTCGAAGAGGCGATCCTTGATGTGCTGCAGCAGCGCTGGGAGGTGCCCACCTATCTTGAGCTGTTCAACCGCACCCACATGAACCAGGAGGGCGCCAGGGTCTATGCCCTCGAGCACTGCGTGTTCGGCGCCAACTTCCCGCGCTGGCTCGCCAACATCACCGGCAACTGCCCCCATCTCGCGGCCCGCAAATATCTCATCGAGAACATGTACGTCGAAGAGGTCGAAGACCCCACCATCGCCGCCAACCATTATGAAAGCCTGGTGGATTTCGCGGTGGCGCTCGGCCTCGACCGCGATTTCGTGCTGGCCTATCAAGGTGCGCCGATCACCCGCATGCGCATGGCCTATTGCGACTGGGTCAGCCGCCAGAGGCCGTGGCTCGAGGCCTTCGCCGCGGTGGCGTCGGGGGAAATGTCCCGCGGAACACGGATGATCGCCCGAGTCGGCGAAAAAGCGAACCTTTCGCGCCGCACCTGGGACGCGCTGAAGCTCGACGACAAGGCGCTGGCCCACTGGGACGCCGCGGACGAGGCCGATTCCCACGAGGGCGGCCATGGCGACGTGCCGTTCGACATCCTCATGACCTACGCCGACACGGCCGCGCAACAAGACGCCTGCCTCGCCGCCATGGCGGAGTTCATCGCCGTCACGCGCCTGTGGTCCGACCAGATCGGCGTTTGGGCCTTCGAGGTCTCGGGCCTTGAACCGCCGCCGCTCACCGGCCGCCAGCCGCGACCGGTCCCGAAATTCGCGCTCACCGCCTGAGGCCCGGCGCCGGCCTCCGGCGTCTTTCATGGCGGCGTCAGCCCGCTTTACACCGGTTGAGGGTTCGCCTAGCCTTCCATCAAGACAATAGGGAGCGGAACGCCCGCCGCGCCGCGCCCGAACATGGAGGAACACGATGTCCAAACCCAAGATCCGCCACCTCGCCATCAAGTCGCCGGACCCCGCGCGGCTCGCCGCATTCTACTGCGATGCCTTCGACATGGAGATCATTCTGCGCCAGGATTCAGGTGCCCACTATCTCAGCGACGGATACCTGACCCTCGCCATCCTGCAGAGCCGGCCGGAAGACTCGCCGCCGGGCCTCAACCATTTCGGCTTCGCCGTCGACGAGGCCGAGACGGTGTCCGACAAGCTTCAGAAGCACGGCCTGCCGGAACCCAAGGTGCGCCCGTCGAACCGCCCCTATGCCGAACTGCGCGGCATGGATCCCGACGGTAACCTCTACGACATCTCGGTCCACGGCTACGAGACCGAGGAATACCTGCCCGAGCGCACCGCGAAGCAGGGGCGCAAGAAGGAAAAGGTCGGCTGAAACCAGCCCATGCCCGCGGCCCCTCAGGGCCGCACATGATCATCACAGACGGGAGGCCAACATGAACTTCGCTCGCTTCGCGGCCCTGATCGTCGGCGCCGCTCTCGCGCTGGCGATGCCGGGCCAGGGTTCGGCCCAGGACTATTTCGCCGGCAAATCCATCACCCTTTATGCCGGATATCCGCCGGGGGGCGGCATCGACAACGAGATGCGCACCCTTGCGCGCTTCATCGACGCCCATATTCCCGGCAAGCCCAACATCGTCGCCAAGAACATGCCGGGTGCCGGCGGGCTGGTGCTCGGCAACTACCTCTATACCAAGGCCAAGCGCGACGGGTTCGAGATCGGCATGCCCGGGCGCAGCGGCTTCCTTTTGGCCAACTCCATCGGCCACAAGGGCGCGCGCTACACCCTGACCGAGTTCACCTATATCGGCTCCACCGCCAGCACCAATGCCATCCTCTGGCTAAATGCCGGTCTCGGCATCAAGACTTTGGAGGACCTCAAGAAGGCCAAGAAGACCATCGTGCTCGGCGGCTTGTCGGCACGGTCCCAGAACATCGTCGTGCCCAAGGTCCTGGCCAAGTACCATGGCTTTCCGTTCCGCCCGGTGCACGGCTATCCCGGCATGAACGCGGTGCTGCTCGCCATGGAGCGGGGCGAGGTCGACGGCCTATTCTCCCACGAAGGCTCGTTGCAGAGCACGCGGCCCGACATGATCAAGGACAAGAAGATCATCCCGATCTTCCAGACCTTCGCGTTCGAGCCCAACCTGCCGCTGATCAACGACTTCGTCACCGATCCCCAGGCCAAGGCGCTGTTGACCCTGCTGAACGCGCCGGGGCGGGTCGGCGTGCCGCTCTTGGGCCCGCCGGAAATGAATGCCGAGGCGACAGCGATCCTGCGCAAGGCGCATCAGGCGGTGACCAAGGACAAGGCCTTCATTGCCTATGCCGAAAAACGCGGCATCCACGTGTCGCCCAGCACCGGCCCGGAACTGCAGGCCTTTATCAAGGCCAACCTGGTGAAGGTCCCGGACTCGGTCATCAAGGAGTACAAGGCCTATACCAAGCGCAAGAAAAAGAAGAAGAAAAAGAAGAGCAGCTGATCCCTCTCGCTCCGGGGACGGCGGCGGTGAAAAGGCCGCCGCCGTTCCGCCGAGCCATCCGCTCGTTGATCCTCTCGCGCAGCCGTGACGCGCTGCCCGCGCCGGCCCTACCTTCATGATCCAGGCCCTTGCCGATATCAGCCCCGAAATGAAGGCGCTCAGCAGCCGCATCGCAGGCGCACGCGCACGCCGCCTGCCCAAGGCGGTCGCGGCCAAGGCCCGGATGCACGTGCTCGACACCTTCGCGGCCATGGTCTCGGGATCCAGGCTGCTGCCTGGGCGCCGGGCGATCGCCTATGCCGGCGGATTGGGCGGGACACGGGAGGCCGGCATCGCGGGGTCGCGCATCGTCACCACGGCCGCCAACGCGGCGCTCGCCAACGGCATGCTGGCCCATGCCGATGAGACCGACGATTCCCATGTCTCTTCCCACACCCACCCCGGCTGCGCCGTGGTGCCCGCCGCCCTCGCCGCTGCGGAGCGGGCGCATGCGCCGGGCGTCGCCTTCCTGCGCGCCGTGGTGCTGGGCTACGACGTCTGCTGCCGGGCGACCAAGGCTCTCGACGTCGACGCCTTCACCGCCGCCTGCCGCAGCCCCCACAGCTTTGGCGGCACCTTCGGCGCCGGTGCCGCCGCCGGGATGCTGCTGGGCATCGACGCGGTCCAGGCCCGCTTCCTGCTTTCCTACTGCGCCCAGATGGCCTCCGGCTGCACCTCCAACGTCCGCGATACCGAGCATGTCGAAAAAGCCTTCGACTTCGCGGGCATGCCGGCCCACGCCGGCACCCTGGCGGCGACCATGGTGGCCGCCGGGTTCACGGGCGTGGACGATGTCTTTTCCGGCGAACGCAATTTCCTGGAGGCCTATTCCCCTAATCCGCGCATCGGCGCGCTGACCGACGGGCTCGGCCGCCATTACGAGATCATGGACACCAATATCAAGCGCTGGACGGTGGGCTCGCCGATGCAGGCGGCTCTCGATTCGATGGAATGGCTGATGCGCAACGAAGGCCTCCACGCCGGCAATGTCGACAGCGTCGCGATCCACCTGCCGACCCGCTCCTCGCGCACCGTCGACAACGCCCCCATGCCCAACATCAACGCCCAGCACCTGGCGGCGCTGATGCTGACCGACGGGACCCTGACCTTCGCGAGTTCCCACGACATGGCACGCATGGCGGAGCCCGCGATCACGAAGCTGCGGGCGCGGATCCGCGTCGTGCCGAGCGACGCCTTGATGCGGGCGCGGCCGCGCCGCCAGGCCATCGTCGAGGCCGTCACCACCGATGGGCGACAGGTCAGGCGGCGCACCCGGGCGGTCCGCGGCACCGCCGACAACCCCATGACCTGGGACGAGGTCGCCGCCAAGGCGCGCAGCCTGATCGACCCGGTCCTCGGCCCGCGCAAGGCCAAGCGGCTGGTCGCCGCCGTCGAGACCATCGAAGGCATCGACGATATGGTCGGGCTACGGCCGCTGCTGGCGACCCGCACGGAGGGAACCTGACATGACGCTGATCCTGTCCAACGAGGAGGTGGAGCGGGCGCTCGGCATGGGCGATTGCATCGCGATGGGAGAGGAGGCGTACAAGGCGCTTGGCCTGGGCAAAGCGGCCACCGGGGTGCGCGGCGAGATCCTGTCACCCACCGGGCGCGACGACGCCCTGCATTCGCTGCTGACCATGGCCGGGGTCGTGCCGGGCTTCGGCATCGGCGCGGTGCGCATCAATTCCGACATCCTGACCTGGCCGAAAACAGCCCATGGCCTGACCCGGGAAAAGGTGCCCGCGGCGCCCGGCGGCCGCTATGTCGGCTTGGTGTTGCTGTTCAGCACCGAGACCGGCGAGCCGCTTGCCATCTATCCCGACGGCATCGTGCAGCGCATGCGGGTGGGCGCGGCCTGCGGCCTGGCAGCGAAATATCTCGCCCGTGAGGACGCGCGAACCGCGGCCATCCTGGGCGCCGGCTGGCAGGCCGGCGGCCAGGCCATGGCCATGTCATGCGTCCGCGGCATCACCGCCATCCGCTGCTTCAGCCCGACGCCCGCCAAACGCGACGCCTTCGCCCGGGAATGGAGCGAAAAGCTGGCCATCGAAGTTGCAGCCGCCCCCTCCTTGCAGGAGGCGGTTGCCGGGGCCGATATCGTCGCCTGCGCCACCAACAGCATGGAACCCGTGCTGCCGCCGGAACTGGTCGAACCGGGGATGCATGTGAGCTCCGTCAAGCGACTGGAACTGCCGCCGGAAACCGTAGCCCGCGCCGATGTCGTGTTCACCCATGTGAAAGGCGCGGAATCGCGGATCACCCGCGTCGAGGGCGCCGATCTGTCTCGCGAGACCGACGCCGCCAAGGACCGCATGACGTCGGCCATCCGCCAGGGTGACATGCCGACCCTGCCGGACCTCCTGCTGGGCCGCACGCCGGGCCGCACGGGTGCCGACCAGATCACCATGTTCCTCAACTACGCGGGCCTCGGGTTCCAGTTCGCCGCGACCGGCGCCATCATCATCGAAAAGGCCAGGTCCCTCGGCCTCGGCCGGGAAATTCCCACCGACTGGCTGACCAGCGCGCTGCCGTCTTAAACCACCTGTTGGCAGGACCCAGAGGGCGTTCCATACTGACGGCAATCAAGAACACGCCACGCAGCGTCCCGAGAAGGATCGCGCTGGCGAAAAGGCACCAAGGGAGGACACCGATGCCAAGCATCAAACACAATGTCGTGGCGCTGGCGCTGGCGGGCGCCCTGACGAGCGGGTTGGCGGCCGCCACCGCGCGGGCCGACGATTTCTACAGTGGCAAGACCGTCACCTTCGTCGTCGGCTTCGGTGTCGGCGGCAGTTACAACGCCTATAGCCGGCTGATCTCCGCCCATATGGGCCGCTTCCTGCCCGGCAACCCCAAGTTCGTCGTGCAGAACATGCCGGGTGCCGGCAGCGTGCGCGCGACCAACCATCTCTACGCCGTTGCCAAGCACGACGGATCCGTCGTCGGCATGATCGACCAGTCGATCCAGGCCTACGAGTTGCTGGGCCGCAAGGGGCTGAAGGCGGAGGTATCCAAGTTCCAATGGCTCGGGCGGCTGGTGACCAACAGCGCCGTCCTGTTTTCCTGGCACACCTCGCCGATCAAGAAGATCGAGGATGCGCTCACGACCGAGTTTGTGGTCTCGGCCACCGGCGCCGCCTCCCGGCTTAACTGGACCATCATGAACAACGTGATCGGCACCAAGATCAAGATGATCACCGGCTACAAGGGCACCGGCGAATCGTTGCTCGCCATGCAGCGCGGCGAGATCCAGGGCCTCAGCCGGCCGTGGACGGCGCTCAAGTCGAAACAGGCCGAATGGCTGAAGCAGGGCAAGATCCGGGTGTTGCTGCAAACCGGTGCCGAGAAGAACGCCGACCTGCCCAACGTGCCCCGCATGCTGGACATGGCGCGGAACGAGGCCGATCTGCGGCTGATGAAGTTCTTCGCAGGCCCCTCCGAGGTGGGCCGCTCGGTGGTTGCCCCGCCGGGCGTGCCGGCGGCGCGCGTCGCCCTCTTGCGCGATGCCTTCTGGAAGGCGATCCACGATCCCAAGTTCAAGGCGGACCTCGAACGGACCAAGCTGGCCCTGGAGCCCCTGCGCGGTGAAGACCTTCAGAAGCTGGTCGCGGCCAGCCGCGACGTCGATCCCAAGCTGCTGGCCCGGGCCAAGAAGATCGCGGCCAGCGCGCCCAAGCGGAAACGAAGCAAGAAGAAGAAGGCGAAGAACTAGGACGGCGGGGCTCCCGGGGAGACAGGACGTGGAAACCGTGCATCTCGACATCCATGGCCATGCCATGGACATGCTGATCGACGCGCCTGCGGGCGACGGACCGCACCCGGCGGTGCTGCTGATGTTCCATCGCGGCGGATTCGATGATTTCACCAAGGGACGTCTGGCCGCGTTATGCGAGGGCGGGTTTCTCGCTTGCGCGCCCAATTTCTATCACCGTTGCCCGGACGGCCATGAAGGCGGGGATTGCAAGCAGTTCCTGAAAGACTCCGAAATCATCGAAGAGACGCGCGCCGCCGCGGACTATCTGCGGGCGCGGCCCGATGTGGCAGGCAACCGCCTGTTCATCCTGGGGCATTGCATGGGCGGGCGCATGGCTCTGATGGGGGCCGCCCGGGTCGATGCCGGGTTTCGCGGCTGCGTCGTTTTCTACGGCGGCGGGATGTTCCTCTCCTGGGGTGATGAGGGCGAAGCCCCCATCGAATGGCTCGGCGAAATCCCCTGCCCCGTGATCGGCTTCTTCGGCGACCACGACGTCAATCCGTCGCCGGAAGATGTCAACAAGATCGACGCCAGGCTGACGCAAGCCGGCGTCCCCCATACCTTCCACCGCTATCCCGACGTCGGCCACGGCTTCCAGAACCCAGCCCATGACGCCCCGGAAACCCGGGCCGCGTCCCAGGATGCATGGGAAAAAACCCTTGATTTTCTTGGAAAATAATCTGGCCGCGCCGATTCGGCTCGGCGCCGGGTCCTGCCCCGCCGGCCCCAAAAAGATCACAGAATGGCCACACCGCGGAAGGTGCCAATGGAGCTAGACTTCGCTTGTCTGCATCCCCACAGGCAGACCAAGAAGCAAATTGGAGAGGCGCATCGGATGTCTGCCACGCCAAGCGAATTCAGCTCCGCCAGGGGCCTCGGTCGAGACAGGGCCCAATCCGCCCGAGACACCGAGCTTCGAAAGTGGACGGCACGCAACACCCTGATGTTCCTGGTCGGGGCCACCGGCCTCATTTGGACGGGCGTCATTATCGGCGCCATCCGGTTCCTGTAAGCCCCCCTCAGGACCGCCGCAAGGCGGTGGCCCCGACCATGAAATCCCAGGACCCCGCCTAGCCCGACGCAGTCGTTCGCTTTCCGGCCTCGTGCCCGTACAGACGGCGCAACCGGCCGTTGGGCGCGCAATGATTTCCCCGTCATGGTAAAATCGGCAGCGAATTGAACAATCGGTTTTGCCTGTGGGAGGGGCCGGCAATGAAATTGCTATTGCGTTTTGGGGTCGCGTGGCTGTTGTCCGTGCCGAGCGCCTTCATATGGGGGATTCCGGGAACCGCCAGCGCCGCCACGAACCTACAATGCAAGACCGAAAGCGGCGCCCAGGCTTCGCGCTTGGTGCTCGACCTGAAGGCGCGGACCCTCCGCTGGGGGACCTCTACCGAGTATCGGATCACCGGCGTCACCAAGCGCTTCATTACCGCCGTTGAGGTGCGATGGATGGGCGCGCCAAGAGAGGTCGGCAATGAGGTCTGGGTGATGAACCGGGCCACCGGCCAATATTGGCGGGCCAGCGTGTTCGAGGTCTGCGCCGTTGCCGACTGCAAGAAAAAGACCGTCGAAGCCCGCACCTTCAAAGGGGTGTGCCGCTGAGCCGCGCCCGGGGCGGATGAACGGTCGGGCCTGTTCCGATTCGTCACGCCGGCATCCCTTGCCGGACAGCGGACAGAAACCGATTTCCGGGCGATAATGGAGCCGGAAATACCCATGCCGCCGCCGTCGGCGCGCGCGGAAAACTCGAAGGGGGGCGGAACGGGATGACGCTGATCATCAATAACGACGACGTCAGCGACCTGCTGACCATGGCAGACACCATCGAGGTGCTGGAGGAATCTTACCTGAACCTGGCGCGGCGCGAAGCCGTCTGCCGGCCGAGGATCGATATCCGCATCCCGACCAGCGACCCCGCGAAGAACTACCAGTTCGGTTCCATGGAAGGCGGCGCCACCACCGGCTACTTCGCCGTGCGCATGAAGTCCGACATCATTTTCGAGACCAATTACAACGGCGTCGTGACCCAGGAGAAATATTGCGTCGAGCCGGGCCGCTATTGCGGGCTGATCTTCCTGACCTCGACCGAGAATGCAGAGCCTCTCGCCTTCATCAACGACGGCATTCTGCAGCACATGCGGGTCGCGGGCGACGGCGGCATCGGCGTCAAGTACATGGCGCGCGAAGACGCGGAGGTGATCGGCATGCTGGGATCGGGCGGCATGGCGCGGAGCCACATGCAGGCCTTCACCCATGTGCGCAACATCAAGAAACTGCAAGTCTTCAGCCCGACCAAGGAAAACCGCGAGGCCTTCGGGCGCGAGGTCGCGGCGCGCTACAACATCGAAGTCCAGGTCTGCGACAACCCCGAAGACGTCTACAAGGGCGCCCATATCGTTGCCGCCCTGACCGATTCGGCGGTGCCGGTGCTTGACGGCACGCTGCTCGAGCCCGGCGCCCATGTGGTGAATATCGGCGGCAGCGGCGTTCCCGATGCGGAAACCATGAAACGCGCCGACGTCTATCTGCGCTTCGGTGACGCTCCCGCCCCCATCGGCCACCCGGAAATGGCGCTGGAGGACGAATATCTCGGCTGGGAGGCGCGGCCGGACGTCGCCAAGCACGGCGACGGCCGCTGGGGCAAGACCGGCCACGGCGCGGCGACCCTGCCGGGGCGGCGGGTGTCTCTGGGCGACCTCGCCGACGGCAGCGCCCTAGGGCGGGAGTCCGGCGACCAGATCACCTGGTCTGAACGGGGCAACCTCCAGGGCGCGCAGTTCTACGCCGTGGCGGGGCGGGTCTATGAGATCGCCAAACGCGAAGGCCGGGGCTACGAGATCCCGACCGACCTGTTCCTACAGGACATCCGGGACTGATCGGCGCCCGCCCCCCTTCCGACTGCCGGTTAACAACCCCTATTCACCGACCGGTCGCGGCACGCAGGCCGGAGGCCGCCATATTCAGGATTGCGGCCGCCCCGCTGCGCGTTTGGCGGCGGCATCGGGATCGTAAATGTGGTGGAAAGGTTCTCCCGCCCGGAACCGTGCCAATTCTCCGGCAAAGAGCTCCTTGAGGCGGCGGTAGCTCACATTGTTCCCCGCCGCGGACACATGGGGACTGATGATGACGTTCTCCATCTCCCAAAGCGGGCTTGCCGGGTCGAGCGGCTCCGGGTCTGCCACGTCGGTCGCCGCCCCGGCAATCCGGCCACCCTTGAGCGCATCGACCAGCGCGTCCTGATCTACGATCTCGCCGCGGGAAACATTGACGAGATAGGCGGTGGGTTTCATGACGGCGAACGCTCCAGCGTCCATCATGCGGCGGCTGGTGGCGTCCGAATCGGTGGCGATCACGACGGCGTCCGCCTCCCCCAGC
Organism: Alphaproteobacteria bacterium; assembly: GCA_029863585.1. Lineage (GTDB taxonomy): Bacteria > Pseudomonadota > Alphaproteobacteria > SMXQ01 > SMXQ01 > SMXQ01. The sequence goes on along the minus strand of JAOTVC010000028.1, from coordinate 4,175 downwards.
GCCTCATGCAGGCGTTCGCGCGGCAGCACGGCATCGATATCGCCCCCCGCCCTGCCGGCGCGGGAGATGCCCAGCACCCGCATATCGAAAGCCTTGGCCTTGCGGGCGACTTCCCGCCCGATGCCGCCGAGGCCGATGACCACAAGCGTCTCGCTCTCGAGCGATCGGATCGTGAAATTCATTTCGCGGCGCGCCCAATAATGCCGCGCCTTGGCGGCGTTGAGCTCCCAGATGCGGCGCGACAGCGCGAGCAGCAGCATGATCGCGTGTTCGGCACAGACCGGGGCCTTGGCGCCCGCCGAATAGGTGATGGGCACACCCTCGGGGGCGCCCATGGTGCTGATCCGTTCAATCCCCGCGGAATGGGAATGGATCCATTTCAGTTTGTCGCCGGCCCCGCGGCGCAGCGCAGCGCCGACCTCGGGCGTGCAGATCCGGTTGGAGAAGAGCACCAAGGTGGCATCGGGAACCGCCGCCTCCAGATCTTCGGGTGACCAGACGATAGTCCATTCGAAATCGGGAAAATCGTTTGCGAACTCCAGGATCCGGTCTTCGCGCCGGTTGGTATAAATCACCGCCTTCATCGCCCCCCTCCTTCCAAGACGCCCGGCCGGCCCTATCCATTTTGATCAGGCCGTCCGCCAAGCCTTTCCATCCCCCGCCCGGTGGTGTCATAGGCTTTTTCGGTTCGATCAATGTCACAATGAAAAACAAGAACCTATCGGAAGGATAATGCCATGGTTCCATTCCTGTTGCGCGCCGTCATCGGCGCCGGCTGCCTGATCGCCCAGTCGATGCCGGGCGCGCCGGCGGAAACCGCTCGGGAACTCTATTCCAAGAACAAGACCCGCATGGTCAACGGCGTCGGTCCCGGAGGCGGCGGTGATACCTACGCACGTCTTGTGGCCTTGCAAGCAGCCTGGCTTTAGCAGCAGGCCACCAAGAAACCGCTCCGACGCCGCCTCAGAGACGCCATGTCGGAGCAGATTATTCTGTTAAATCAATAGGTTGTTTTGCCTTCTTAAGACAAACCCAAGTGCCTTCAAAACCCTACGCCCCGTGCTGTTCGCGCTCCTTGGCTTGCTGCTCGGCGTCCGACATGGTCTTGCCGCTCTTGCTGTCGAACCACACGCCCTCGCCGCCGTCGGCCTGCTTCGGTGCTTCCAAGGGGATCCGCTTCATGCCGGTGACACCCTTGGGGAAGCCCGCGATTTGCAGCAGGTGCGCCTCCTCGGTCCCGACGCTTTCAAACCAGTAGCGGCTATTTTCCGGCAGCAGCACGCCCTGGAGCGGGCCGTATTCTCCGATCAGCTTGTCCTCCGGGCCGTAGAAACGAATCTTGCCTTTCAGCACCATGTAAATGAGATCCATGTTGGGGTGGTAGTGGAGGTTGTTCTCCCCCCCTTGCCGCAGGATCTGGATCGATGCCCGCACATTGTTGGTACCCGCCAACTTGACGTGAACCTTCTTCTTCTCGTTGGGGAAATCGATGTTAGGCGCATCGAAGGCAAAGCTTTCGATCATCGCCTCGGCGGCCTGGAAAAACGCCTCTTTCTTTTCCGCGCCGCGCAGCGCGCCGCCTTCCGCTTCCGTATCGGTATTCGCCATTGTTTCCTCCCAGGGGTTTGGTTTGTCTTATTTTGGGGAACGTCTTATTCCACACGCTCCCATTTATCGACGTCGACCTCCCAGCCCTTATTCTGGGTGAGGTCGAATCCATTGCCCTCCGGGTCCAGGACCCGGTATTCGGCGTAGGGCCGCTCCGCCGGACGGTCCGCCACCAGGCTGCGGCCGTGGCTCAGTTGCTCCGCCTTCTGTGTCGCATCGCGCATCAACAGGCCGAAATGGTGGATGCCGAAGCGCCGTTCCTCCGGGCTCTCCTCGTTGCCATCATGGCCGATTCGGTTGTAGAGCGCGTAGCCGTCGGCGTCCCGGCTCCGGTAGTAGGGATGCAGGGCGAGGTTGGTGTAACCGTCCCCCATGAAGCAGTTGAAGCGTCCCTGGGTGCGCCGTTCCTGGGTGGTGTTGAGCTCGCGCATGCCGAACAGCGCGGTCATGAAATCGGCCGAGCGCTGGGGCTGCAGGGTATGGATCGCGATATGGCCGATGCGCGGCAACCCGCGCTTGCCCGCGCCCACCCCGAAGCCGGTCTCCGACAGACTGATGGGATTGCATTCGGGATCGAAGATTCGCACCTCCCCGTATTGCAGGCCCTCGGGCTCCTTGACGGCAATGCCGCCCGGGATCACCTCGCGATACTTGGCCAGCACCGCATCGATGTCGTCCACGGCCATGCCGATATGGTGGAGGCCGGGGTCCTTGCGCAGCTCGATCAGGTCGGCGCGCTGACGGAACAGGGTGAGGTTGTAGTACCCGTCGGTCAGGGTGATGTCGCCCTGGGCCGAGCGGTCGAGTTCTTCCATCCCCACTTCCTCGGTATAGAATCGCGCGAGGCTATCGGGGTTCCTGCTGATGACGGCGAGATATCTGATGGTTCCCATGGCCCACCTCCTTGGCAGAGTGCTCTGATTCGTTTTGCCTATGACTAGCACAGGACGGCCTGATCGTCACGAATGCCCGCAGGCCGGCAAGCGCGCGATCACCTCACCGTGCGGCCCGCGGTGCCGGGCAGGGCGGTCAGCATGCACAGCACGGAGAAGGCCGCCGACAGCCAGAACACCACCGAAGGCGATCCCAGATCCAGCAGGACGCCGTAGATCGGCGGCGCCAGCGCCTGGCCGGCGAGGAAGCCCGTGCTGACGAATCCGAACACCGTGCCGACCGACTCCTTGGGCGCGATGGCGCGGACCATAACGTCGCGCGAGGATTGCAGGAAACCGCGAATCGCGCCGACCACCGTCAACAGGCCTAGGGCCAGCCAGAACCCAACCCCCGCGACCCCCACCAGGGCGACGAGAACGCTGCAGACCGCGAACCCGACGCCGATCACCATCCCGTGCCGGGTGGTCTTATCGGCGATCCAGCCGCCGGGCAGCACGCCGGCCATCACCGCGAACAGGTAGACCGTGAGCACCGAATTGGCGAGCGCCAGAGGCACCGCATAGATCTCCGTCATGGCGGCGACGGCGAACTGGTTGACCCCGACATTGGCCGCGGCACTTCCCGCGTAGAACAGGAAGAACATCAAAATCGGCCGGGAGGTCAGGAGTGTGCGCAGGCTGATGCCGTCTCCTGCCTTCTTCTTGCCTTCGCCCTCGGTGATCACCCCCGAAGACGCCAGAATCAGAAGCGCGACCCCAACGCCGACGCCGCCCACGATCATCAAGGCGGTGCGCCAATCGAAGGCCGCGGTCAGGCCGACTATGATCACCGGCGCCAGGGCGAAACCGGCGGCGCCGCCGAAGGTATGAACGGCGAAGGCACGCCCCAGACGGTGCTCGGACACCGTGCCTGACAGGATCGAATAGTCCGCCGGGTGGAACACGGAACTGCCGGCCCCGGCCAATGCCATCAAGGCGCAAAGACCCAGCAGCGATTCGGCGAAGGCCATCAGGCCCACCGCGGCGGCATTGACCACCAGCCCCGCGATCAGGATCATCCTCGCGCCGAAACGCTGGCACAGGAACCCCATGGGGGTTTGCAGGCTCGCCGTGGCGACGGCAAACACCGTCATGGCGATACCCAGTTCCACATAGCTCAGTCCCAAGTCCCGGCGCAGGACCGGGAACAGCGGCGGCAGGGCCAGCATATAGAGATGGCTCAACAGGTGGCCCAGGCTGATCAGGCCGACGATCCGGGCATCCCGGCTGAGGCTTTCGGCGACGGCGGTCACGCGGGGCTCCTTAGGGATGCGCGGGCATTGACGCGGTTGAGGCCGCCTGCCCGGCGCCGCGGGCGTGACGGCGCGGCGGCGGCTCGTCCAGGCCGGAGATTTCCCTGATCAGCTTGGTGAGGATCGCGGCGTTGAAATCCTTGAAGGTCTTGGCGGGGATCGAAAATGCGCCGGGCCCCCCGATCACGTTATCGAGAAAGAACACGTCGAGCCCGGCGAACTCGCCGATGATCGGCAAGCCGTTGACGGTAATTCCGGCGGCAACCGCCCGATCCCGGCCGAACACCGCCGGCAAGCCGTTGCGGTCCGGGCCATCGCCGGACAGGTCGATCACCCGGCGCTTGCCGTCGAAGGCGTTGGCCTGGATCGAACGCGCGCCGTA
>JAOTVC010000198.1 GCA_029863585.1 Alphaproteobacteria bacterium | reverse complement strand
CTCATGTTGGATAAAATCCGCTAGTCCCTCGAAGTAGTTGTAGTCCATCGGGAAGAGCATATTGGCCGGCTGTCCGGAGCCATTGGGGAAAACCATTTCCGGCGGGTTGTCTTTCTTGCTGAGCGGGTAGATGCGCGTCTTTTCCATCAGCGCGACGGCCTCTTTCGTATCCCCATTTTCATCCCGGAAGGCACGCCAGAATACGAACACGTTATAGGTCCGTGAGGTAAAGGTGTAGTATCCCTCTGGTACCTCACTTTCGAAATCCGGGGGCAGAATCAGATACTTCCCGCCTTCGCCTTTGTCGGGCCCGACAAAGCCCACGTCGGTCAGCGGCCGATGCCAGAAATCATCGAGAATGCCCTGCAGCTTGGGCGGCACCTCGATCACGGTGGGGCCGTCTTTCTTGAGGTCGAGATAGCCCAAGCCGTAGATCACGTCGGAGTTGGGCGTGCTTACGATGGTCTCCGCACTGAGGCGGTCCTTCCAGATCGGGAAGACGTTGGCGCCCTCACCGAACTGCGCTTCCGAGCCCTTTTTCATCGCCCATAGCGCCATCGCGGGCAGGGACCAGATCACCACCTGGGTGGCACGGTGGAACAGCATCTCGTCATACAGCTGATCGGTCGTTTCCTGAGTCGGGTAGTTTTCCGGAAAGGGAAGGTCTCTGAGTGCCTTCCAGCGGTCGTCTTCCGCCTGAGCAACAGACAGTGATGCGCCGCACAGCGCGGCCGCCACTGCCACCGCCCCTCCGCTCCGCAATATCCGACTTAGCCGTTTCATGTCACTCCTCCCTGGTTCGAGTTGATTGCCTTGGCCGTCAGGCTGCGCCGATCGTGGCGCCGCCCCTAAAACACTCATGGGGCTCATTTCGCCTTTTGAATGTCGGGCAGGACCCAAGTCTGATCGAGGAATGCTTTTTTCGGCGAGTATAGCCGGAAGTACGGGAACCATGCCCGGCCGGGCTCAGTCGGAATCCAGTTTTTGGCTCTGTCACCCTCAGGCTTATTGGGCCCGATGTAAATGTCTACGGACCCATCCTTGTTCACGGCAAGGTCCATGCGCGACGAACGATCAGCGATTTCGTATTTATTCTGTATCAGAGTCCGGGTGCTCACCTCGTAGGCGGTGATGGACCAAAATGTCTCCGCGGGCACATTCGGCGGGACCCGCAAAACATAGTTGGTGCCGCCATCGAGCCAATCCCCATCGCCATCCTTGTAGGTCGCCAAATAGACCTGGCCCTTGCCTGTCTTGTGGCCGTGCATCGCAGGATCGTTGGTGACAGCCTCGTAGAACCAGGCCGCCCGCTCATCGAGTTGGTCGTAGAATTCATCGCGCTGGTCGGGATTTGCGGTCACGGCGAATTCCCATTTCACATCGTCGCGGTAATGGCTGGTTTCAAGCCGCTTGGCATAGTCGTTCGCCTTGGCCATCGCCTCGCCAACGATCGCCGCCTCCATCAGAATTCTCTGCTGCCGCCAATCCGGTGAGAAGGGCTTGCCCTTTTCGATACCAAGGGGTTTTAGCATCGCCATGAAGAAACGGTCACGCTCCTGCACCGGTTCGCGGTTGATGGTGTCCGCCAGCAACTCCCAGTACCTGAGACCGACTGGCGCCGTTGCCATCCACGGCCGTCCATCCGGGGTGATGACGTCTCTCTGCTTGGGATCCTCACGCTCTGCGAAGGGATAGACCTTCACCTGTTTGAGGACTCTTATTGCCTCATCACGGTCCTCCGGCATGAGCCGAATGCCGAGTAGGATGCCGTTGGTCGGTGACTGGAACGTCTTGTAACCATCGGCTTTGGGCGCCTCTTGGCCGGGGCCAACAAAAATGTACCTGCCCGGTTCAGTGATCGCGGTGATACCGATCTGCCACATATCGTGCGCGGCGCCGCGGACCGAGCCTTTTGGCCCCGGCATATCCAAAACCCAAGGCCCCTTGTTTAGGTCGATGAAGGGTAAAACATAAGGTGTCGTCGCATTATAGGTGAGGCCTCCCAGCCGATCTTTGTAGCTTTCGATGACCGCAATCTCGCCGTTCCTGGTGCCGAGTTCGTTCTCATGCGACCAGCGCCACTGGGCCATGCTGATAAGCGGGATCGACCATAGATAGGCCTGCACGGCGCGTTGAAAATCGCGCTCGTCATAGAGTTTCTGGACCGTCTCATCGGTTGGATAACCGGTCTGGAATCCGTGCGTGAACTCCAGCTTGCCGATACGGGTATCGATCGTCTCGGCACGTGCGGTCGCTGCCCCCGCGATCACAAATCCAAAGGCGACGGCGCAAGCAAGAACGCCTGTCGTATGACTGAATATTCTGGTCCTCATGGTGACTCTCCTCGACTGATCGTGAAATTCGTCCGCTGGCCGGATAACAGAATTCGCCGGTGTCGTATGGGCCACCCTTCGCTCGCCGCAGGCGGCCTTGCCCGTTTAATCCCTGCTCCTGCGTTTGCGTCGCTTGCTCGGGAACAGCGCCTGGGTCGATTGTCCGACGAGCTCCGCGAAGTTCGGGTCGTCGGGTCCGACCGCGGCGTCGATATCGCCGCGCACTTGCGTAAGGCTCTGTTCCGAGAGGCAGAAAACCGCGACGAGTGCCACCGCCGTTCCTTCACCGGCCGCTGTCGGCAACGACGTCGGATCGCGCTGACATACCGTGCCGCCAACGAGATTATTCGACGGATTGAACACCATCACCGCCCGGTATTCCGCGCGCGCGCTGGGTCCCGGACTGGTCGTGAAATTCGTTTCTTGGCCGTGATTGCGTCCCTGCATGGCGTCCGTCACCGCCCGCTCGAAAGCGGCCTGATCGCCGCCGAACGGGTTGCCGACGATGACGACGCGCAGGTCGCGCCCGCCGGCCGCATAGCCGAAATCGCCGGCGTTGTAAGAGCCGCTCATCGTCTGTCCGCGCACCCGGACGACCTGATCGCCACAGGCTGCCAGGGCCACCAGGATGACACCTGTCAAGATAATCCGCTGCAGCATGAAATCCGTCGTCTCCCGCGCGAGCACAACTGTGTGAAGCCGCAAGGAACGATACCAAAACGGCAAGGACAGCGATATTGGACCTTGGTCCAATGCCGGCGGCGACTGCGAGGCGTTATGCAGGTTCCCGAAAACCGGCGACGCCTGTTGCCGGCTCCGGAGCACGATCATTGGCATCCTGTACATGGTGCGCTCGCCGGCGCGTTGGCGACTATCGCAATCTATTGGCTCAATTGGGTGCGGACCCTAACGCACGTAGGACGCGCCGTTCACGTCGAATGTCGCGCCGGTCAGGTGCCGTGCGTGGTCGGAGCACAGGAACGCCGTCAGCGCGCCGATCTCGTCCGCATCCGCCATTTCGCCCAGCGGGATATCGGCGACGACAGCGGCGATCTTCGCCGCATCGACGTTTTCGGAGACCATCTCGGTGGCAACGAAACCGGGGGCGATGCCGAACGCCAGCACCCCGTCCTTCGCATAGCCGCGCGCGATCGTCTTGGTCAGCGCGACCAGCCCGCCCTTGGAGGCGCCGTATGGCATCTGCTCCGGCACTTCGCCGCGAAACGCCGCGCGGCTGGAGACATTGACGATCCGGCCGCCGCCGCGCCCCCGGAAGTCGATGATGGCATGGCGGCACAGCTCGGCCGGGCTGATCAGGTTGACCTGCAGCACCCGGCGCCATCTCGCGCGCCATGCCTCGATCTCCATGTCCAGGGGCGCCGCCTCGAAGATCCCGGCGTTGTTGACCAGCGCGTCGATCGGCCCGGCCGCGGCCGTGGCGTCGGCCCAGATCCGCTCTGCGCTGTCGGGCTCGACCAGATCCGCCTGTACGAGATGGCACTTTCCCCTGGGCAATTCGTCCTGCAGTGCCTGCGCCGCCGCCTCGCTGCGCCCGTAATGCAGCACCACGGTCGCACCGGCGCCGCCCACCGCCCGCACGATCGCCGCGCCGATCCCCCGCGACCCGCCGGTCACCAGGATGGTCTTGCCGGAAAGGTCGATCATGTCACGGCGCCTCCGCGGTACGGGTAGCGAAATCGGCCGGCAGGGTGATCTCGATCAGTTCCGCGTCGTCGGAATGGCCGAGTTCGCGGTGCCGGATCCCCGGCGGCTGGTGAACGCATGCGCCGGGAAGCAGCGTGACCTCGCCGTGGCCCTCGTACTCGAACCGGAACCAACCCCTGGTGACGTAGATCATCTGGAACTCGACGTCGTGGGCGTGCCATTCGGGCGCCGGCTGCCCGCCCGGCCGGGCGCGGATAACCTGCGCCCCGACGCGCCCTGCGGTGGCGCCCTTGATGCCGAGGTCGCGATACTCGAAAAACGCCCTGAGGCCTTCGGCCACGAACGGCGTATCGTCCAGTTGGACGACGGAAAACCCGTCAGGCCTGGTGGCGGTTTCAACGTCCTGATTCGCCTCGCGCATGTCCCTGTCCTCCCATTGCCACGAAGATAACATGGCAGCTTAGCCTGACGGGGGTGCCCGCGAAACGGCTGCGGCGCGATGCTTTACTTGACACCGCCGTTTCACCCGCTATCACTGTCGCGCCGCCGGAAGCAACGGCTTTGACGCGACCCGATTCCAAGGATCCATTCCCGATGAGCATGGCATTCGTATTCCCCGGCCAGGGATCGCAGGAGGTCGGCATGGGCAAGGCGCTGGCCGACGCCTTCCCGGCGGCGCGCGAGGTGTTCGGGGAGGTCGACGAGGCGCTCGGCCAGAACCTCTCGAAGCTGATGTTCGGAGGCCCCGACGACGAGCTGCGGCTGACCGAGAATGCGCAGCCTGCGCTGATGGCCGTGTCGATGGCCGTCATGCGGGTCCTCGAAGCGGAAGGCGGGTTTTCGCTGGCCGACAGGGCCGCCTTCGTCGCCGGCCATTCGCTGGGCGAATATTCGGCGCTGGCCGCGGCCGGGGCGTTCGCGCTGGCCGATACGGCGCGGCTCCTGAAGACCCGTGGCCAGGCGATGCAGCGCGCGGTGCCGGTGGGCGAAGGCGCGATGGCGGCGTTGCTGGGACTGGAGCTGGACGACGTCCGCGCCGCGGCCGTCGCGGCGGCCGACGGCGAGGTCTGCACCGTCGCCAACGACAACTCGCCGGGCCAGGTTGTGGTCAGCGGCCATACCGCGGCCGTCGAACGCGCGGTGGAGATCGCCAAGGACAGGGGCGCCCGGCGCGCCGTCATGCTGCCGGTCAGCGCGCCGTTCCACTGCCCGCTGATGGCGCCCGCGGCGGAGGTCATGGCCGAGGCCCTGGGAAAGGCAGCGATCAGCGCACCAGCGCCGGTGCTGGTGGCGAACGTCACCGCCGAATCGGTGGCCGATCCCGACACCATTCGCCGGCTCCTCGTGGAGCAGGTGACCGGCGCCGTGCGCTGGCGCGAGAGCGTGCTCTACATGAAGAACGAGGGCGTGGACAGGCTGGTCGAGGCCGGCGCGGGCAAGGTGCTGTCGGGGCTTGCGCGGCGCATCGACCGCGATCTCACCGGCAGCGCGATCAACGCGCCGGACGACGTCGAGAATTTCCTCAAGTCGATGTAATCGCATCCGGGACTTGTTGTCGCAGGGCCAAGCGGCTAAGGATCGGTTAATTATTACAGTCTAGGGACAGGTCCCATGTTCGATCTGACGGGGAAGAACGCGCTGGTGACCGGCGCCTCGGGCGGCATCGGCAGCGCCATCGCGACGGCACTGCATGCACAGGGCGCGTCGGTGGCGCTGTCCGGCACGCGCGAGGACGCGCTGAAGAAACTGGCCGGCGAACTGGGCGGGCGCGCCCATGTGACGCCCGCAAATCTGGGCGATCCCGGCGCCGCGGACCAGCTGGCGAAGGACGCCGAAGCGGCGCTGGGTTCCGTCGATATCCTGGTGAACAACGCCGGCCTCACGCGCGACAACCTTGCGATGCGCCTTAAGGACGAGGACTGGCAGACCGTACTGGACGTCAACCTGACCGCGGCGTTCCGGTTATCGCGCGCGGTGCTGCGCGGCATGATGAAGGCGCGCTGGGGCCGCATCGTTGGAATCACCTCGGTGGTCGGCGTCACCGGCAATGCCGGCCAAGCCAACTATGCCGCCTCGAAGGCCGGCATGATCGGAATGTCGAAGTCCCTGGCCCAGGAAGTCGCGAGCCGTGGGATCACGGTCAACTGCGTCGCGCCCGGGTTTATCTCCACGGCGATGACCGATGCGCTGAGCGAAGACCAGCAGGCGAAAATCACGTCGTCGATCCCCTCGGGCCGTATGGGCCAGGTCGACGAGATTGCGGCCGGGGTGGTCTATCTGGCCAGCGACGAAGCCGCCTACGTGACCGGCCAGACCTTGCACATCAACGGCGGAATGGCAATGATATGACCGGCGCGGGGAAGCGGCCGCGGCGCGCTAGCAAGGGCCATCGAAGTATGGTACGAAACGCGGCCTTTTTTTTGGGGGGACTTGCGGCACGGCCCGGGTTGGGGATATGCAGCAGGATCCGGTATATGGCACTTCATCCATAAGAGGTTTGAAAGCATGAGTGACATCGCAGAACGCGTAAAGAAGATCGTCGTCGAGCATCTCGGGGTCGACGAAGGCAAGGTTACCGAGGGCGCCAGCTTCATCGACGATCTGGGCGCGGACAGCCTGGATACCGTCGAGCTCGTCATGGCGTTCGAGGAAGAGTTCGGTTGCGAGATTCCCGATGACGCCGCCGAGAAGATCCTGACCGTCAAGGACGCAATCAGCTTCATCGAGGAAAACAGCTGAGCTGCCAGCCGGCAGCCGCCCCAGCCAATCTGGAGTAGGCACATGAGACGCGTCGTCGTCACCGGGCTCGGAATCGT
>JAOTVC010000197.1 GCA_029863585.1 Alphaproteobacteria bacterium | reverse complement strand
TCCGGGCCCATCGGCACCAAGCCCGATGTCCTGCCGCTGTCCATCGGCGACGGGGTGCTGGCGGAAAGCGCCGATACCGTGGTGCCGACCCATGAAATCTTCCGCTACTGGCTACAGGGCGGGCATATCGACGTCGGCTTTCTCGGCGCCGCCCAGATCGACCGCTATGGCAACATCAACACCACCGTGATCGGCGATTACGACCATCCAAAGGTGCGCCTGCCGGGGGCCGGCGGCGCGCCGGAAATCGCCGACCATTCCGGAGAGATCTTCGTGGTCATGCGCCAGGGATTGCGCAGCTTCGTCGAGAAACTGGATTTCCTGACCACCGGCGGCTACCTGACCGGCGGCGATGCCCGGGAAAAGCGTGGCATCCGGGGCAAGGGGCCTACCCGGGTGATCACCGATCTCTGCATCCTGGAGCCCGAGCCCGGCAGCCGCGAACTGGTGGTCACCCATATCCACCCGGGCGTGACCCAGGACCAGATCCGGGAGGCGACGGGATGGGACATCCGCTTCGCCAACGATGTGAGCGCGACCGAACCGCCGAACGAGACCGAGCTTGCGACGCTGCGCGAATTCCTCGCCCGCACCGCCCGGGCCCACGGAGACGACGCATGATCGCCACCGGGGGCGACATCCTCACCATCGACCGGATGGTGGCGCAGGTCTCTCAAGTTCCCGCCATCGCGGGACAGCCGACCAACCTGTTCGTGCGCGAACGCATCGATGCGACCGACCTCGCGGAATGCGGCGGGCGCATGCCCGCGGGCCGGGTGGTGCTGATGGTCCATGGCGGGTTCTGGCCGTCCGAGGTGGCGTTCGACCTCGATTATCCGGCCCCGCCAAACGAGCCGTCTTATAGTTGGATGGAGGCCCTGGCGCGCGCGGGGTTCGACGTTTTCGCCATGGACATGACCGGTTACGGCCGATCCAGCCGGCCGCTGATGGACGATCCCGGCAACCTCGCGCCCGAGCAACAGGCACTCCTGATCCCGAAGACTCTCGCCGCCGCGCGCGATCCCGGTCACCCCTTCAAGCTGGTCACGAGCGATTCCGAGGCCGCCGACATCGACCGGGTAGTCGAGATGATCCGCGAACTCCGCGAGGTGGAGAAGGTCAGCCTGATCGGCTGGTCCGGCGGCGGCATTCGTACCGGGACCTACACCGTTCGCCACCCGGAAAAGGTCAACCGCCTGGTGATCTGGTCATCGTCGAACTACGCCGATGACGGGCGCGACGAACCTCCTTCAACCGTGCCGGAGCCGGGTTATCCGGTGCAGTTCCAGGACCGCGCCACTGGGGAAGGCGTTCGCTGGCGGGAGAACATAAGAAGGCCCGGCCAGGTCGCCGCCGGCGTGATGGACGCGATCTGGTGCCAGACCTTGCTATCGGATCCGGTGGGCGCGCAATGGGGCCCCGGCGGCTTGCGCGGGCCGGGCCGCACCTATTGGGGTTGGAATGCGCGCGCCGCTGGCAGCATCGCGGTGCCCACCCTGGTGATGGCCGGCGAATACGACCGGCTGATGACATCGAACCGGGATCTCTATGCCGCCCTCGGCGCCGAGCACAAGGCCTTTATCGCCATCGACGGCGGTTCGCACTTCATGGCCTGGGAGAAGCAGCGCCGCGTCCTCCACGCGGCCTCGATTTCCTGGCTTGGCGGCGCCACCGTGGAAGGACGGCCAGGGGGCAGCTTCCACGCCGATTACGAAGGTGTCATCGCACCCAACGAGATTTAGATCAGGAAAGGTGCGGCAATGCGCACGGCGAGTGATTTTCCGAGATTTTCCAACGAAGAAATGGCGGCACGCCATGCCAAGGTGGCGGGGCTCATGGAGGCCCAGAATTTCGACGCCGTCCTGTTCTTCGGCTCGGGCCGGTTCGCATCCGACATCTACTGGCTGACCGACTGGCCGGGCAGCCGCGAGGCCTATGTGCTGTTCCAGAGGGGGGAGGCGCCCGTTGTCGTCTTGCAGCTTTACAACCATGTCCCGATGGCGCGGGTCCTTTCGGTGATCGAAGACGTGCGCTGGGCCGGTGCCAACACGGCGCGCACGGTTGGCGAACTCCTGGTCTCCCGCGGCCTCAAGGGCGCGAAGGTCGGGGTCGTGGGCGGCGTTCCCTACCGCGCTTACGGCGAGATCGCCGACGCCGTCGGCCGCGACAGCCTGACCGATGCAAGCGGCGCTTTCCGGAACCTGCGAACCGTGCGCAGCGAAGAGGAGATCGCGCGCATCGCCCGGGCCTCGCAACTGACCGACCGTTCCATGGCGGCGATCGGCGACGGGCTCAGGGTCGGTATGGCGGAATGGGAGATCCCGGCGCTGATCGAGCCGGTTTATCTCAACGAGGGCGGCTATGCCGGGATCCATTTCATGACCTCCATGCCGATGGACGATCCCCATTTTCCGGTGCCTGCCCAGTATCAATCGAACCGCCGACTGGGCGAGGGCGACGTGCTGATCACCGAAATCAGCGGCGCCTATTGGGGGTACAGCGGGCAGATTCATCGGACCTATTCCCTGGGCCGCCCGCCGTCGCCGGAATGGGCCGCCCTGCACGCCGTCGCCGTCGAGGCGTTCGAGGCGATCCTCGCCCTCGTCAAGGACGGTGTCACCAGCCGCGATGTCGAGGAAGCCGCCGATCTGATCCATGATCGGGGCTACGCCGTGTATGACGATTTGCTGCACGGGGTCAACCAGACGCCGCCGATCATCCAGACCGCGAAGGGGCGGCGCCATGAAAGCCCGGAGGTGACCTTCAGGGAGAATATGGTGGTGACCATCCAGCCCAACGTGATCACCACGGATGAGCACATGGGGCTGCAATTCGGTGAAACCGTCGTGGTGGGGCGCGAGGGATGCACCTCGCTCAACCAGTTCAAGAGGGAATGGATCGTCTGCGGCGCCTAGGGCGGGCCGCCAGCCATGGGGGTGCGCGATCGGGGTGTGCCGGGCGCTGGGATGTCTTATGATACGGGTCCCGCGCCGGTCGCGGGAACTGGCGATTAATAGGGGAGGGTTTGATGGGTGAATTCGCACTGGGACAGCCGGTCGCGCGGTTCGAGGATCAGCGGCTGTTGCAAGGCAAGGGACGGTTCGTCGACGATGTTCAGCTCGCCGGCATGGTCCATGCCGTGGTGCTGCGCTCGCCCCATGCCCATGCCAGGATCCGGTCCATCGACGTGGCGGCGGCCAAGGCGGCGCCCGGCGTCCTCGACATCCTGACCGGCGCCGACTGGGAAGCGTCGGGTTGGAGCGATCTGCCCACCGGCCGCGGCCGCACCCGGCGTGACGGCTCCGACATGTATCGCTGCCATTATCCGGCCCTCGTCTCCGACCGGGTGCGCTATGTCGGCGACCCGGTTGCCTTCGTCGTGGCCGAGACCCGGGAACAGGCCCAGGACGCGTCGGAACTGATCGAGGTGGACTACGAGCCGCTGCCCGCCATCACCTCCACCGCCGACGCGACCAAGCCCGGCGCACCGCTGGTCTGGGACGATTGCGAGAACAACATCTGCTTCGTCTATCTGGCCGGCGACAAGGACGCGACCGAGGCCGCCTTCGCCAAGGCCGATCACGTCGTGGAACGGACCTTCGTCATCAACCGGGTGGTCGTGGCGCCGACCGAGCCCCGGGGCTGCGTCGGCGATTACGATCCGTCGGAAGAACATTACACCATCTACACCACGCTGCAGCGCGCCCACCCCTATCGGGCGCAGCTTGCGACCGAAGTCATGGGAATTGCGGAAAACAAGCTGACGGTGATCGGCGGCGACGTCGGCGGCAGCTTCGGCATGAAGTCCGCTGTCTATAACGAGGTGCCGCTGGTGCTGCTGGCCTCCAAGCGTATCGGCCGGCCGGTCAAATGGACCAGCACCCGGTCCGAGGCCTTCCTCAGCGATGGCCAGGGACGCGACAACGTCACCACCGCGGCGATGGCGCTGGACAAGGATCACAACTTTCTCGGCATGAGGGTTGAGACCGTCGCCAATTGCGGTGCCTATATCCAGGCCGGCGGCGAATCCTTCATTGGCAATATCGGGACGCTCGCCGGTGTCTACCGGACACCGGCGCTTCATGCCGATGTCACCTGTGCCTACACCAACACGACGCCGGTGCGCCCCTACCGCGGCAATGGCCGCCCCGAGGCGGCCTTCGTGATCGAGCGTCTGATCGACGAGGTCGCCGCCGAACTCGGCGCCGATCCCATCGAGATCCGGCGCAAGAATCTGATTCCCGCCGACGCCATGCCGTACAAGACCGGCCTGACCTTCACCTACGACTGCGGCGAATTCGAGCGCGGCATGGATATGGCGCTTGAGATTTCCGACTATGCCGGGTTCGAGGCCAGGCGCGCCGAATCGCGCAAGCGCGGCAAGCTGCGAGGGATCGGGTTTTCCAACTCGATCGAGCGCGCCGCGGCGCCCGGCGCCGAAGGCGCGGAGGTGCGCTTCGACCGCTCGGGCACGGCGACGATCTTCTCCGGCGCCGTCAACCAGGGCCAGGGCCATGAAACGGTGTTCAAGCAACTGGTCTGCGACAAGCTGGGCATGGCGCCCGAGGACGTCTCCTATATCAGCGGCGACACCGATGCCGTGTTCTTCGGCGAAGGCACCGGCGGGTCGCGCAGCGCCACCCTGGGCGGCTCGGCGATGCTGATGGCGTCGGACAAGATCATCGCCAAGGCGAGAAAGATCGCGGCCCATATGCTGGAAGTGGACGAGGGCGACGTGTCCTTCGAGGACGGCGTGTTTTCCAGCCCCGGCTCCAACCGGTCGCTGACCATCAAGGAGGTGGGGAAGGCGGCGGCCAACCCCGCCAACCTGCCCGAAGGGATGGAGCCCGGCCTGGTGGAAAAGGCGGTCTACGTCACCAACATGATGAACTACCCCAATGGCTGCCATGTCTGCGAGGTGGAGATCGACGAGGAGACCGGCACCGTCGATATCCTCGGCTACAGCGTGGTCGACGACGTCGGCACGGTGATGAACCCGATGTTGCTCCACGGCCAGATCCAAGGCGGCGTGGCCCAGGGTATCGGCCAGGTCCTGATGGAGGATATGCGCTTCGATCCGGAAACCGGGCAGATCATGACCGGGTCCTTCATGGACTACGCCATGCCGCGCGCGGCGGATTTCAGCGACATGCACGTGGCATCCAATGCGGTGCCGACCGCGACCAATCCGCTCGGCGTCAAGGGGGCGGGGGAGGCCGGCAATGTCGGCGCCTTGCCCGCGATTGCCAGCGCGCTGGCCGATGCCCTGAAGGATGTCGGCGTCCGCGATTTGCCGATGCCGGCGACCCCGGAGCGGATCTGGCGTCTGATGCGCGATGCCAAGTCCAGGGGCTGAAACGTTAGACCAGCAGCATCAGCCCGCCGACCACCGCCAGGTTGTTGAACAGGAACTGGAAATGGTTCTGCCTTGCCCGCGGATCCTCATAGGTCCAGTAGCGGTGATAGAACGCCGTCACCGTCACGGTGAAAACGATCAGCAGGATGGCGCCGAGATCGGCGCGGACATCGGCCGCCACCAGGACGGCGCCTGTGAACTGCAGGGCCAGCGCCGCGGGAAAGGCCAGGCGGGGCAGCGGCACGCCGAGCTCCGTCATCCGCTTGATCACGCCTGTCCAGTTGCGTCCGTTGCGGATGCCGACGATGACGTAAAGCGTTGCGATGAAAAGATGGGCGAGAACCTGGAGCAGGCCGTGATCGGCATGAAACATCGGGCGTTCCCTTATTGGTCTTGCGGGGCGCTGGCGAGGCTATCAGACGACCGGGTGTCCGCAAAGCGTGGGGCCTTCGCGGGCGCCGGGAGGGCGGGGTGACGGGCCAGGACGGAAACGCCGCATTCGAACTTCATCCGCGGCTCGCCGCCGATACCGAAGCGGTCCGCGGTCTGGGGTTGAGCCGGCTCCTGTTGATGAACGACCGGCGTTTTCCCTGGGTGATCCTGGTCCCGGAACGCGCGGGCACGCGGGAAATCCATCACCTGGGCGAAGCCGATCGGGCGGTCTTGATGGAGGAGATCGCACGGGTGGGCGCCGCCCTGCAGGACCTGTTCACGCCGGACAAGATCAATGTCGGAGCCATCGGCAACATCGTGCCTCAGCTTCACGTCCATGTGGTGGCGCGGCGTGTGGGGGACGCCGCGTGGCCGGGCCCGGTCTGGGGCGCCGGCACGGCGGAACCTTATGCGGCCGGCACCCTCGCGGAGACCGTCCGCCGCATTGCCGCGGCCCTGGATTAGCCGGCGCCCGCCAGGGAACCGTCCAGCGGTTCGCCATCGAGGCCGATGCGGAACATCAGGTAACACAGGCAATCGAGCTGCACCGCGGCCGGATCGCAGGTCAGCATGGCTGGAATGACCGGCCGGGCGAAGTGTATCTCATCCCCTTCGTAGGCGAAGCAACTGTCGAGTTCGGCCTGTGACGTCCGTACATTGCCCGCCGGTTCGACCACGAAACGGGCCTGCGATCCCGGGGCCCGGCTCGCGAAGATCTGGCCCGGGGTGACTTCGGAAAAGTTGAATCGATCCACCGTGGCGGGGAGCCGGAAATCGACTTCGGCCCCGTCGAAGGACAGGTCCGCCCCATCGGGCAGCTTGACGATGGCGAAGGTCCGCATCAGGTCGATGTCTTGATGCAGCACCGGGTGAGCCGGGAAGTCGGTCAGGCTGAGATAGGCCTCGATCGCCTCGGCCGCGTGCTCGACACCATCGGCGGCACCGCTCTTGCCGCATTCGATGGTGATGGACGGGCACAATGGCGCGAAGGCCGCGGATTGCACGCCCAAGGGGCGCTCGAAATAGACCACGGTGCGGCTGAAC
>JAOTVC010000027.1 GCA_029863585.1 Alphaproteobacteria bacterium | reverse complement strand
AAAATTGTCGGAAAAAAAGAGGCCCGCCTTCCTGGCGGGCCTTTTTCTCGGGGTTGGCGTGGGATGCTCATCCGAGGAAGGCTGCAAGAGGTTGCCGGGGCCGAATGGGGGGTTGGGGGTCCGGCGCCCGGCGCGCCTTGGGGTACAAATATGCTTTCCAAATGCACATTCAGAACCTATCCGAAGGCCGCCCCTTTGTCACCCAACACATGTTCGGAATTGAGATAAAAGTCGGCAAAAACAAATCCTTCCCTTTCAACCCTCTGAGCCGGTTTCAGGTCAAACGCGCGATCAAAGCAGGGTCCCCCGCTGACCAGGGTGTGGAATTCGCCGTTCTCGCCGCAGGGATCGACGGTGCCGTCCAGTTGCCTGAGGAAGGCCTCATCGAAGGCATGTCCGGCCAGCATCGGATCGACCTTGGCGGGATCCAGGCAAACAACATGCGCCCGCACGCCATCGGCGATCATGCGCCGGGCGAGGGCGCCGGTTTCCTCCCCCCACAGCGGAAACACCCCCTCCATGCCGACCCCGGCGAGCCGCTCCTCCCGCCAGGCGCGGAGGTCGGCCAGGAACAGGTCGCCGAACACGACCTGCCGCACCCCCCGGCCGGGCAGCGGCGCCAAAGCCTCGGCCATGGCCTTTTCGTAAACCTCGTTGGGGCAGGGGGCCGGGATCCGCACCTTGATCAAGGGCAGGCCCGCGCGCTCGGCCTGAAGATCAAGAATTTCTTCGCGCACGCCATGCATCGACACGCGGCTGTAATCGTCCGTCACCGTGGTCAGCAAAGCCGTGACTTCAAGCCGCCCCTGCTCGCGCACCCGATGCAGCGCATAGGCGCTGTCCTTGCCGCTGGACCACGCAAGGATCGCCTTCGGTTTGTCTCGGCGCTCGGTCAATTGAAGTTCCCGAATCTGTATATGATCGACACGGTAGGAGGAACCGGGGACACCCGCAAGCCGCAGCGCGAGGGGTTGCATGAACCGGCGCCATCTTTTGCTCGACAAAGCGCCGCCCGATCCTGTACCCGGTTAGGGCCGCCCGGAACAGAAGTTGGAACCCCGGGCATCCAAGCTTCGGGACCACACAGGGAGGATCACATGACCGATTTCGCGCTGCTCAATTTCGAAGGCAACGACGGCGCCGCCGTGCCGGGGCTGAAGGTCGGCGATCTGGTCGTCTCCCTGCCCGCCGCAGCCGTCATCGATAAGAAGATCGACTTCCCCACGGCCAGCACCAAGGACGTACTGTGGCATTGGGACCGGGCCCTGCCGGTCCTGCAAGGACTCGCCGACCACGTCGCCGGCGATCCCGGGGGATTGAGCGACGCGCTGCAGCCGCTCGACGATGTCAACCTGCTCGCCCCGATCCTCTATCCCGATGCGATCTTCTGCGCTTTTGCCAATTTCACCGACCACATGCAGGAAATGTCCGGCCGCGAACCGCCGGACAAGACCAAGGTCCGGCCGCTGCACTTCATCAAGCTGGGCGCCCATTGCGTGATCGGACCGGAGGCCGAGGTGCGGCTGCCGTCACATTCCCAAAAGGTCGATTGGGAGGCCGAGCTTGCCGCCGTCATCGGCCGCCCCGCCCGCAACGTGAGCGCTGCGGACGCGATGGACTACGTGGCGGGCTACACCATCGTCAACGACCTCTCCCTGCGCGATCAGGGGCGGCGCCAGGATTGGAACGGCACCCAGGATTTCCTGTCTGGAAAAAGCTTCGATACCGGCGCGCCGCTGGGACCCTGGATCGTGCCCAAGGGCCAAATCAAGGATATCTACGACCTCGACATGAAGCAGTGGGTCGCCGGGAAACTGCAGCAGGATTCCAATTCGTCATTCATGCATTTCACCATCGCCGAACAGGTCGAGGCGCTGTCGCACAAATTCACCCTGCGCCCCGGCGACGTCATCGCCACTGGCTCGCCGTCCGGCAACGGCAGGCCCCAGGGGATCTTCCTGGAACCGGGTCAGGACTTGCGCATCGAGATCGAAGGCATCGGTACCCTGCACAACCCCATCGTCCAGGGGGATTGAAGGCCCATCCTAGACCGACGCCTTGCGGCGTTCGAGCCGCAGCAGGTAGACGCTGGCGGCGACGATCACCGCGGCCCCGGTCAGCGACCAGTATCCCGGGACCTCGGCGAACAGCACGAAGCCCAGCAGGAACGAATAGACGATCCGCAGGTAATCGAAGGGCATCACGAAGCTGGTTTCGCCAAGTCCCACGCCGTGGGTGAACATGCCCTGGCCGACGATGGAAAGCGCCCCGGTCAGGAACAGAAGGCCCCATTGGGCTGACGTCGGCGCCTGCCAGACGAACAGGGCGGGAATCAGGGAAAACAGCGTCGTGTAAAGCGCGTAATAGAACATGATCACCGGTGTCGTTTCGGTCCGGCTCAGGAGCTTGACCGCCACCACCACCAAGGACCCGAACAGGGCGCCGCCGACGGCGGCCAAGACCCAGGGATTGAACCCCTCGCCGAACGGCCGGGTGATGATCAGGACGCCGCAGAAGCCGATCGCCGTGACGACGGCACGCCGCGCGCCGATTGCCTCGCCCAGGAAGATCGCCGCCAGGACCACCATGATCAGCGGCCGGGAGAACTGGATGGTCACGGTGTCTCCGATGGTCAGGTTGATCAGGGCGAAAAAGAAACACACATTGCCGATGAACCCGACCGTGCCGCGCACCAGATGAAGACCGGGCCGATTGCTCTTGAGGATGGAAAATCCCAGGCGCCAGATCAGCGGCAGGATCACGATCAATCCCGCGAGCGACCGCACGAACAGGATCTGGACCGCCGGCAGGTCGTTGCCCAGCCGCTTGACGATCGACGCCATCACGATCAGCAGGAACCCGCCCGCCATGACGAAGACCACCGCGCGCAGATTGGCCGGCAATGCATCCCAGGACCCGAGGACCCCGGGCCGGACCGGGGCTACGGAGGAAGAATCGTCGCGGTCTTCGGACATGGGGACCTTTGGCGATGGAACCGGGGGAACGGACGGGAACGGCGGAAAGGCGAGGGAGCGATAGCGCCCAGTCCCACACTGCGCCTTCAACCCCGCCAAAGTCAATTCGGCGGGTAGGCCGTCTCCGTTCCGGGACCCGATGCTGTTCAGGCGTTCTTGCCAATTGAGAGTTCGGCGAGGTCAACGCGCGCCCACCTCGCGCCGGGGGATCGAAGCCGGACATTGACCGAAAAGGCATCAAGGGGCTCTAGATTTTTTAAACTCATGTCTCCTTAATTGACCCAAAGCGCACATTATGAATGAAGGAAGGGCTATCTAGAGGCAGGCATCAAAGATTCGCGAGGATTTTGTTCACGCGCTCTTCGCCGTCGGCCATCAGCTCGATTGCGCACGCTGATGCGTGCGATTATCACATTGAAAGCCGGAGCGATAATGTCGGAACCCCCCATCTATACGATCTACCAGCCCGAAGGCGATGCGCCGCAACCGGGTGATTCGCTCGAATGCCGAGTCATCGGCACCATCCGGACGCCCTACAAGCGGATGGAAGATTGCCCCTCGCGGCATAACAAGCGCGAACACCTCCCCTGCACGATCCGGCTCGCGCCGGAGTACGCGCCCGGTCTCGTCGGGCTGGAGGTCGGCGGCCGGGCGCTGGTGCTTTACTGGCTCCACCTCGCCCGGCGCGACATGGTGCAGCTTCCCGCACGCGCCGGCGTGCGCGACAAACCGGTCGGTGTCTTCTCACTGCGCACCCCGCCGCGGCCCAACCCCATCGCGGCGGCGGTGGTCGAAATTCTCGCTGCCCGCGAAGAGGAACTCGACGTGGTCGGCATCGACTGCCTCGACGGCACGCCGCTCCTCGATATCAAGCGCGCGAGGCTCCGCGAAGGCAGCTAGGCCGCGGGGCTCGATGCATCCGTCGTTTCGACGAGCTTGGCTAGTTGATCCGATCTTCTTCCGTCAGATCCAGCTTGAACAGATTCATGGCGTTGTCCCACGTGTAGCGCCGGAGCTGCTCGGGCGACAGCCCCTTCAAATGGTGCGCAACGACCTGGCGGGAATGCGGGAAGGTCATGTTGAAATGCGGGTAGTCGTTCGACCACATGCAATTCTTCTCTCCCCACCATGAGAGGAAACGCGTGCCGACGTAGTCTTCGAGGAACGTGCCGTAAACGTGCTCCGCGAAGATCTCGCTCGGCTTCCGGGTGATCGGCACGGGGTAGTCGTTGCGGTGACGATCGAAATAGTAATCCCACTGTTGGAGCAGGAACGGCATCCAGCCGATTTCGCTTTCGGCCAGCAGCAGCTTGAGATTCGGGTGGCGCTCGAAGTAGCCGTAAAAAATGAAGTCAAACAGCGTGTTGGCCGAATCGTTGGTCTTGATGTTGGTGGACTCCTTGATCCCCTCGACGCTTCGCGTGTGCCCGTGCTTCATATAGCCGTGTCCGGTCAGGATATGGCAGATCACCGGCTGGTCCGCCTCGGCGCAGGCTGCGAACAGCGGGTCGTAGTGCTCGGTATTGCTGAACGGAAGCTGGGGATCGGGAACCTGCCAGATCAGCGCGCCCCGCATGCCTTTATCCAGGCACCGGTGCATTTCCTTCACCGCCCCCTTGACGTCGTAGACGGAGATCAGGGGCACGCCGATCAAGCGCCTGGGATCGGGGCTGCACCAGTCATGCAGCCAATCGTTATAGAGCTTGAACGACTCCTCCTGGAGCTCGATGTCGTCAACCGAATAGAGCGCCATGCCGTAGTTTGGGAACAGGATCTCCGCGGCAAGGCCGTCATTGACCTGATCATCCAGGCGAAGGTCCGCCTTCAGCGCGCCCGGGGGCGAGTTGCGGAAGGGAACATTCGGCAGGAGTTCATGCAGGCGCGGCGGCAATTCCATCCAAAGCTCGTCAGGTTCCATGACGTGCGCATCGGTGGAGATCATCTTCGGCATTTCGGCCAGCTCGGCCGCGCTCAGATTTTCGCCGACAACGGTGCGGCGCGGGAAGGTCCGCGCCTGCTCTTCCGACATGCCGGCGAACTTGGTGGCATCCACGGGCAAAACTGCCATTCTTTTCTCCCATTACGGTTGTTCTGCGGACGGCCGGCGTTGCCGCGCGGCCAAACTGAACAGCGCGACGGCGGGTAGCCGCCGCGCTGCTGACGCCTGCGATCGAACTTAATCGGCTGCGAAGAACTTTCCTTCAGCGTAAACGCGCTTCTTGGACGACTCGCCGTTCTTCGGGGCGTTGCCGACCTTGACCTCGCCATCGGCAAATGACGTCTTGGCGACAACGTCTTTCGGCGTACCGAACGACGTCAGAAAATCGAGGCCGGTCTCGGTGCGCACACCGCCGCCGACACGCAGCATCACAAGATTTTCCGCTTCGTCCGCCTCGAATTTGTACTTGGCGTTCTTCGGCAACATCACGCCTTCGTATTTGCCAACAACCTGGGTACGGCCATCGCCAAAGGTGAAGGTCGCCTTGCCCTGCAAGATGATGAAGGCGTGATCCTCACCGCCGTGAGAATGGAGCGCATTCTCGCCACCGCTGGCATAAACCTTGAGGTTCACCCACAGATTCTCGGCAGTGGCCAGGGGATCGTATGTGGTTCCCTGCTCCAACAGCGGTGTATTGCGCAGTGAGAACAACACTTCCTTGTCTGTCGCTACATTCGGGCTTCTTTCGTAGATCCTTGCATCATCCATTGGGGCATCTCCTCATATTTCGCTTAGATATCTAATAGACGCCTCTAGCCCCCTGGGCAACACGTTTGTCGCGGACCGGGAAGCGGCCGCCGCCAGACTTGGCGTTCAAACCTGGCCAATCGTCGCGGTCATAACCCTCGGTGACCTCGGGCCCAATAGGTATCAAGGAAATTCCACCATCGACCATGAAGGAAACTGATACGCTATGAGGCGCATCGTGAACGGCGAGAAGCAGCAGCGCCGCGACAGCAAAGCCAAGTCTCCTCCTTTCTCGCCGCCTTCATGAGCGGGATGCGAGCCGAAGAGGTCAGTCTGAAACACGATCGGCGCGGCGCACAGGCCGCCCACAGCGCCGGCCCATAAGCAGGGCCGCTGAAAACAATCAAAACCGGATGTCGCTTTCGCTCATGCGGGAGAAACGATGCGGTTTGGAGATTCTGCGACCGGTCATTGATTGGTGCGCCCTTTTTTTCACCTGAAAACGGCAAAAGGCTGACGCCCAATTTCGTTCTTCTGATTGCTTATTGGTTGCTTGAATCACCAAGGGGCTTGGGGAAAAACCCCAAACCCCTTGGCTGATATGGCTCCCCGGGCCGGACTCGAACCAGCGACATGGTGGTTAACAGCCACCCGCTCTACCAACTGAGCTACCGGGGAAGAAACCGTGTCACTCACCGCCCCCAGGGCAGAATTTCTGCATCGGGGGCGGGGTTATAGCAAAAGCCCCCGATCTATGCCACCAGTTCGTAAAAACCCGATTAACCCTTCCGAAGACGGGTTGGCATGGCATGGGCGGTTGGAGGCCGGAGCCGGAATCGAACCGGCGTAACAGGATTTGCAGTCCCGTGCATCACCACTATGCTATCCGGCCCTCATGCCCCGCGACCCGGCGGCGCCGGCAGAGGCTGAGATATAGGGCCCGCCGGGGAACGGGTCAAGCCGGGCGCGCGGCCCCCGGGCCAACCGATGGGATCAAGCAAGCCGTTGTATTGCTCAGGAGATGCACGTATATAGTTTGCTCCCGTGCCGGGGCCGGAACGCGCGGCGAATCGCCGCCGAAATCAGGGCGTTGCCTGGGTTCTAGTCGTTTGGTCCCGGTGTCCATATGCCTTCATGAGCCAACCTGAAGCCTCGCCATGATCAATTTCGAACAGTGCCGCAGAAACATGGTGGAATGCCAGTTGCGCACCAACAAGGTCACCGATGAAGGGGTATTGGCGGCCATGGGGCGCGTCCCGCGGGAAGTTTTCACCGGGCCGGAATACGAAACCATCGCCTATGTCGACGAAGATCTGCCGATCGGCTATGGCCGCTACCTGATGGAGCCCATGGTGCTGGCCCGGATGCTCCAGGCGGCGCGGATCGGGGCCGATGACGTGATCCTCGACATCGGCTGTGGCTCCGGTTACTCCGCCGCGGTTTGTGCCCAGATCGGCGCCACCGTGGTGGCGGTGGAAAGCGATCCGCGGCTGGCTGCCGACGCCACCCGGATCATGGCCGAGCTGGAGGCCGACAACGTGGTCGTCGTCGTGGGCACCCTGAAGGACGGCTATCAGGCACAGGCGCCCTACGACGTAATCGTCTTTTCCGGCTCCGTTCCCGAAATTCCAGCGGCGGTACAGGGGCAGCTTTCGCAAGGCGGGCGGCTGGTTGCCGTCCTCATGGAGGACGAGGGGCCGGGCCGGGCGGTGGTTATGGAAAGGTCCGGCAGCCGGATCGAGACCCGCACAATATGCGATCCGTCCATTCCGCCGCTTCCCGGTTTCGAGCGGGAAAAAGGGTTCGTCTTTTGAGGGCGCCATGTTAGGGGGACGGGGCGGCATGATCGGTTTTTCACGTCGATGGACTGCCGCCCTGGCGGCAGCGGCGCTGACGGCGGGCCTCGGCGCGCCGGCCGGGGCGGAGACCCTCAGTGAGGCCCTAGCCAAGGCCTACGCCACCAATCCCGAGCTCCAGGGCGAGCGGGCCAATCTGCGATCGGTGGATGAAGGCGTGCCCCAGGCGCTCGCTAACTGGCGACCCACCATCACCATGTCCGGGGACACGGCCTACGAAACGATCGACAGTCCCGGAAGAAACGAGACCACCCATCCGGCAACGGCGGAGCTATCAGTGGTTCAGCCGATCTACCGCGGCGGGCGCACCGTGTCCCAGACCCTCCAGGCCGAGGCCGAGGTGTTGGCCGGACGGGCGCGCCTCAACTCCACCGAGCAGCGCATTCTTCTGACGGCCGTCCGCGCCTACATGAACGTGCTGAGAGATGAGGCGGTCCTGGGCCTGAACAGGGCGAACGAGCAACGTGTCGCGCGTCAGCTTCAGGCCACCCAGGACCGCTTCCGGGTCGGCGAAATCACCCGCACCGACGTCGCCCAGGCCGAGGCGCGCCTGGCCCGCGCCAGGGCCGACCGCATCCAGGCCGAGGGCGTGCTGGTCAATTCCCGCGAAGCCTATCGCCGGGTGATCGGCGACGCGCCGGGCACCCTGGTCAAGCCTGCGATCAAGCTGAACTTGCCGGCCAATGCCGAGGAATCCCGGGAGATGAGCCGCACGAGCAATCCCGATGTGGTCAATGCCCGCTATCGCGAAACCGCGGCGGGACACAATGTGGATCGCATCCGGGGCGAATTGCTGCCCGCGGTCAACCTGCGCGGCTCGGTTACCACCGAACACGAAACCACCGGCAACAGCGAACACCGCAATACCGCCAGCGTGATCGCCGAACTGACGGTGCCGCTGTATCAGAAGGGCAGCGTTTATTCCCGGGTGCGCGAGGCGCGCCAGGTTCATGCCCAACGGCGCCAGGAACTTGAAGACGCGCGGCGCGCGGCGGTGGAGGCCGCGGCCAGCGCCTGGAACGCCCTGCAGACCGCCCGCGCCGCCGTCCAGTCGTTCCACTCCGAAGTTCGCGCCAATGAAATCGCGCTTGACGGCGTCCAGAGAGAGGCCCTGGTGGGCTCACGCACGGTGCTCGATGTTCTCGATGCCGAACAGGAACTGCTGGATGCCAAGGTTAATTTGGTGCGCTCGGAACGGGACGAATTGGTCGCTCGGTTCGAGCTGAAATCCGCCGTGGGATCGCTCACAGCCAAGGAATTGAGCCTCCCCGTCGACCTTTACGATGCCGAGCGGAACTACAAGCGGGTCAGGGACAAATGGCTCGGGGGCCGCATCGACGACCCGTCAAATTCCCGCTAAGACCATATTTTTCCTTTACTTTTCCACCCATGATCCATGTACTATGCGGCATGTGGATAATTTGAGCGCGGGGGCTCTTTCGGGGCCGCCCTAAGAATGACTGATATAGCGCGATGAGCAACGAGACTTCCCAGCAGCCAGAGCCCACGATGGAGGAAATTCTTGCCTCCATTCGGCGCATCATTTCGGACGGCGACGAGGCCGATGCCGAGGGCGCGGAGAAGAAGGCCAAAGACGCCGAAGGCGACGATACCAAGGCCGAGGCCGGCAATGACAACAAGGACACGTCCCCCGAGGGGGAGGGCGAAGAGGAGGTCCTGGACCTGATCGAAATGGTCGAGGAACCGGCCGAGGTGGCGGCCGAGGCCGGAGGGGGAAACGAAGAGGAAACCGCGAAGGCTGACGCGGAAGACGATCTCGTTTTGGAAGACACGGTCGAAGAGCTTCCCGCTGAGGAACTCGAAAATGAGGAGGACGTAGCCATGGCATCAACTGAGGAAACGGGCCAGCCGGCAGCCGTGGGAGACGACGGCCTGGTATCAGCTGCTGCCGCTGCGGCTTCGACTGCCCACTTTGCGGAACTGGCGAAGGCGGTCGATCGCGAACCCGAGGCCAAGGCCAACATCGCCTTGGGCGGCGGGGGCACGCTCGAAGATCTGGTAAAGGAAATGATCCGCCCCATGCTGAAGGACTGGCTCGACCAGAATCTGCCGCCCCTGGTGGACCATCTGGTGCGCAAGGAAATTCAGCGGATGGTCAATCGCGCCGACGAATTTTAAGCGTTCCTGCCCCGGGCCCGGCCACGCGCGGCCCGAAAGATACGACAGCGGTGACCAGCGATGCTGGACAAGTCCTATCGGCCTGATCAGGTCGAGGAAAAGATTTATGCCAAGTGGGAGGAACGGGGCGCTTTTCGCTGCGGGCGCGAAGCGGGCGGCGAACCCTACGCGATCGTCATCCCGCCCCCCAACGTCACCGGCAGCCTGCATCTCGGCCACGCCCTGAACAACACGCTGCAGGACATCCTGGTGCGCAGCCAGCGGATGCGCGGCCGCGACGTCCTGTGGCAACCCGGCACCGACCATGCGGGCATCGCGACGCAAATGGTGGTCGAACGCCAGCTGGCGGAGGAAGGCATCGCGCTCGACCGCGGCCTGCCGCCCGCCGACGCCAACACGCGGCTGATGGGGCGCGACGATTTCGTCGCCCGGGTATGGCGGTGGAAAGAGGAATCCGGCGGCACCATCGTCAACCAGTTGCGCCGCCTCGGCGCATCCTGCGATTGGTCGCGCGAACGCTTCACCATGGACGACGGGCTTTCCGCCGCGGTCCGCAAGGTGTTTGTCGCGCTGTACCGCGAAGGCCTGATCTACAAGGACAAGCGCCTGATCAACTGGGATCCCAAGCTGCACACCGCGATCTCGGATCTTGAGGTCGAGCAGCGCGAAATGACCGGCAAGCTCTGGTATTTCCGCTATCCCATCGAAGGTCGCGACGGCGCGACCATCACCGTCGCCACCACTCGGCCGGAGACCATGCTGGGCGATACCGGTGTCGCGGTCCATCCCGACGACGAGCGCTACAAGGACCTGGTGGGCCAGCACTGCCGCCTGCCCATCGCCGACCGGCTGATCCCCATCGTCGCCGACCAACATGCCGACCCGGAAAAGGGATCGGGCGCGGTCAAGATCACCCCGGGCCACGATTTCAACGATTTCGAGGTCGGCCGCCGTCAGGGGCTGGAGATGATCAACGTCTTCGACGCGGATGCCAAGCTGAACGACACCGTTCCGCAAGCCTATCGCGGCGTCGACCGCTTCAAGGCGCGGGACATGGTGGTCGAGGAAATGGACCGCCTCGGGCTTCTGGAGAAGATCGAAGACAATGAGATGACCATGCCTTACGGCGACCGCTCCGGCGTGATCGTAGAGCCCTGGCTGATGGACCAATGGTATGTCGACGCCAAGACCCTGGCGGGCCCCGCCCTTGAAGCGGTCGAGGGCGGCCGGACCGTGTTCGTGCCCAAGTCCTGGGAAAACACCTATTTCGAATGGATGCGGAACATCGAGCCCTGGTGCATCTCGCGCCAGCTCTGGTGGGGCCACCGCATCCCCGCCTGGTATGGACCGGACGGCGAAATCTTCGTCGCCGAAAGCGAAGAGGAAGCCCGGGCACTGGCAAATGCGCACTACGGCGAGGCTCGGGACCTGACCCAGGAGACCGACGTGCTGGACACGTGGTTCTCCTCCGCCCTCTGGCCGTTTTCGACCCTCGGCTGGCCCGAGGAAACGCCCGAACTCGCGCGTTACTACCCGACCGACGTCCTGGTCACCAGCTTCGACATCATCTTTTTCTGGGTCGCGCGCATGATGATGATGGGTCTGCACTTCATGAAGGAGGTGCCGTTCCATACGGTCTACATCCACGCCCTGGTCCGTGACGAAAAGGGACAGAAGATGTCGAAGTCCAAGGGCAACATCATCGACCCCTTGGAGTTGGTCGGGAAATTCGGCACTGATTCCTTGCGCTTCACCCTGGCGGCGCTGGCCGCCCAGGGCCGCGACATCCGCCTGGCCGAAAGCCGGGTCGAGGGCTATCGCAACTTCGCGACCAAACTGTGGAACGCCGCGCGCTATTGCCAGATGAACGAATGCCGCCCCGATCCGGCCTTCAACCCCGCCGATTGTACCCTGACGGTCAACCGCTGGATCACCGGTGCCGCGGTCGATGCCGCCCGGCAGGTGACGGAGGCGCTCGACGCTTACAAGTTCAACGAGGCCGCCGGCGCCATCTACCACTTTGCCTGGGGCAGCTTCTGCGATTGGTACCTGGAATTCACCAAGCCGATCCTGGCCGGCGGCGACGCCGAAGCTGCCGCCGAGACCCGGGCAGCCACCGCCTGGGTGTTCGACCAGATCCTCAAGCTCCTGCACCCCTTCATGCCGTTCATCAGCGAAGAACTCTGGACGTCGATGAGCGAAAACCGCGCCTCCATGCTGATCCTGGAATCCTGGCCGGAGACGGATGGTGCTCCGGCGGCGCCGGAGGCGGCGGCGGAAATGGATTGGGTAGTGCGCCTGATTTCGGAAATCCGGGCCGTGCGCGCGGAGATGAACGTGCCGGCCGGCGCCAGGCTCGAATTGGCAATCCGCGACCTCGCGCCGGATAAACAGCCCTGGCTTGACGCCAACGCGGCCCAGATCAGGACGCTGGCGCGTATCGGCGGCCTCTCCGCCGCGGGCGCGGCGGACGCGGTGCCGGAGGGCAGCGTGCAAATCGTACTCGAAGAGGCCACCCTGATCCTGCCTCTCGCCGGGGTGATCGATCTTGACCAGGAACGCGGAAGACTGGAAAAGGAAATCAGCAAGGCGGCGGGTGAAATCGGCAAGCTGGAAAAGAAACTCGGCAACAAAGGCTTCCTCGCCAAGGCGCCGGAAGAGGTGGTCGAGGAGAACCGCCGCAGGCTCGCCGAGGCGGAGGCCCAGAAAAGCAAATTGGAAGCGGCGCTCACCCGGATCGGCGCCCGCTGAACGGGGTCGGCCCCTTCCTAAATTCACGCGAACAGCGGTTCAGCTAGAATCCCAGCGCCCCGCTGATCGCACAAGTCCCGCTGATATCGGTGTCGTCGGAATGTGGCGTGCCGCCCGTTCCCGGGTTGCCGACACCGAAGTTCTGCGGATTTCCCGACATGGCGGCGCCAGTCCTGCAGACGATCCCCTCGCCGTTTAGCTGGATCAGATTCTGCTCTTGATGGAAGGCGTCGGCCGACCATCGAATACTCGCGTTGGTCGCGGCGTGAACCCCGCGGTCGGTATTGCTGGTGATCTCGTTGCCGGAAAGGAAGGCGGAACCGCCCACCTCGAGAAAGATGCCGCGGCTCGGGTTTGCAGGCAATCCGTTGTTGCGGACGATGTTGTGGAACATGTCCGCGGACGATGCGGTGCGGATGACGATACCATCGCCGCCATTGTTCTCCACGACATTGCCTTCGGAACCGGGGGTCCCCGCAAGGGCGTGATTATCGCGGGACGAGCCGACCCTGGCGGAAGAAGACTGATGCACCAAGATTCCGTTATTGGCGTTATCCGATATGGTGTTGCCGGTGATCACGGCCGAGCCGCCCCGGCGCACGACGAGCCCGTTTCGCGGCGCATTGTGGATAGTGAACCCCTTGATCGTCACGTTGCTCGCTCCGCTGATGCGGACCAAGGGCAGCGTGGAGACTATGCCGGCGCCGCTGATGTCGGCCTTGCCCCGACCATCAAGGGTTAGGTTGTCGGTGGTAATGTCGATCAGTTCGTTGCAGGTGCCGGAAACCTTGATCAAGGTACCGGGTTTCGAGCGGTCGATCACATGTTGAAGGGACCGCTTGTTGCAATTTACCGATTTGGTTGCCTCTTGGCCGCCGACAGCGGCGGCGGAAACGAAATAAACGGTTGATAAGACGAGAAACCCGAGTGCTTTTGGAATCGTAATCATGAGAAACTCCACGGTCGATTTCTACGGCCTCCGCGCTGACATGCCGCGTTATGCAATACACAACCAACACGACGCATGATGTACTTCATATAATGCGGCTCCCCATGAATTGAAGGCTCGACCCAGATTCCCGCTCCTTTCCCGCGAAATGCGCGTGACAGGAAACCGCGCGGGGAGTAGGATTCCGTGCAATAACACGCGCGCAAAAGCGGTAAGAGCGGGAACGCTGGGAGGCAGCTTCTCCATCGGCAAGACAGCATCTGCCGTGGCGGCGCGCAGTCCTCGATCCCACCATTGCCAGGTTTGCCGGGTGCGCGGCTCAGGCCCGTCCCCGGGTCGCCCATCATCTAGATGCCAATGAAGATAGGGGTATCATACATGGTTGCATTCACTCTCAACGGAAAACGGGTGTCCGTCGCGACGGAACCCGACACGCCGCTGCTGTGGGCGGTGCGTGAGCATCTCAAGCTCACCGGCACCAAGTACGGCTGCGGCGCGGGGCTTTGCGGGGCCTGCACCGTCCATGTCAACGGCAAGGCGGTCAAATCGTGCCAGACTCAGTTGTCCGAGGTTGAAGGCGCGCGGGTCCTGACCATCGAGGGGTTGTCGAAGGACTCCTCGCACCCGCTGCAGAAGGCGTTCATCGCCGAGCAGGTGCCCCAGTGCGGCTATTGCCAGTCGGGGCAGATCATGAAGGCAGCGGAACTGCTGGCAAGCAATCCCAAACCCAGCCGCGACCAGATCGTGGCCCACATGAACGGCAACATCTGCCGCTGCGGCACCTATAACCGGATCGTCGCCGCGGTCGAACGCGCATCGAAGGAGGGCTAAGCCATGACGACCATGACCTCCGCGAAACATGCGGTATCCCGCCGCGGCTTCCTGAAGGGCGCCGGCGGCCTTACCTTCGCCGTGGCCCTTGGCACCGGCGGCATCCAGCTCCTGACCCCGGCCCAGGCTCGAGCCGCGGCACGGCAGGGCCAGATGTCCGCCTGGGTGCATATCGGCGCCGACGACAAGATCACCATCCTTACCCCCGGCGCCGAAATGGGGCAGGGCTCCATGACCAGCGTGCCGCTGATCCTGGCCGAGGAACTGGATGCCGATTGGAGCAAGGTGGCTCTAGAGAACGCGCCGGCGGAACCCAAGGTTTACGGCTACACCCGCAAGCGCGGGACCAACGTCAGCTATTCCATGGCCATCGTCGGCTCCCGCGCCGTGATGATGTATTACAAGCCCATGCGCACGGCCGGCGCCCAGGTCCGCAAGGTCCTGATGCAGGCCGCGGCGAAGAAATGGGGCGTGCCGGTCGCGCAGCTGAAGACCGAGCCTTCGGTGGTGATCGGCCCGGGCGGCAAACGCCTGACCTATGGCGAGATCGCGGCCTTCGCCGAAGTGCCGGACAAGCTGCCGGCGGTTTCGGCCAAGGAGTTGAAGAAACCGGCGAATTTCCGTCTGATCGGCAAGTCGCAGCCGCGGCGGGACATTCCGCCGAAGGTCGACGGAAGTGCCAAGTTCTCCATCGACGTCCAACTTCCCGGCATGGTCTATGCCAGCACCGTCCATGCGCCGGTGCAGGGCGCCAAGCCGCTCAGCTGGAACGAGGACAAGCTCAAGACGCTGAAGGGCTATCTTGGCGCCGTGAAGCTGAAGGAAGGCGTCGCGGTGATCGCCGACAATTTCGAACACGTCATGGCGGCGCGCGCGGAATTGCAGGTGAAGTGGTCCAAGGGCAAGGCAGCGGGATATAATTCCGAACCCGCCCTGATGACGGAATATCCGAAGCAGGCCGAAGACCCCAAGACCAAGGCCAAGAAGGTCGACGCCAAGGGCGATACCGCCAAGGCGTTTGCAGATGCCGGCAAGGTCTATAAGGCCGATTACCGCTGCGATTACGGCTATCACGCCCAGATGGAACCGCTCAATGCCGTCGCCAGCGTCAACGAGGCCGGCGACAAGGTGGAAATCTGGGAGGGCACCCAGGCGCCCGACCGTTCCCGCGGCATGATCGCCGAGGCGCTCGGCTTCAAGACCGGCCAGGTGATCCACAACCAGATGTACATGGGCGGTGGATTCGGGCGCCGGTCGCAGACCGACTACACCGTCGAGGCCGCCTTGATCTCCAAGCAGATCAAGAAGCCCGTCAAGATGATCTGGACCCGGGAAGAGGACATCAATTACGGCATGTTCCGTCCTCAAACCCTGCAGAAGCTCGAGGCCGCACTGGACAAGTCGGGCAAGCTGGTGGGCTGGAAGCACAGCGTCATCGGCGACGGTCGGCGTCTTCTGTCGGGCGGCATGAAGATCAGCTCATACTACGACGTGCCGAACCGCCACGCGGTCGAGCAGAGCGCCGGCAAACACGGCATCCGCACCAAGCATTGGCGGGCCGTGGCCCATGTCTTCAACGTCTACGCCATCGAGGCGCTGATCGACGAGATCGCCGCGGCCCAGGGCATGGATCCGTTGGAGTTCCGGCTCAAGAACGTGCCGTTGACGGCCAAGGCACGCCGGGTGCTCGAAAAGGTCGCCCAGATGTCCGATTGGGGCAAGAAGCGCCCCGACGGACGCGCGCTCGGGCTTTCCATGACCGAGCGTTCCGGTTCTCTTGGTGCTCAGGTCGCGGAGGTTTCCGTCGACCGCAAGAGCGGCAAGATCCGGGTGCACAAGGTCTGGAGCGCTATAGACGGCGGCATTGTCGTCCAGCCGGAAGCGGCGCGGCGCAACATCGAAAGCGGCGTGCATTACGGCCTGTCCAGCGTGCTCGTCGAACGGGCCACCATCAAGGACGGCTCGGTGCAGCAATCCAACTTCCATGATTACCAGGTGCTGCGCATGGCCGATTCACCCGAAGAGGTCCATGTCGAATTCCTCGACCGGCCGACCAAGCCGACCGGCCTCGGCGAGATCGGCAACCCGGGAATGGGCTCGGCCGTCGCCAACGGCTTCTACGCTTTGACCGGCAAGCGGCTTTATCACATGCCGTTCACGCCGGAACGCGTCTTGGAGGCGCTCAAGACCTAAAGTAAATAAATAACGGAGACTCTGGGGGCCGCGGGGATTCCGCGGCCCTTTTTCCTTGCGCCTGAGCAGCGGTTCCGCCCTTGCGCGCCGCGCACCACGGACTATCCTAGGCGCCCCAACGCCACCCGTTTAATCAGAGGACGAGACATGCCCGACGACGCCGGCAGGACCTTCGACAAGAACAAGCTGCCCTCGCGCCATGTGACCGAAGGGGCGGAGCATGCGCCGCACCGGTCGTACTACTACGCCATGGGGCTTTCGGAAGAGCAGATCCACCAGCCCTTCGTCGGCGTTGCGACCTGCTGGAACGAAGCCGCACCCTGCAACATCGCCCTTTCTCGCCAGGCCCAGTCGGTCAAGGTGGGCGTCGATGCGAAGGGCGGCACGCCGCGCGAGTTCACCACCATCACCGTGACCGACGGCATCGCCATGGGGCATCAAGGGATGAAGTCGTCGCTCGTCAGCCGCGAGGTGATCGCCGATTCGGTCGAGCTCACCATGCGCGGACATTGCTACGACGCCCTGGTCGGCCTCGCGGGCTGCGACAAGTCCCTGCCGGGCATGATGATGGTGATGCTGCGCCTCAACGTGCCGAGCGTCTTCATGTATGGCGGCACCATCCTGCCGGGCCGCTTCAAGGGCCGCGACGTCACCGTGGTGGACGTGTTCGAAGGCGTCGGCCAGCACGCCGCGGGCAACATGTCCGACGAGGACCTGCACGAACTGGAATGTGTCGCCTGTCCGTCCGCCGGGTCCTGCGGCGGCCAGTTCACGGCCAATACCATGGCCTGCGTGTCGGAGGCCATCGGCCTGGCCCTGCCGGGCTCAGCCGGGGCGCCGGCACCCTATGAATCGCGGGACGAATACGCCAAGGCCTCGGGCGAGGCCGTGATGGCGCTGCTTGCCGCCAACCTCCGGCCGCGCGATATCGTCACCCGCGCGGCGCTGGAAAACGCTGCCAAGGTGGTGGCGGCGACCGGCGGGTCCACCAATGCCGGCCTGCACCTGCCGGCCATGGCCCATGAAGCGGGCATCGAATTCGAGCTTGAGGACGTCACGCGCATCTTCAAGGAAACGCCTTATATCGCGGATCTCAAGCCGGGCGGGCGCTATGTCGCCAAGGACCTGTTCGACGTCGGCGGCGTGCCCATCGTGATCAAGACCCTGCTGGACGCCGGCATCCTGGACGGCAGCTGCCTGACCGTCACCGGCAAGACGCTCGCCGAGAACCACGCCGATATCGTCTTCCCCGGCGACCAAGACGTCGTGCGCCCGGCCAGCAGCCCGATCACGCCGACCGGCGGGGTGGTGGGACTCAAAGGCTCCCTCGCACCGGAAGGCGCCATCGTCAAGGTCGCGGGCATGACGACGCTCACCTTCGAGGGCCCGGCGCGCTGCTTCGACTGCGAGGAGGACGCCTTCACCGCCGTGGTGGAAGACCGGATCAAGGAAGGCGAGGTCATCATCATCCGCTACGAAGGCCCCAGGGGCGGCCCCGGCATGCGCGAAATGCTGTCCACCACCGCCGCACTCTACGGCCGGGGCCTGGGCGACAAGGTGGCGCTGATCACCGACGGCCGGTTTTCCGGCGCAACCCGGGGCTTCTGCATCGGCCATGTCGGGCCGGAAGCGGCCCTAGGCGGTCCCATCGGGCTAATCAAGGACGGCGACGTCATCCGCATCGATGCAGAGGCGGGGACGCTGGACGTGGATATCAGCGCCGAGGAGCTGGCCGCGCGGCGCGATGCTTGGGCGCCGCGCAATACCGACTATCAGTCGGGAGCCCTCTGGAAATACGCACAATTGGTGGGTCCCGCCCATAAAGGGGCGGTCACCCATCCAGGCGCCGCCGCCGAAACCCATATGTATGCAGATATTTAACGATTCTGGGTTACCCCGGTACGGCCAGGAGGTCGTATCCGATGACCGCATCGTTGCACACCGAGCTCATGCAGTTGAGCCGCTACAACCGGATCGCCAACCGCGAGCTCTACGAGTGCTGCGGCCGGCTGTCGGAGCGCGAGCTCGGCCAGCCTTGCCCAAATCGGGACGAGAGCCTCTTATTCATGCTCAATCACATCCTGATCGTCGACCGGGACTGGATGAACCGGTTCACGGGCGTAGAGATCGGCAACGCCAAGCGCGGCACGCTTCTCCATGACAACCTGCCGGCGCTGAAAACCGACAGGGTCAAAGAGGACGAGCGCATCGAGGAATTCGTCGAGAACATCCGCATCGCGTTCCTCTCGACCCAGTTCCGATACAAGGATGCCGGAGGCGCGTTCCACCAGGATCCCGCCGACCGCTTGGTAGTGCATATGTTCATCAACCAGATCCACCACCGAAGCCGGGTGCAGCAGGTCCTCGCCGAAACCGGGCATCAGGCGCCGGAACTCGATTTCCACATTCTGTTGAGGCGCTGAGCGCAGCCTATTGCAATTGCGGCTGGGAAATGGCGCGGATCAGCTTGCGCACGCGGTTGGCGTTCATCGCCGCATCGCGACGTCCCACGCGAGAGGACGAACGGATATCCACCCGGCTGCCCGTGCCTTCCGACAGAATTCGGATGCTGACATCGTCGACGAAACCGAACACCAGGCTGGTCTCGAAGGCCTCGATACGCCCGATCAGCTTGTCGGCGGTTACGACCGTCCAGCCGAACCGCTTGACCGCCGCAAGCGCGCGTTCGAACGCTTCCGAAGTCGGCACCCTTAGGATCACCGGCTTGATATCCGGGTAATGCTTGCGCTGGAGTTTCGCCTTCGCCGCGCTGTAGTCAGTCGTGTTGCGGGCCTTGCTGGCGCTGCGGAGAAGCTTCGTCTTCTCGAACAGGGGGGGGTTGCGCATGTCAGTGGTGACGTCGGACAGGCGCGGCGATGCCCGCAGCGCAACTCGGTTGCTGTAAGGGACCCAGACCAGCAACAGGGCGGCGATCAGGGTGAGAACGGAAACCGCGATGGCAGCGGGCCGATTGTTACGGATGGCGAGGAAGGCCGCCACGATCGCGATCAAGGCAACCCCAGCGCTTGCGTAGACGATCCATTCGATATAGCCGAAGGTCTCCCGGACGCTGAACTCGCCCATGCGCAGGCCGATGACGACCGCCGCCAGGGCCAGCAGACAGAGTACCAACAGGGCCACGCTGATCTTGGTCAAGCCGCTGCCTTTCTTGGCCGCGCGGAGCGATTGCCGTGATGTGCTCATCTCTCGCCGTCCCCCCTCGTCAGACGGGCGGATGATACGGCGGTTTCCCCGGGTTTGCTATCATCACTTGCAAGGCGAGAAAGGCCCGAGCGGGCGCAATTCGCCCAGTCCCTCTAGGGGCGCAATTCGCACCACACCGGCGTGTGGTCAGACGGTCTGGCCTTGCCCCGTGGCGTCTTGTCGATCTCGCAAGCCGTGAGCAAGTCGGCCGCCTGGGGCGAGAGAAGCAGGTGGTCGATGCGCAGCCCGTGATCCTTCTGCCAGGCGCCGCCCTGGTAGTCCCAAAACGAATAGCGGCCTAATTCCGAATGCAGCGCGCGGTAGGATTCCGTATAGCCCAAATTGAGGATTTCACGGAACTTGCGGCGGATCTCTATCCGGAAAAGCGCGTCGTCGCGCCAGAGGTCTGGATCCCACACGTCGCCTTCCGTTGGGATGACGTTGTAGTCGCCACCCAGCACCACCGGCTCCTCGAGGTCGAGAAGCGCCGCCGCATGGGCTTTGAGCCGTTCCATCCAGGCCAGTTTGTAATCGAACTTTTCCGTATCCACCGGGTTCCCGTTGGGCAGATAGATCGATGCCACCCGGACCATGCGCCCGTCCAGCTGCGTCACCGCCTCGGCATAGCGGGCCTGGTCGTCCGAGTCGTCGCCGGGCAGGCCGATACGAATATCCTCCAGCGCGCCGCGGGAAAGGATAGCGACACCGTTGTAAGTCTTCTGTCCGGCAACCACGGCGCTGTAGCCCGCGTCCTCGATCTCCATCAGGGGAAAATTTTCCTCGACGCACTTGAGTTCCTGGAGAAGGGCGACATCCGGCCGGGCCTCCTTGAGCCAGTCGATCAGATGGCTGAGCCTGGCTTTGACCGAATTGACGTTCCAGGTGGCGATCTTGGCCAAGTCTTGGATCTCCGGAAGGGCGGCGGGGAGAAGCCCGCCGAAAGGCGGCGGCTCAATTTAGATCATAAATGGAGCGATTTGAACCATTTGCCGGAGGGCAGGGGACTCTGGGCGGATCAGCCCACGGAAAAGGAATTGCCGCAGCCGCAGGAGGAAGATGCGTTTGGATTGCGCACGGTAAAGGCGGCGCCGATCATTTCGTTGACGTAATCGATTTCGGCACCCCGGAGATAATCCAGGGAAATCTCGTCGACCAGCACCCTGACCCCGTCCTTTTCGATGACGACGTCGTCGGCATTGGTCTGATTATCGAAGGAAAAACCGTAAGCGAATCCGGAACACCCGCCGCCGCTGACGGCCAACCGCATGGTCAGGCCCTTATACTGGGGCTGTGCCATCAATTCGGCGATTCGCCTAGCCGCGCGGTCGGAAATGTCCAACGGTTGGGCCACCAACGGGTCGGTCATGACATTCGATCCTCCAGGACGCGCCGGGGAAATCGCCCAGCCCTCCATATGTGGGTAACCCCGCCGCCAAAGTCAATTAGTAAGAACCAGTCGCAACAAATTCCCTCAGGCGACCGAACTCCGGGTGCCGGCGCCCGAAGTCCAATTGTCGATTTTTTTTGCCAGCGCCTCTTTGGTCACGGGCTTGGCAAGATAATCATCCATGCCGGAATCGAGGCATTTTTCGCGGTCGCCCCCAAGGGCATGGGCGGTCACGCCGATGATCAGCAAATGCCCGCCCTCGGCCTTCTCCTTCCTGCGGATTGCCTGGGTAGCCTCGAAGCCGTTCATGACGGGCATGGCGACATCCATCAGAATCACGTCGGGGGTGTAACTCTCAAGAAGCTCGAGCGCTTCCCGCCCGTTGCCGGCGATCCTGTGCCCATGGCCGAATTCTTCTAACAGGCATGCCATCACCGTTTGGTTCATCTCGTTGTCCTCGACCACCAGCACGGAAATGCCGGAGCGCGAGACCTCCTGCCGTATGGGACCGGCACCGCTCGCATCAATTTCTTGGTCCGTGACTGTGTCTTGGCCGGCCGCATCCATTGCGGAATGCCGGGCCTCCTGCAAGACCCGCACCGTGGTGTCGAACAGCATCGCGGAACTGGCCGGCTTGACCAGATGCTCCTGAATGCCGATGTCGCGGAAAATAGCCGCCGTCATCCGCCCTGTCGATGGACGCAAGCAGAATGATCGGGGTTTCGGCGCTGAAATCCTGGGACCTGATTTCCCGGGCCGTGTCTTCGCCATTCATGCCCGGCATGTGGTAATCCAGCACCACCAGGTCGAAGGGATGGCCCTCGCTGGCCGCCTGGCGCAGCGCCAGCACCGCTTCGCTGCCCGACGGCACCGCGGCGACCTTGAACTTCCAGGTTCCCAACTGTTCCACGAGGATCATGCGGTTGACCGCGTTGTCATCGACGACGAGGACCCGCGAGCCCGATACGTCTACGGGGACCCTCGGCCGTGTCGTGCTGCTGGCATGGATCGGCAGCGTCAGGAAAATCGAGAATGTCGATCCCTTGCCCAACTCGCTCTCGACACTGATCCGTCCGCCCATAAGCTCCACCAGGGTCTTGGAAATGGCGAGACCGAGTCCCGTCCCTTCAAAGCGCCGGGTCGAGCTTGAATCCAACTGGGTGAATTTCTGGAAGACGGTCGAGAGCTTGTCAGAGGCGATGCCGATGCCGGTGTCCTCGACCCGGATGGTCAGGTCGACGCTGTCGCCCTGCTCCTTGCCGGTGATGTCGACCAGGATATGGCCATGATCGGTGAACTTGACCGCATTGCTGATGAGGTTGAGCAAAACCTGACGGATCCGGCCGCTGTCGCCGACGAACTTGGTGGGCAGGAACGGCTGGAACCGAAGTGCCAGTTCGATGTTCTTTTCCGACACTTTCGGCGCGATCAGCGCACCGATGTCTTCCGCCGCGGACCTCAGGTCGAAGGGCTTGCAATCCAGCTGCAATTGGCCGGCATCGATTTTCGAGAAATCCAGAATGTCGTTGATGAGCTTCAAGAGATTATTGCCGGACCCCCGGATGACTTCGACGAAAGACCGCTGGCGATCGTCGAGGTTGGTGCCCTCCAACACCTCAGACATGCCGATCACCGCATTCATGGGGGTGCGGATTTCATGGCTCATATTCGCAAGGAATTCGGTTTTCGAGCGATCCGCCGCGAGCGCCCGCTCACGTTGGACGGCGAGCTCCCGATTGCGTTCACCCAACGCCTTGATCATAAGCAGGATCAGAACACCGGGAATTGCCATCGCCAGAAGGGTCAGGCCGGTCACCCTGGAGGGCGAAAACGGCGAATTGATCGCGCATCTGGGTCCGCTCCGCCGTGAAGTCGAGGCAGACCTCGACAACCCCGATCGTTTGATCCTTCCGGAAAACGGGAACAAAGGATTTGACATAGAAAGCCGGGAGACTGGCGTCCCCGGTATTTTCATTCATTTCCGTGTGAAACTTGCCGGTGGTCACCACGGAAGCGGCCTTGGAGCTATGATCCCGCAGGCTGGGGCCGTTTGCCTTGGGAGTATTGAGGTCGTCGGAGCGCAGCCTCAACCGACCTTGAGAATCGAACAGCCTGAAGCCGAAAACGGTGCCGAACTCGCGCACGCCTTCGAGGAATTCCTGATCCCGGCCGGAGAGGGGGGCGCCCGCCAGGATGTCCTCCATCGAGCCGATTTCATGCGAGATGTAGCGCGACCACCTTAACGCAGCCTGTTCCGCCTGCCGCGCCAGAATTCTTTCTGAAGTGGTGCTCAGGACGCCATACGCCGAAACGACCAAGAATCCGATCGCCAGCGCCGCCACGACCCCCATATGGAGCGGCCGAACCCCTGACAAAGTCATACGATTCTCCGTGGTTTTCCCGGCCTGACGCTAAGTGATTAAAGTGAATATGCTGTTAATAAGCGCTCGCAACTGGGCAGCCGGAGGCGCGGAAATACCTGTCTCGGCGCCAGGCCCATTGCGCCGGGTTTGTGCCCATGGCACGGTGCGTGTCGCATGGTTTCTTCATCCGACATAGACTCGTCGTCTTTCGGCCCCCGATTCGCGCCATACGCGTGCCAGCCGGGCAACAGCCGCGGCCGCCTGTTTCCCGAGCCCCCGAGCAGAACCCGGACGGATTTTCAACGTGACCGCGACCGAATCATCCATTCTGCGGCTTTTCGCCGTCTCAAGCACAAGACCCAGGTCTTCGTCTATCACGTCGGCGATTACTATCGGACTCGGCTGACCCATTCCTTGGAGGTCAGCCAGATCGCGCGCTCGATCTCGCGCTGCCTC
Source organism: Alphaproteobacteria bacterium (assembly GCA_029863585.1). Taxonomy (GTDB): domain Bacteria; phylum Pseudomonadota; class Alphaproteobacteria; order SMXQ01; family SMXQ01; genus SMXQ01. Next base: position 3,694 of record JAOTVC010000027.1, on the reverse strand, counting down.
GGCCTCAACGAAGACCTGGCCGAGGCCCTGGCCCTGGCCCACGATCTCGGCCATACCCCCTTCGGCCATTCCGGAGAGGATGCCTTGGATGCCGCCATGGCGGCCCATGGCGGGTTCGACCACAACGCCCAAACCTTGAAGATCCTCACATGGCTGGAACACCGCTACGCCGGTTTCGACGGCCTCAACCTGACCTGGGAAACGCTGGAAGGCGTGCTCAAGCACAATGGGCCCCTGACAGGCCCCCATGCCCGCAGGAAAACCGCGGCCATCCCCGAGGCAATCATCGAATTCGATCGGCTGTTCCCACTCGATCTCGCCACTTTCCCAAGCGCCGAGGCCCAGGTTGCGGCGCTCTCCGACGACATCGCCTATAACAATCACGACATCGACGACGGATTGCGGGCGGGCCTCCTGGAAATCGCGGATTTCGAGGGCGTGCCGCTTGTGGGCCCGGTCTTCGAGGAGGTCGCTCGGCTGCACCCGAACCTCGCCCCCGACCGCGTCATTCACGAAGCCGTGCGCCGCCTGATCGACGCCATGGTCAGCGATTTGATCAACGAATCCAAGGGACGCATCGCGGCGGCAAGCCCAACCTGCGCCGATGAAATTCGAGCGCTTGACCATCCTGTGATTGCTTTTTCCGCTGGAATGGCGGAAAACGACCGCGCGTTGAAAGCCTTCCTGTTTACCCATATGTATCGACACGAGACGGTGAACCGGATGTCGGATACCGGCGCCAAGGTGGTGCGTGAGTTGTATGAGCTGTTCCTGGCGGAGCCCGAACACCTTCCCGCCGACTGGCAACAGAGCCTCGACGGCCCGGGCGGCGCGGCGACCGCGCGAACGGCGGGAGACTACATCGCCGGCATGACCGACCGGTATGCGCTGCGCACCTACGAACGGCTCATTGGTCCCATTGGGATTCCGGACGTATTATGAATGTTTTCAATGATTTGAAAAAAGAAGTTCTCAAGGTTCTCGAAGACCTTCAGGAAGAGAACCTGCTGCCCAGGGAACTCGACTGCGCCCGCGTATCCTGCGAGCCGCCAAAGGAGGCGGCCCACGGCGACGTTGCTACCAACGCCGCCATGGTGCTGGCCAAGCCGGCCGGGCGCAAGCCCCGGGACCTCGCCGAGCTTCTGGCCCAGCGCCTGGCGACCCATACCTCGGTGACCGAGGCCCTGGTTGCCGGTCCCGGATTCATCAACCTGCGCCTGGACCGGGAATTCTGGTTCGGGCGGCTCAGGGACGTGCTTGAGGCCGGCATCGCTTATGGCGACTCGGACATCGGCGCGGGCCAGCCGGTAAATGTCGAATACGTCTCCGCCAATCCGACGGGCCCCATGCATGTCGGCCATGCCCGCGGCGCCGTCGTGGGCGATGTCCTGGCCACGTTGCTGGAAAAGGCCGGCAACGCGGTGACCCGCGAATACTACATCAACGACGCCGGCGTTCAGGTCGATCAACTCGCCCGGTCGGTTCATTTCCGCTACCGCGAAGCGCTCGGCGAGGAGATCGGCGCCATTCCCGAAGGCCTTTATCCCGGCGACTATCTGAAAGATGTCGGCGCCGCCCTGGCGGAACGTGACGGCGGCAAATGGCTGAGTGCCGGTGAAGAAGAGTGGCTTCCCGTGGTCCGCGGGTTCGCAATCGATGCGATGATGTCGATGATCAGCGAGGATCTCGCGGCGCTGGGCATTCGCCATGACGTGTTCAGTTCGGAAAAGGCCTTGGTCGATCAAGGACTTGTCGATCAGGCCTTCGATCTGCTCAAGGAGAAGGGACTGATCTATACCGGCACGCTGGAGCCGCCCAAGGGCATGAAGCCGGAAGATTGGGAGGAGCGTCCCCAGGATCTCTTCAAGTCCACCGAGTTCGGTGACGACGTCGACCGCCCGCTCCGCAAATCGGACGGAAGCTGGACCTATTTCGCCAGCGATATCGCCTATCACCTCGACAAGTACCGGCGCGGCGCCACCACCATGATCGACGTCTGGGGCGCCGACCACGGGGGCTATGTCAAACGCATGGCAGCCGCCGTCAAGGCATTGACCGGCGGCGACGGAGTGCTGGACGTTAAGCTATGCCAGCTGGTCAACCTGCTCGACGCCGGGGAACCGGTAAAGATGTCGAAAAGGGCGGGGACCTTCGTCACCCTGCGCGAGGTGGTTGACGAAGTCGGTAAGGACGTGGTCCGCTTCATCATGCTGACGCGTTCCAATGACGCCGTGCTGGATTTCGACCTTAAGGCCGTGACGGAACAGACCCGCGACAATCCGGTGTTCTACGTGCAATACGCCCACGCCCGCGCATGCTCCGTGTTGCGCAATGCGGCAGAGCAATTCCCCGGGCTAGACACCGGGGCCAGGGCCCTTTCCAAGGCGTCGCTCGCCCCTCTTGAAGACGCGCAGGAGCTCGACCTGATCAAGCTCCTGGCGGCCTGGCCGCGGGTGGTGGAAGGCGCGGCCCTGGCCCATGAACCGCACCGAATCGCGTTTTACCTGCAGGATGTTGCCGCGGCGTTCCACGGGCTTTGGAACAAGGGAAACGCAGACGCCGAGGCCCGCTTCCTGGTGAACGATGAAGGGATCAGCCGGGCGCGGCTGGCCCTGGTCCGCGCGGTGGCCGTGGTGATCGCTTCCGGCCTTGCGGTGCTGGGTGTCGAACCGGTCGAGGAGATGCGCTGATGTCCTATCACGACCTGACGGGAGAAACCCGCGGCCGACCCGCCTCGGAACCGGCCCCCAGGCAAATTCGTCAATCGGCGCCCGCTGGCTCCAATTTACGCGGCAAGCTTCTCGGCGCCCTGGTGGCCGTTTCCGCGGTGGCCGGTTTCGCCGGCATCGCCTGGTACGCCACCAACCAAGGGCAGAAGAATTCCGCCACCGTCGTGCCGGTCATCCAGGCCGATGGATCACCGGTCAAGGTGCTGCCGGAGAAGCCCGGAGGCATGAAGGTCCCCAATCAGGACAAGCTGATTTATCTGCAAATCTCACCCGATACGAAGAAGCCGGAAACCGAACGTGTCCTGCCCGGGACGGAAAAACCGATGGCCAAACCCAAACCGTCCGAGCCAGCTCCGGTACCGAAAACGCCGAAGGAGCCCAAAGCCACGACGGTCACCCAGGCCCCGATCCTGCCCCCCAAGATGGCCGCTCCGGAGACTCCCGCCGAAGCCGCCAAGGCCGCCGAATCCGCCAAGGCCAAGATGGCGGACGGGGTAACGGCGGCAGCAAAAAAAGAAGCCGAAGGCAAACAGCCCACGTTCGACCGGGATGCGCTCAAGGCTGCGGCAGCGGCAGCCGCCGAGGGAGGGCAGGATGCCGCCGCCAAGGACGGGAGCAAGCCCGCGGAACAGAAGAAGGACGCAGCCAAGGACAGCGTCGGTCCAGCGGCGGGCCAACTGACCAAGCTTGAGCCTTCCGCGAAGTCCAAGGATGCCATCGCCGGGGGCGGCGGATACCGGGTCCAGCTCGGCTCCAGCAAGCTGAAGGATCGCGCGGAAGCCGAAGCCCGGCGCCTCAATAATCTGCATGCGGCGATCCTCGGCGAGGCACGGGTTGCGGCGGTGCGTGCCGACCTCGGCAAGCGCGGCGTGTTCTACCGGTTGTGGGCGGGGCCCTTTGCCGAACGCAGCGCCGCCGATGCCCTTTGCGACAAGCTCAAAGCCCGCAAGCAGGGCTGCCTGATC
>JAOTVC010000196.1 GCA_029863585.1 Alphaproteobacteria bacterium | reverse complement strand
CGGCCGCATCGTCGAATCCGCGGATAAACAGGCCCTGTTCGACCGACCGTTGCATCCCTACACCCAGGCGCTGCTGGCCGCCGTGCCGGAGCCCGACCTTGCCCACCCCCTTGACCTTCACAGCCTGATGGAGGGCCGCTGTTCCGATCCCTCGGCCTGGCCCGCCCCCTACACCATCGACGACAGCAATCGCCCCGGCCTCCGGGACGTCGGCGGTGGACATTTCGTCCGGGGCTCGGCAGGGGCGGAGCCCGGCGCCGCGGCGGGCCTGACATGAGGCGCCGTACCACCCTCGCGCTATGCGCAATCCTCGCCGCGGGCCTGATCGTTGCCGGACAAGCCCCGGCGCAAGCGGATTCGAAGACGAAGCGACAACTCATCAGTCCATTCTTCTTCGGCCACAGTGAATTGTCGGGCGCCCTTCCCAAGGTGGAGCGGCGGCTGCCCCGCGTGCCCCTGGTCGCGCATCTGGGGCCGAAGCAAACCGTGGGGCGCCATGGCGGCACGCTTTCGCTACTGGTCGGCCGCGAGCGCGATACCCGCCTCATGGTGGTTTACGGCTACGCCCGGCTGGTGCGCTACGACGATTCCTTCCAACTGGTTCCCGACATCCTCGAAAATTTCGAGGTCAAGGAGGGGCGGATTTTCACGCTCCATCTCCGCCCCGGGCACCGGTGGTCCGACGGCCATCCCTTCACGGCCGGCGATTTCAAATATTATTGGGAGGATGTCGCGCACAATCCTGAGCTGACGCCTGGCGGCCTCCCCAAGGCGTTCCTGGTGGATGGCAAACCGCCGTTGTTCGAAGTGCTCAGCCCCACCACGGTCCGCTACACTTGGGACAAGCCCAACCCGCATTTCCTCCCCGCCTTGGCCGGAGCGGCGCCCCGCTTCATCTTCCGCCCGGCCCACTACCTCAAGCGGTTCCACGTCAAATACGCCAAGCCGCAAATGCTGAAGACGGCCGCTGCCGAGCTGAGGCTGCAAAATTGGGCGGCGCTGCACAGTCTCAAGGACAATCCCTACCGCTTCGACAATCCCGACCTGCCGACCCTGCAGCCATGGCGCAACACCACCCACGGGCCGGCCCAGCGCTTCATCTTCCTGCGCAATCCCTACTTTCACCGGATCGATCCCGAGGGGCGCCAGCTCCCCTATATCGACCGGGTTATTCTGCGGGTTTCAAGCCCATCGCTGATCGCCGCCAAGTCCATGAGCGGCGAATCGGATCTGCAGGCGCGCAGCCTCGAATTCAACCAATACACCTTCCTCAAGGAGGGGGAAAAACGCCAACCCTACGACGTGCGATTGTGGAAGACCGCGCGCGGTGCCCATCTCGCCCTCTATCCCAATCTCAATGTCGCCGATCCCGCCTGGCGGAAGCTGTTCCTCGACGTGCGCTTCCGCCGTGCGCTGTCGCTCGGCATCAACCGGCACGAAATCAATCAGGTGCTGTATTTCGGGCTGGGGACCGAAGGCAACAATTCTGTGCTGCCCCAGAGCCGGCTCTACGAACAGTCGCAACGGTTCCGCTGGGCCGAATTCGACCCCAAACGGGCAAACCGGCTGCTCGACGAAATGGGCCTGACCAAACGCAACGGCCGGGGACTCAGGCTGCTGCCCGACGGCAGGCCGCTGGAAATCATCGTCGAATCTTCGGGCGAACATACCGAGCAGACCGACATCCTGGAGCTGGTGCACGATTCCTGGCTTGAGCTGGGCATCAAACTTTATTCGAAGCCGGGCCAACGCGAAGTACTGCGCAAGCGGGTTGTTTCGGGCCAGACCATGATGTCGATCTGGTCAGGGCTGGCCGCGGGCATCGCCACCGCCGATATCAGCCCCGCCGAGCTCGCCCCCACCAATCCCTACCAGTTTCACTGGCCGCGCTGGGGCGATTGGTACCGGACCGGCGGCAGGGCCGGGGACCCGCCAAGCCTTCCCGCGGCGAAGACGCTGCTCAAGCTCTATCACGACTGGGAAACGGCGACCAGCCATGCCGAGCGGGACAAAGCCTGGCGCCAGATGCTGGAGATTCACGCCGATGAGGTCCTGACCTTCGGCCTGATCGCCGCCATCCCGCAACCTGTCGTGGTCAGCCGCCGTCTGCGCAACGTGCCCGAGGAAGCGATCTATAGCTGGGATCCCGGCGCCTATTTCGGCGTCTACAACATGGATCTGTTCTGGGTCACGCGGGGCAGGAAGAATTAGCGGGGCGCCATGTTTTATTTCTTCGTGCGCAGACTGGCGGTGATGGTGCCGACGTTGTTCGTGATCAGCGTCCTGATCTTCATCATCATCCAGCTTCCGCCGGGCGATTACCTCTCCACCCTGGTCAGCGAGCTTGAGGCCCAGGGGGAAAACGTCGATCAGGAAAAGCTCGATTTCCTGCGCCAGCAATATGGCCTCGACCAGCCGCTGCTGCAGCAATACGCCCTGTGGCTGAAAGGCATGCTGCAAGGGGATTTCGGTTATTCCTTCGAACACAACCGGCCTGTCGTTCAGGTGGTGGGCGACCAGGTCCTGCTGTCGGTGATCATCGCCTTCGCCACCATCCTGTTCACCTGGGTCGTCGCCTTTCCCATCGGCGTCTATTCCGCGACCCACCAATACAGCACCGGCGACCACGTGCTGACGTTCGTCGGCTTCCTGGGTTTGGCAACGCCGAACTTCCTGCTGGCTCTGATCCTCATGTATCTGGCGAACGTTTATTTCGGCACCTCCATCGGCGGCCTGATGGACCCGAAATACCTGGACCAGCCGTGGAGTTGGGGAAAACTGGTTTCCATCCTTGAACACCTCTGGGTGCCGGTCATCGTCATCGGCACATCGGGCACCGCGACCTTGATTCGCCGGCTGCGGGCCAACCTCCTGGATGAGCTGCAAAAAGCCTATGTCGTCACCGCGCGCGCCAAGGGGCTTAGTGAAACCCGCCTGTTGTTGAAATACCCGATGCGGGTCGCCCTCAATCCGTTCATCGCCGATATCGGCAACCTTCTGCCGGCGCTTCTGTCCAGTGCCGCCATCGTCTCGGTCGTGCTGTCGCTGCCGACGACCGGGCCGCTATTGCTGAAGGCCCTGCAAAGCCAGGACATGTACCTCGCCGGCTTCCTCCTGATGTGTCTCTCGCTGCTGACGGTGATCGGCATGTTTCTTTCCGACCTCGCGCTTGCCGCGCTGGATCCGCGCATCCGCTTGACCGGGGGCCGCCAGAAATGAGCGACCACCGCGGCCCCGCCCCAACGCCGCTCGGCCATTACGTGTCCGACGCGCCGTTCGACCCGTCCGAGACAGAAGAGGTCACCGCCGAACAGGAGCGTCTGTATACATCAAGCGGCTGGCGTCTGATGTGGCTCAAGCTGAAGCGCCACCGGCTCGCGGTCTATTCGGGCTATGTGCTGATCGCGCTCTATGGCTCGATCCTGATCAGCGAATTTCTCGCCCCCTACAGCCTGACCCACCGCCACACCGATTTCATCTATGCCCCGCCCCAGGGCATCCACCTGTTCCATGACGGCAAGCTGGCCGCGCCCTTCACCTACGGCCTGAAATACCGCCTCAATATGGAGAACCTGCGCCGCGAGTACACGACGGACGAAACCAAACGATATCCCGTCCGGTTCCTGTGCCGGGGCGACGTCTACGATTTCTGGGGATTGTTCGAAGCCAGCCTCCACCTTTTATGCCCGGGCGAGGGCGGCACCCTGTTCCTGTTCGGGACCGACCGGTTAGGCCGCGATCTGTTTTCGAGAATTATCTACGGGGCAAGGATTTCCCTCACCGTCGGGCTGTTCGGCATTATTTTCTCGATGGTGTTGGGCATCATCTTCGGGGGGCTCGCGGGCTATTACGGCGGCATCGTCGATTCCGTGGTCCAGCGGCTGATCGAGGTTATCCGCTCCTTCCCTGAGCTGCCGCTCTGGATGGCGCTATCGGCGGCCCTGCCCGTGACCTGGAGCCCGATCCTGATCTATTTCGGCATCACCCTGATCCTGGGGCTGATCGATTGGACGGGCCTCGCCCGCGCCGTGCGCTCCAAGTTCCTGGCCTTGCGCGAAGAAGACTTCACGGCGGCGGCGGAGCTGATGGGCGCGAGGCCCAGCCGCATCATCGCCCGCCATCTCGTGCCCAATTTCACCAGCCACCTGATCGCCTCGGCGACGCTGTCGATCCCGTCGATGATCCTGGGCGAAACGGCGCTGAGCTTTCTCGGCCTCGGCCTGAGACCTCCGGTCACAAGCTGGGGCGTGCTGCTGTCCGAGGCCCAGAGCATCAACGCCGTGGCGCTATACCCCTGGCTGATGATTCCGGGCCTGGCCGTGGTCGTGGTGGTGTTGACCTTCAATTTCCTGGGCGACGGCCTGCGGGACGCCGCCGATCCCTATCATTGAGGATCACCGAATTACCAGCAGAATTGAATAAAACGACGGCATTTTCGACCGGTTAGCGTGTAAGGTAGCGGCGGAGTTCTAAGGTCGCCTTGGATGGACCTTTAGGGGAGACAACCACATGGGACCGAAACACCGCGTCCTGATGTACAGCCATGACAGCTTCGGCCTGGGGCATCTCAGGCGCTGCATGGCGATCGCCAACCGGCTGGTGGCCAAGCACAAGGGCCTTTCGGTGCTCATCCTCTCCGGTTCGCCGATCATCGGCAGCTTCAATTTTCGCGCGCGTGTCGACTTCGTCCGCATCCCCGGCATGATCAAGCTGAGGAACGGCGAATACACCTCCCTCAATCTGCACATCAGCCCGGATCAGACCCTGCAGCTGCGCCGCGACATCATCTTTCACACGGCACAATCTTTCGACCCGGACATTTTCATCGTCGACAAGGAACCCCTCGGCCTCCAGGGCGAGGTCGACGATACCCTCAAGATGCTGAAGAACCGCGGCACGTCCCTGGTGCTGGGTTTACGGGACGTGATGGACGACCCCCGGCCGCTCGCCGCCGAATGGGCCCGAAAACGGGCGGTCCCGGCCCTCGCCGACCTCTATGACGAGATCTGGATATACGGCCTCAAGGAAATTTACGAGCCTCTGACCGGCCTCGACATTCCACCCAGGGTCCTCGACAAATCGGTCTATACTGGTTACCTGCGCCGGAACCTGCCGCGCAACCGGCCCCAGGCCCGGCCCGAAGACCTGATGGACGAGCCCTACATCCTGGTCACGCCGGGCGGCGGCGGCGACGGCGAGGCGCTGGTGGATTGGGTCCTCCGAGCCTACGAAACGGATGCCACCCTGCCCCATCCCGCGCTGGTGGTTTTCGGCCCCTTCATGGCGCCCGATGCCCGCGACGCCTTCGTCGAGCGGATCAAGACGCTCGACCGGGTACGGGCGATCACCTTCAATCCGGGCTTCGAATCCCTGCTGGCGGCGGCCAAGGGCGTGGTGGCGATGGGCGGCTATAACACGTTCTGCGAAATCCTCTCCTTCGACCGGCCGTCGCTATTGGTGCCGCGCACGGTGCCGCGCCGGGAACAGCTGATCCGGGCCGAACAGGCCGCCCGACTGGGGCTTGCCCAGCTTCTCGCCGACGACGGCGTCCATGATCCCGCCGCCATGGCGCGCGCCATTCACGCCCTGGCCGAGCAGCCGACACCGTCCTCGGTGAAGATCCCGGGCCTGCTCGATGGGCTGGACGTGATCGATGAACTCGCGACCGGCCTGCTGGAACGGCCGGCGCCGCGCATCCGGACGATCGTCTGACGACGCGCTGCCTGGTTCGTCGCGGCACGGCATGTGAACGTCCAATCTGTGGATCGAAGATCGGCAATGGTGGGCAAAATCGCATTCGTCCTCAAAGGCTATCCGCGCCTGTCGGAAACCTTCATCGCACAGGAAATCCGTGCGCTCGAGCGGCTCGGCCTGGACATCACGATCTATTCCCTGCGCCACCCGACCGACCCCCAGGCCCATCCCGTGCATGGCGAAATCAAAGCCGCCGTGCATTACCTCCCGGAATACCTGAAGGAGGCGCCGGGCCGGGTGGCGTCGGGCATGGGCCGGTTGGTGCTGCGCCCGGGTTTCTGGCGAGCGGTTGGCGTCTGGCTCCGCGATCTCGTGCGCGACGGATCGGCCAACCGCGTCCGCCGCTTCGGCCAGGCCTGCGTATTGGCCGCGGAAATGCCCCCCGACATCGGGCGCCTGCACGCCCATTTCCTGCACACCCCCGCATCGGTCACGCGCTATGCCGCGCTGATGCGGCGCCTGCCCTGGTCGGTCTCCGCCCACGCCGTCGACATTTGGACCACGCCTGCGTGGGAGAAGCGCGAAAAGCTCCGCGCCGCCGCCTTCTGCGTCACCTGCACCGAATATGGGCGCGCCCATCTGGCGGGCCTGGCGGCGGAGAAGGCCAACGTAGTCCTGAATTATCACGGCCTGGACTTTGAACGATTTGGACAGTGCGAACCGAAGCGGTCCCCGGGCCGGGACGGAACGCGACCAGACGCGGCAGTGGAGATCCTCAGCGTCGGCCGGGCGGTGGAGAAAAAGGGCTTCGATGTCCTCCTCAACGCGCTCGCCCGACTGGAGGTGGATCTCCATTGGCACTTCACCCATATCGGCGGCGGCGAAGGGCTCAAGGCGCTGAAAGCACAGGCCTCCGATCTGGGACTGGGCGACCGCGTTCGCTTCCTGGGCGCCCAGGCGTCAGATCGGGTCTTGGCCGCCTACCGGCAGGCGGACCTCTTCGTCTTGCCCTGCCGCGTCGCCGGAAATGGCGATCGCGACGGCTTACCCAACGTGCTTCTGGAAGCCCAAAGCCAGGCGCTGGCGGTGGTTTCCACCACCGTTTCCGCGGTGCCCGAATTGATCATTCACGGCGAGACCGGACAGCTT
>JAOTVC010000026.1 GCA_029863585.1 Alphaproteobacteria bacterium | reverse complement strand
GCTCTCATGTCCGCTTATGGCTAAAAGCGGACATCAGGTTAACAGGTCCGAGTCTCACCCATGCGCCTGGATCAATAGCCTCTTTATTTCGAGAGTGAATTAATTAAACAACTATTTAAACAAGACGTTTTTTTTCGTGTGCACCAGATTTAACGTATTGAAATGTATGAAGGCATGCCCGGGTCGTGCGGATGTACGCATTCGCAGGAGTCCGAGGCATCGGGGGGAACTTGGGCCCCCCGGGCAAGCCGGGGGGGTGACGGTCTCTTTAGCCGAGGCTGACGGTCACTGAAGGCGGGGAGAGACGGACGCTTATGCCGAGGGTGACAGTCTCTCATGCCGGAGGGACGGTCGTTTTAGGGCAGCGTCAATCTTCCAGCAGCTCCCCGAGCCCGTCGATGGCTTCCCACGGTCTTTCGATCGGCGCGATGCGCGGCACGGCGATGACCGGCAGGTGCGGCATGAAGCCGGCGATGGTGGAGGCGGTCTCGGCCAAAGGGACCGGCTGGTCGCGGGATTCGCTCACCACCACGGCGCGGATCGGCACCGCGCGCTCGATCAAGACGGACACCGCCGTGAGCGTATGGGACATGGCGCCGAGGTAACTGCCGCCGACGACCACCGCGGGCAGGCCCAGCGCCGCCATCCAGTCCAGTACCGTCGCCTCGTCGGTCAGCGGCGCCATGACGCCGCCCACCCCTTCGATCAGGGTCAGGGCGTCGTCGGAAAGTGCCGCCCGGCAATGGTTCATCACCGCGTCCATGTCGATCGGCGTGCCGGTGCGGGCGGCGGCCATGTTGGGCGAGATCGGTTCGGCGTAACGCCAGGGCGAGGCTTCGGCGATGGCGGCCTTGGTCACCTTGACCCCCGCCGCGCGGAGGAGCAGTGCGGTGTCACTGGTCTCCGCAAGGTCGGGATCGAACCCGGAGATGATGGGCTTCAGCACCTTGACCGGTCGCTTGGCCGTTCTCAGGTGATGGGCCAGGGCGCAGGCGATCAGGGTCTTGCCGACCTCCGTGCCGGCGCCGGTGATGAACAGGCCCTGGCTCACGGGGTCAGCCCTCCTGGAGGACCGGCCCCGGCACCACGTCGCGGACGGCCTCGGCCAGCGCGGCGACGTCTTGGGCCAGGTGGGCGGCGGAAAAGGTGAAGCGCAGCCGCGAGGTGCCGGCCGGCACCGTCGGCGGCCGCATGGCGGTGACCAGGTAACCCCGCCGGGCCAAGGCCTCGGCGGCGGCGAGCGCGCGGCCCTCATCCCCCAGCACCAGGGGCACCACGGCGCTTTGGGCGGGGGCCAGGGCGAGCGCGTCCGTGAACGCCCTTGCATGGGCGAGCGGCCTGGCGGTCAGTGCGGCGTCGGTCTCGATCAGCTCGAGCCCCTTTTCCGCCGCCGCCAAGGTGCCCGGCGGCAGGCCCGTGGTGTAGATCAGGCTGCGCGCCCGGTTGACCATCAGCTCGATCACCGGGCGGGCGGCGCAGAGATAACCGCCATAGGCGCCGACCGCCTTCGACAGCGTCCCCATCTGCAGATCAACCTTGAGCCGCGCCCCGGCCTCATCGAAGCCGCTGCCCCGGCCGCCGTTGATGACGCCGAGCGCGTGGGCATCGTCTACCAGCAGCCAGGCGTCGAATTCGCGGGCGATTTCCGCCAGCGCCGCCACCGGCGCGCGGTCGCCGTCCATGGAAAAGACCCCCTCGGTCAGGATCAGGCAATGGCGCGCCCGCCCGCGGGCCTCGCTCAGGAGGTTGCGCGCCTGGGCGGCATCGTTGTGGCGGAAGACGCGCATCTCGGCGCGCGAAAGGCGCGCGCCCGCATGCATGCAGGCATGGATCAGCTCGTCGGCGACGATCAGGTCGCCGGGCCCCATCAGGGCCGGGATGATGCCGATATTGGCAAGATAGCCGGAGCCGAAGACGATCGCCGCTTCGCTCCCCTTGATGCGGGCGAGGCGGCGCTCCACGGCTTCGTAGAGCGGGTTGTCGCCGGTCACCAGGCGCGAGGCGCCGGCACCGGCACCGTAGGCCTCGGTCGCCCCAACCGCGGCCGCGATCAAGGCCGGGTGCTGGGACAGGCCGAGATAATCGTTGTCGCAAAATGAGATCATCTCCGCCTGCCCGCGCCGCGCCGCGGCCCCGGGCGCCCGGGCCGTAGGCGTGAGCCGGCGCCTCAGGGTGGCGGCCTCCAGCGCCTCGAGCTTGGTCCGGGCGAAGTCTTCCAGCGATCCGGTCATGGCCCGATGATACCCGTTTTCGCCGCCGCGCGCGCCTCCAAGGCGCGCAAAGAATTCCCACCCGGCGGCTTCATTTTGCTAGGGTGGCCTGACCTTTCAGGGAGGACAGCACCCATGGCCACACAGGCCGAGAACCGCGTTTTCACCGATCAGCCCGACATCCGCCACGACTGGACCAAGGCCGAGGCCGAGGCCCTCTTGGCGCTGCCCTTCAACGATCTTCTCTACCGGGCGCACGGCCTGCACCGGCGCTATTTCGATGCCAATGCGGTGCAGCTGTCGACGCTGCTGAACGTCAAGGACGGGGGCTGCCCCGAGGATTGCAAATACTGCGCCCAATCGGCCCGCTACGAGACCGGCTTCAAGGCCCAGAAGCTGATGGCGTTGGGCGACGTTCTCGACAAGGCGCGGGCGGCCAAGGCGGCCGGCGCCCAGCGCTTCTGCATGGGCGCGGCGTGGCGTTCGCCTAAGGATCATGAGCTTGAGCAGATCTGCGACATGGTCGGCGCGGTCAAGGAGCTGGGGCTCGAGACCTGCGTGACGCTCGGCATGCTGTCAGGCGATCAGGCGCGGAGGCTCAAGCGCGCGGGGCTGGATTACTACAATCACAATCTGGACACGTCGGAAGAATATTACGGCGCGGTCATCACCACCCGCACCTATCGCGACCGCCTGGAGACGCTCGGCCATGTCCGCGATGCCGGCATCAATGTCTGCTGCGGCGGCATCCTGGGCCTCGGCGAGGCGGAAGCCGACCGGGCCTCGATGCTGGTGACCCTCGCCAACCTGGCCGAGCATCCCGAATCGGTGCCCATCAACATGCTGGTGGCGATCGAGGGCACGCCCTATGCGGAGAACGACCAAATCGATCCGATCGATTTCGTCCGCGTGATCGCCGCGGCCCGTATCATGATGCCGGCATCGGTGGTGCGCTTTGCCGCCGGGCGTCTCACCATGGACGCGGCCACCCAGGCGCTCGCCTTTTTCGCCGGCGCCAATTCCATCTTCTACGGCGAGAAGCTCCTGACCACGCCCAACCCCGATGGCGATTCAGACCAGGCGCTGTTCGCGCGCCTCGGCCTCAAGCCCATGGAAGTGCGGGGTTGACGCCGTTTCGTTCATGAGCAGGAAACCGACACGGCCGCCTCTGCCCAAGGGATCGCCCGACTGGCTCGCGGCGGGGATGGGCCATATCTGGCTGCCCTACACCCAGATGGCGGTGGAAGACCCGCCGCTCGCGGTGGTGGGCGCCGAAGGCGTGCGCATCCGCCTTGCCGACGGCCGTGAGCTGCTTGACGGCATGGCGTCGTGGTGGACGGCGTGCCACGGCTATAACCATCCCCGCATCACGGCCGCCATCCGGGATCAGGCGGAGCGGCTGTCCCATGTGATGTTCGGCGGCCTTGCCCATGAGCCGGCGCTGGCCCTTGCCCGCCGCCTCGCCCATATCGCGCCCGGCGACCTGGCCCATGTGTTCTTTTCCGATTCCGGGTCGGTGGCGGTGGAGGTGGCGCTCAAGATGGCGCTGCAATATTGGGTCAATCGGGGCGAGAGGGGGCGCGCCCGCTTCCTCTGCTTCGCGCACGGTTACCACGGGGATACCTTCGGCGCCATGGCGGTGTCCGATGCCGAGCACGGCTTCCATCGGGTGTTCGCCGATGCGCTGGCCGCCAACCTCACGGTCGACCTGCCGCGGGACAAGCCGTCGCTCGCCGCCTACCGGGAAACGCTCGATTCCCAGGGCGATACCATCGCAGGCGTTATCGTCGAGCCCCTCGTTCAGGGCGCCGGCGGCATGCTGTTCCATGACGCCCAGGTGCTTGGCCTGGTCGTCGCCGAGGCCCAGTCCCGCGGCATTCCGGTGATCGCCGATGAGGTCTTCACCGGTTTCGGGCGGCTCGGCCATTTGCTGGCCAGCGACGCCGCGGGCGTGGTGCCGGACATCCTGTGCCTGTCCAAGGCGCTGACCGGCGGCGCGCTCGGCCTCGGCGCCACCATCGCCCGGCCGCACATCTTCGAGGCGTTCTCCGGCCCGGACCTGGCCGCGGCCTTCATGCACGGGCCCACCTTCATGGCCAATCCGATCGCCTGCGCCGCGGCCAATGCCTCCCTCGACCTGTTCGACAGCGAGCCCCGTGTGGCCCAGGCCGCGCGCATGGAGGGCCTGCTGGAAGCGGGGCTGCATCCCTGCCGCAGCCTGCCCGGCGTGCTCGACGTGCGCACCATGGGGGCGCTCGGCGTGGTCGAACTGGACGACCTGCCGTTCGAGCGCCTGATCGCGCTGCGCCGCGCCTTCATCGAAGGCGGTCTGTGGGTGCGGCCCTTCGGGCGCATCGTCTACGTGACCCCGGCGCTGGTCATGGAGGAATCGGACGTCGAGCACCTCTGCAACGGGGTTTGCCTGGGCCTGCGCGGGAATTAGGCGGTCATGGCGCAAAACGGTGTACCATAGGCAGGATCCAACAACATAGAGAGGCAACGGCGGCTCCATGAGTTTCGGTTGGGGGGGCATTGGCCCCCATGGTTTCGGTGGCGGCAGGCGGGTCGATCAGATGCACCGCGGGCGCGGCATCAATCTGCAGGTGTTGCGCGGGCTTGTCCCATATCTTCGGCCCTATCGGTCGCAGATCGTGGGATTCCTGGTGGCCCTGGCGCTGGGCGTGGGCGCCGTGCTGGTCATGGGGCTTGGGATCAAGTACCTGGTCAACGGCGGCTTCGCCAAGGCGAGCGCCGAGGAGCTCGACCGCGGATTGCTGGCCCTTGGGGTGATCGTCACCGTCATGGCGGGCTCCACCTATGCCCGGTTCTTCCTGATTTCCTGGATCGGCGAACGGGTGGCGACTGACCTGCGCCGCAGGGTCTTCGACCATGTGGTGGGCCTGTCGGTCTCGTTCTTCGAGACCACCAAGATCGGCGAGGTGCTCTCCCGCCTCACCACCGACACCACCATCCTGCAGTCGATGGTCGGTTCTTCGGTGTCGCTCGCCATCCGTCACGCCATGATGCTGGTGGGCGGTGTCGTCATGATGGTCTACACCTCGCCGGTGCTGACCGGGCCGCTATTGCTGATCGTCCCCGCCATGGTGGTGCCGGTGGTGGTCTACGGGCGCCGGGTGCGCAGGCTTTCGCGACTGGCCGAGGACCGCATCGCCGAGACCTCCGCCTTCGCCGAGGAGAGCCTGAGCAATGTGCGCACGGTTCAGGCCTTCAGCCACGAGGCGCGCGACCGGGAGTCCTATACCGATCGTGCCGAGCAGGCGTTCGAAACCGCCATCGACCGCACCCGGGCCCGTGCGATCCTCAATTTCGTGGTGATCATCCTGACCTTCGGCGCCGTCGGCGTCATGATCTGGATCGGCGGCCACAAGGTGCTGGACAATGAAGTGACGCCCGGCGATATGGCGGCCTTCGTCTTTTATGCCGTGATGATGGCGCGCTCGGCGCGCGGATTGTCCGAGGTCTATGGCGACGTGCAGCGCGCCGCCGGCGCGACGGAACGGCTGCTGGAGATCCTCGCCCTCGAGCCCGAGATCACCGCGCCGGAGAACCCCGTGGCGCTGCCGGAGCCGCCGCGCGGCACCGTCACCTTCAAGGACGTGACCTTCCACTACCCCTCGCGCCCGGATCATTCGGCGCTCGAAGGCTTCAATCTCGATATCGCACCGGGCGAGACGGTGGCCTTGGTGGGGCCGTCCGGGGCCGGCAAGACCACCGTGTTCCAGCTGGCGCTGCGCTTCTACGACCCGCAGCAGGGCGTCGTCCGGCTCGACGGCGTCGACCTGCGGGAGGTTGATCCCGTCGTCGCGCGCGAACGCATCGGTCTGGTTGCCCAGGAGCCGGTGATCTTCGCCGCCAACGCCTGGGACAATATCCGCTACGGCCGCGAGGACGCCACCGATGAGGAGATCCGCGCCGCCGCCGAAGCCGCGGTCGCCACCGAGTTCATCGACCGCATGCCCGACGGGTTCGACACCTTCCTGGGTGAACGCGGGGTGCGGCTGTCGGGCGGCCAGCGCCAGCGCATCGCCATCGCCCGGGCGATCCTGCGCAATCCGGCGGTGCTGTTGCTGGACGAGGCGACCAGCGCCCTGGATGCCGAGAACGAGCGTCTGGTCCAGGCGGCGCTGGAGCGGCTGATGGAGGGCCGCACCACCCTGATCATCGCCCATCGGCTGGCCACCGTGGTCAATGCCGACCGCATCGCCGTGCTGGAAAGCGGCAAGATCCTGTCCACCGGGACCCATGCGGAGCTGATGGAGCATTGCGAGCTCTATGCCCGCCTCGCCGCCATGCAGTTCGACCCCGACCTGACGCTGGATAACCTGGTCTCGGCGCGCAACGCGGTCACCTGAGGCCTCACCGCCCGGCGGAGCGGTGCCCCGGGGGGCCTTTTCCCCGGCCCGGCGGCGCGCTAAGATCGGAGCAAAGATCACGGATGATGGGTGCGCCGGCCGGATTAACAGGCGCGCTGCGGAGGAAGAGCCCATGAAGAATACCGCCGTCACCCTGCGGCCGATGTCCGCCTATACCGGCATGGAAGTTTCCGGCATCGACCTGCGCGAGCCGGTGCCCGAAGCCGCCTATCGCGAGATGCGCCACGCGCTGTGCGACAGGGGCGTGATCTGCTTCCGCGGCCAGGATCTCGATCCCGCCCAGCACCTCGCCTTCGCCAAGCTGTTTGGCGACGTGCCGCCGGCGGAATTCCTGAAGACGCCCGGAGGTTTCCCCGAGATCGGTATCATTTCCAAGCTGCCGGACCAGACGCGCAATGTCGGCGGCAACTGGCATTCCGATCATTCCTTCGACAGCCATGCGCCGCTCGGCGCCGTGTTGCTGGCCCGCGAATTGCCCGAGAGCGGCGGCGACACGTTGTTCGCCAATATGGGTTCGGCCTTCGACGGCCTGTCCGAGGGTCTCAAGCAAACCCTGAGGGGCTTGCGCGCGGTCCACGCCAAGGCCCAGTCCTGGCATGCCGACACCCGGCCCGACCGGGCGGTCGATGTCGCCGAACTGGCGCGTGTGGATGCGGAATACAAGGACCGCGTCTGCGTCCACCCGGTGGTCAAGCGCCATCCGGAGACCGGGCGCGAGATCCTCTTCATCAACCCCACCTACACCGCGCATTTCGAGGGCTGGAGCTATGAGGAGAGCCGGCCCTTGCTGGACTATTTGTTCGCCCAGGCGACCAGCCCCGAAAACACCTGCCGCTTCCGGTGGGATGCGGGTTCCATCGCCTTCTGGGACAACCGTTCGGCCATGCATTACGCGCTGAACGACTATCACGGTCAGAGCCGCATCATGCATCGCGCGACGATCTACGAGGCCGGCACCGCCTGAGACGCGCCTTAGGCAGGCCCCATATCCCCCAAGAACCGCAGAAGCGACGGTGCGACGGTGGTGTTCGGTTCCTCGTCCACCCGCCGGCGCAGGGGGTGGTCATCGGCGTAGGTGAACCAGGAATGGCCCGCGCCCGGGATCCTGAGGGCTTCCACTTTGGCGCCCTTTTCGCTCAGCGCCGCGACGAATTGCTCCGACTGCACGTGGGGCACCCGCTTGTCCTGATCGCCGTAAATGATGAAGTAGCGCGCGGTTGGAGGGTCCGCCATCTTCTGTAGCCGGTGTACGGGGGAGAAGTCTTCGTACGCGTCTTTCATCTCGTCATACGGTTTCCCCATCAGGCTGACCACGGGATCGTCGCTGCGCTCCGGCGGCTGCGTCGCGCGCCACCACGCGGGCAGGTCGTAGATGCCGTAGACGCCGACCACCGCGCGAACGTGCCTTGCCGTCCGTTCATGGAGGGAGAGCATCGCCGCCATGTGACCGCCGGCGGAATCGCCGATGGCGCCGATGCGCGCCGGGTCGATCCGCAACGAGGATGCGTTTTTGAGAAGCCAATCCAACGACCGGCAGACATCGTCCCACACGCCGGGCCAGGCCGGGCTGACCTGGCTTGAAAGCCGGTAGTCCACCGCGATGACGGCGTAGCCCCGTTCCGCGAGCCAGGGGCCCCAACTCTGATACTGCCGTTGAGAGCCGTGCTGCCAGGCGCCGCCGTGCAGGCAGAGGAGCGCCGGGTGCGGGCCGGCCCCTTCGGGCAGGTAGGTGTCGAGGCAGAGGTCTCCCTGGGGCCCGCCGCCGTAGGGCACATCGTGGCGAATTTGAGCGCTGGCGTTGGTCTGGCTATTCATGACTCTCGTCTCATCCGTTTCGGCCGTGTCTTGGGCGAGCTGGGAGCTCCGGTTCGATGGCCCCCGCCACTTTTTCCCGCCCAGCAGGCTACCAATCTCCGGGCCCGGCGACACGGTATTTCGGCGAACGGCCGTGCGGAGCGAGGCCGGATCGGCGGCGACACGTTGTTCGCCAATATGGGCTCGGCCTTCGACCGCCTGTCCGAGGGTCTCAAGGAAGCGCTCCGGGGGCTTCGCGCGGTCCATTCGAAGGCCCAGTCCTGGCATGCCGACACCCGGCCCGACCGGGCGGTCGATGTCGCCGAACTGGCGCGTGTGGATGCGGAATACAAGGACCGCGTCTGCGTCCACCCGGTGGTCACGCGCCATCCGGAGACCGGGCGCGAGATCCTCTTCATCAATCCCACCTACACCGCGCATTTCGAGGGCTGGACCTACGACGAGAGCCGGCCCCTGCTGGACTATTTGTTCGCCCAGGCGACCAGCCCGGAAGACACCTGCCGCTTCCGGTGGGATGCGGGCTCCATCGCCTTTTGGGACAACCGTTCGGCCATGCATTACGCGCTGAACGACTATCACGGTCAGCGCCGCATCATGCATCGCGCGACGATCTACGAGGCCGGCACGGCTTGAGACGCACGGCGTGATTCACGGGTTTCTCCAACCGCCGCTTGGCTGGTCGCGGCCGTTGGATTAACGCCCGGATGGTTCGCTTTTCGCCTTGTTAACCTGATGTTCCCACATGACCCAAAGCGGACGTAACGCGCTGACGTCATTTTCCGGTTCATCTTCTCAAGACAAACCGGTTCGAGAGACCGAGAGCAAGTCTATTTAAGCTTGGAAGTTATACCCAAAGCAGTGTTGCCAATCACTTTTGCTTCCCTGGCTGAGCTTCTGATGGAACGAAACGGATGATCCAGAATATGAACTGAGCGAACCATGCTCAGCCACTGCGCATTCTTGAAGACACGACGAGCCATTAATGAATGATCGAGCCTCAATTTTCTATATCGGTGCTTTTCGTTGAATTCATTGATGGCCAGCAGTTCGCCGCACCAATCGTTGAACCAAATCCCCGACACGTCATCAAAATATGACCAGAATACGGGAAGATATTCTTCACGGTCTCCCTCGAATATCGCAAGCGCATCTACCGTAGAGGAATAATAATCCAAATCAAAAACAACGTACCCGATCGGTGATTCTTTATCTAATTCTTCCAAAAATTTTGGAACCGTTTCCTTTACGTCACCAATTATCAAAGAAGCAAAACTAGGCAGAGAATTTTTTAGGGCATCGGGGTTGACCATTGGGTAGTCGCCAGACTGGAACATTTCCGGGTGGTCGCGGTAATCGATTGGACTCGGCAGCCCCTTCCCCACATCAAACCCAATAAGGCGAAAGGATATGCCCGTCTCTTTGGTTACTGCTTCACAGATTTGGGCTAGGTTCATCAGCCCGGCACCCGACGCCACGCCAAACTCCACAACGGTTACTTGCTTTGCGCCAACCCTTTTTGCAATGTCGGCGGCCTCCAGAATGCCAAATGCATGCTGCCGCCTGCGAACTTGATCAAACAATACTTTTTGGCGATAACTTCCGAACAATTTTATGAATGCTGCCGTGAGGATCACGTGCATTGGTGCACATAAATATTCCAATGCAAAATTTCTCCTCAACTGGAGCAGTGATGGTCCCGTTCTTTTCATCTCGACTTCCCTCGCCAGGAGCTATTCACATTTCAAGAATTCAAACGACGAATTACTTTGTGAATTTTAATGATACAAGGCAGCCGCGGTGTGGTGACGCAATTGATATCGGTTTGGGAAAGAATGAACAATAGCACGAGTGTTTGATCATGCAGGCCATTGGGAATCTGCTGTCTTGAAGTGAACAACCCCCTCGATAGACTCCCCGTGGGCGGTTGAATAGACTTTCGCCCCTGAGGTGGGCCGGAAACACGGAGGGGTAACATGTCGCGAATTCCTGTACTCAAACGAGAGGATATGGATGCGGATCAGCAGCGCGTCCATGACGAAATCTCAGCGACGACAACGGGGCGGGTTGGCCGGGGCCCGGCGATCGGCTTCGCCTATTCCCCGAGCTTGTGGGAGTGCCACAACGCAACGAGCAAGCATCAAGCGAGCTGCTCCTTGACCCCCGTCCAGGTCCGCATCGTGTCGCTCATGACGGTGCGCCACTGGAACGCCGCCTATCCGTGGAGCGCACAAGCCCGTTCGGCAATGAACGCCGGCGTCGACCAGGCGGTGATCGAAGCCATCAATGCCGGCGAGCAACCGGATTTCACCGACAGTGCCGACGAAATGGTCCATGCGGTCGTAGGCGAGCTTCTGGAAACGGGGACCCTCGGCGCCGACACGTTCAAGGCCGCCGAATCGACCCTTGGCTACCGGCGCCTCGCCGACGTCGTCGGCGTGATCGGCCACTTCAGCGAAACGGCAATGATGGCCAATGTCGCCGGCGCCGAACCACCGGCTGACGCGGCCTCCAAGATCAAGAATTAAGTGCGGCGTTTGCCGCTGTCCGCTGGCTTCGCGCGGCAATTCGCCCGCCGGCTTGCCCTGTCAACCTGATGACCGCTTGTGACCCGAAGCGGACAATGGCGCCGTTGGCACACGGGATGCGGCGACTTGAGATAAGCGGTCAAGCGCGGATCTGAACGAGATCGACAACTCGGCGCACATCCTTCGTCTCGCGGGCCACTTTCAGTGCCTTGTCATGCTCGCGCCAGGATCGCGCTCGACCCAGCAGGTAAACCATGCCGAAGGGATCTACGGCAACGCGGTAGTTGACGTCAGCGACACCATCAGCACCGAAAAGGTTGATACCCACCCGAGCATCCAGCACCAAAGCATCGGACCAATCCATGAGCCGGCGTTTGTTTGTCTCCTGCTCGCTCGGCGACATGTACCTCACGTGCCAATACAGCTTCTTGACGCCCTTGATCTTCTTTACGCCCGCGAGGAACTTTTGGTAGAGCCTCTTGTCGTCGAACAAGCCGGTGATCAGAAGTTTCTGCTCGTAGATTTCGGTCGAGGCTTTGATGGTGCCGAGCTCCGCCATCAATGAGTTCACTTTGATGACGATCTCATTGTCCACGGCAATGTCATCCGCCGAGCGCGCCTCGATGGCACGATCCACCAGTGTCTTGGGCGACAAAAGGATGTCCGCCGGCGTACATGCCGCCAGCACAGCAGCGAGCAGGGTTGATAGGCATAGGGTCCGCCCGAACATGACAAGAAACACCGTCTTGATTGTCCTTCCCAAGCACTCGATTTTATGTGCCGAGGTCTTAACCAATTTCTAAGATGGTGCTCGCCACGACTACGCCTGGGCTACAGGGCGCCTGTAATTTCAAGCGGCAACCTCGGTTTCCATTTCGACAGGGATCGCCAGAGGAATTCTTAACTTTTTCGCAATAGAAATTGTCTTCGCAGGCTTGGTTTTGCCCGTTTCACGGCGATCGGCCGGAATGTTGCGAGGATAGCCATGATCCAGAAATTGACCATTCCTCTTTTGGCCGTCGTGCTGCTTCTCGGCAGTTGCGCATCTGGCGATACGACCGCGGAAAAGCGCGCAGATGTTCAAAAGATGCGCGCGGAAACCCTGGCAAGGCTCTACAAGGCCGAACCCGGCGCGCGGGAGCGGATCAAGAAAGCCGCGGGTTATGCCGTGTTCAGTAACGTGGGCGTCAATCTCATCCTGCTGTCGGCTGGCGGTGGTTGGGGCGTCGCGCATGACAACAAGACCGGCAAAGACGCTTATATGAATATGGGCTCCGCCGGGCTGGGACTGGGTCTAGGCGTCAAGGACTTCCGCGGCGTGTTCGTGTTCACGAAAAAGAAATCCTTGGACTGGTTTGTCAACGAAGGCTGGGATGCCTCTGCCCAGGCTGACGCCGCGGCTAAGGCAGGCGACAAAGGCGGCGCTTGGGCCGGCGCCGTGGACGTGGCCCCGGGAATCTACCTATATCAGCTAACAGAGCACGGCCTTGCGCTTCAGGCGACGATCCAGGGCACAAAATACTGGAAAAGTAGTTCACTGAACTAGCGCTTCTTCCTGGACGTCGTCTCAATCGGGCCCTCCCCCGCGATTGTGGAGCGGGAACCATCCATAAAGGTGGCCAATGACCGCTTCTATTGGTGGTCTCGACTGATCGAGGCAATACTTTATCTTGAACGGGAAAATGGCGCCCGGGTCTCTGCCATTTCCTTTAGAGGCTGCCCAACCCCGGGCCACTCGAAAATCGGCCTCCAGCGCCAGAGACCATAATCCCGTTGCACCACACGTCGTCAATGCACTAGCAATAAACTCGGATCACTCGATTGGGGCAAATCATACCTACGAACTGCATGGTTAGGTTAAATCTCGTAAGTATCTGATTGAAAGCCGATTATGGCCGATACGCCGATTTCGAAGAACATCCTGTTCCAATCCGAGCAGCATCCGCTTGTGCCACTCGAATTCGATAGCCGCGAGGGCTATCTCCTGTCCCTAATCCATCAGAAGGCCTACGCTCGGGCGGCGGAAATGACCGACGGCCTTGATGTGCTCGATGTCGGTTGTAACAACGGCTACGGCACGATGAAGATCGCTGAAAGAAGCGCAAGTGTTATCGGCGTGGACGTGTCTAGCCAAGCGATCGAGGCTGCCATCGCGACACACGCCAGACCCAACATTGAGTACCGATTAGTCGATGGCGCAGGCCTACCCTTCGGAGATAAGACGTTCGACCTCGTAACCAGCTTTCAGGTGATCGAACATGTCGACGTCGTCGAGCCTTATCTACGCGAGATCCGCCGGGTTCTTCGCGATACCGGGCAAGTCGTCTTCACAACGCCAAACCGCTGTATTCGGCTCGATCCCGGCATGACGCCTTGGAATCCATTTCACGTTCGGGAATACGAGGCGGCTGAACTCGAAGAGACGTTGCGTTCGGTGATTCCCAATGTCTCGGTAGAGGGCCTGTTCGCCGTGCCCGAGCTTTACAAGATCGAGTATGAACGCGTTCATCGGGCCAAGATGGCCGCACGAAGACCTCGTGCCGCGCACTTTAGGGGTACTGCACGCGCCGCCCTATTCGGCGCCGCTAAAGCCGTCCTGCCCAAAGGTTTCGTCAGTTTCCTGCGTAAGGCGGCCGCTGGTAACCCCGCCAACCGCCCAGTCGATGATGCCGAGTCTGCAGAGCTTTCCGAGTTCATCGCGAGATGGTCACTTTCGGACCTCTTCTATAGTGATGAAAACCTCGATGTGGCGCTCGATCTTATCGCGATCTGCTCGATGGAGCGCTGAAAAGGGGTGGCCCCCTACGAACCGTCAAGGTTTGCACGGCTGTTGGCTTCGGATTGGAAGAGGTGACGATGTCTTCTGGCCCCGCGTTGCTCGTTTATCGCGCTCTTGCAGGGATGGAAGATCGATCCGGTGGGTCGCAATAAACTGAGATCGCAGATCCCTAATTCCGGTTGTCGCTGTTTGAGTGGTTCCCGGCCGCGCCGCCGAGGGTTCGAGATGGAGGTGGCCTTGCGACGGGCTCTTCCGATGGCGAAAGGCCCTCACCATCCATAGGTATCCCAAAGCCGCCTTAACTGGACGTTGTTCTCGTCCGCATTGGAATTGAAAAGACACTCGGTTTGAGTGCCGGCCCAATAGAGCAACGGGAAAGCCTTGCCGACTTTCTTGTACCGGCTCCCCGCCCGGTGGGCTTGCCAAACGAACCACAAATCATCGGCATCGGGGCATAACTCGGTGAACGCCTGGATGTTCGTGACGTCCCGGTGTAGGCATCCGGGGAAGTAAAGGACACCGCCCAGCCCGGTGGGCATCAGGTCGGGCGATGGTTGCCGCGCCTTTTCGTCTTGCACGTCCCATTCCCACTCGCGGTATTCGGCGATGCTCGAGCCGATTCCTGCGGGCAGCCGGTGGGCGCGATGACAGACAATCGAAGGGTCGGCTGGATCAAACCCCTCGACCAGATCCTCCAGCCAGTCGGGTTTGTAAAAAACATCGTCGTCCGCCGTCGCGATGAAGGCTTCGGGATAGCGTTCGATAGCGAAGACCAGCTTCTTGAAACTGCGCACGTCGGGGACGGCTTCGATCCGTACGCCCATCTTTCGGACGGCTTCCGGCAGCAGCGGCACGTCCTGTTCGGCGAGCCAAAGGATGATTTTGTCCGCTCTGATTGTTTGATCCCTCAGGCTTTGCAGGGTGTATTGCAGTGTCGGGAACCGGCGCGGGAATGAGGTGAGGGAGATGATCAGTTCGCCGGGGAGGCCGTGCTGTCGGGATTGCTTTGCCCGACCGTAGGCGCGGTGGTACAGGACGAGTTGAAGAGCCGCAAGGAACCTTGCGGCGTGAGGCTTGCATGCAAGCGTCCACGCGAGTTTCTGGGCCAAGCCTTCCCACATCCCGCGATCATCGTCCGGACGGTCCAAAAATCAAGTTAATCCAGCGAACGGTCCGTTCCCGAATCGAATGTCACGTCTGGGATGGCTCAGACCGCAGGTTTGGCGGACGAGCGCGCCCAGAATCTGTTTAGCTCCAGAATCTGATTGGGTAAGGTCCGGCGGAATGCTCCTCTAACCTTTACGCCAATGGCACGCTGACCTAAGTTCCCACGCTGGCTCGCTTTTTTCTCCTTGCAGAGGCACATGATGGGGTCCAAATGAAAAACATCGAACTTTGGGAGCCCTCCAAGTACGTCATTCAAGGGGGCAGGCTCATGGCGTCGAGAGACACGCGGCATGTGGCGTTGGGATCGAGGCTGTGCGGGGATCTCGTGGCCGCAATGTATTGGGCCCATTTCAAGGATCATTGCCGTGGGCGCCTGTTGGACCTGGGGTGCGGCGCCGTGCCGTTCTTCGAGGCTTACCGAAGCCTGGTAGACGAGATCGTCTGCGTGGATTGGGGCGGATCCCTACATGATAGGACGTTTCTCGACTGCCAGGCCGATCTCAGCAAGGCGCTGCCCTTCGCCGACGAGAGCTTCGATACGATTATCCTGTCCGATGTCCTGGAACATCTGGCCGAACCCATGCAAACTTGGCGGGAAATGACGCGGGTTCTGAGGGTTGGCGGCAAGGTCCTGTTAAGCGTTCCTTTCTGTTACTCGCTGCACGAGCAGCCGCATGACTATTACCGCTACACCGAGTTCGCGCTGCAAAGATTTGCCAGATTGTCGGGTCTCGAGGTCGTAGTCCTGAAACCTACGGGCGGGGCACCGGAGATCCTCGCAGATATCCTGGCAAAAACCTTATCGGGGAAGGGAGGGCTTGGACGATCCGCAGCTTGGTTGGTCCAGCAAGCGTGCGGGAAATTCATCGCCACTTCATTCGGCCGCAGAGCCTCGACAGGCACGGCGCGGAATTTTCCCTTTGGCTACTTCATGATCGCGGCAAAAAGATAGCGCCGCGGAACGACCGCGAGAGAGAGCATTTATTGGTGTCTGATCGCCCCACAGCCGACGTTCGCCTTGGGCGAGCAGCCGATAAGAAATTGATGGCGGAATCGATGTGGGGTTGGCCCATTGGCCCGATCTTCGGCTTGGCCCCGAAGCGGACGCAATTTTTCCAACGGTCGTTTATTCTTGCTGCCGGCAACCGCGCTCAGACCCTGAAATCCTAGGAAATTGCAGAATGTTGGCGATCAAGGAAATGATCAAAGGAATTCCGTTCATCGGTGCCTTGGTGCGGCGAGGCTACAAGGCACTTACTACGCTTAAGGATGAACCTAAACCTCCTTTGCAATCCCACATTTATTGGGAAGAACGCTACACAAGCGGCGGAAACTCCGGTGTTGGTTCTTACGGAAAGTTCGCCCGGTTCAAGGCAGACGTCATCAATTCATTTGTCGAGGATAACGGCATCGGTTCGGTCATCGAGTTCGGCTGCGGCGATGGTCATCAGCTTAAATTGGCGAATTACCATCGCTACACCGGTTTGGATATCAGCAGGAACGCAATCGCCCGGTGCCGCGATATGTTCGCCCATGATGAATCCAAGACATTTCTTCTGATGGACGCATATACCGACCAAAAGGCCGATCTAGCTTTGTCGCTCGACGTGATTTATCACCTGATCGAGGACGATGTTTTCGAGGTTTATATGCACAAGCTTTTCGATTCAGCGACTCGCTTCGCCATAATTTACTCGAGCGATATCGATGAAAACAAAGGCTACGAGAACAGTCACGTCAGGCACCGAAAATTTACTTCCTGGGTGAAAGCCAATATCAAAGGCTGGAGCCTCAAACAGAATATTCCCAATTAGTATCCCTATGAAGGTGATTATCGGAAGGGCTCGTTCGCGGAATTTTTCATCTATGAAAAAACGGGTTGAGTAACTCACCGCAGCCAACATCGCAGCCGCCCCCGCGGCCAACAATTCTGGATGCGAACGTCGGCCGGTCTTTGATCGACGTCGGTGAGAGCTCCCTCCAATCTTGATCAAGATGAAAATGCCCGGGCCAAGTGCCGGAGGTCCACTGACCGGAGGAAGCGTGCCGACGGTCAGCTAGGTTGCCGGAGCCGGATGACGCGTCTTGCGGTACGTGCGAAGAGAACCAGCGCCGGCAGCGGATCGCGCCAGGTCAGGTAGGCGAAGGCCCGAATGCGGGGAAGGCGGCCGGCCAGGCGCAGGGCCTCGCGCAACAGGGAAATCCCTCGGCGGTTGGACCAGGCGGAAAACAGGTACGCCTCCAGCCAGATCCATCCCGCACCGTTCTTGGGGAGGGCCGCGGCGGGGACCGGGCGGTTGCTCCCCAGATGGTCCTCGTACAACGCCAGGGGCTGGTCGTGGCCCAGCGCCATGGACAGCGCCGTGGCGCGCACGAACCTGGGGTCGGCCTTGAGCACGTAGAGCTTGCCGTCGACGGTGCTGCGCTTGAATTCGAAGGTCATCGCCCCGCGATAACGTGAGGCCGCGGCCAGCCTTGCGGCGGCGTCGCGGGCTTCCGGATCGTCGGTGCTTTCGCAATAGGCGTTGGCGCCGAGCTCATAAGGATGCTTGAAGTCGCCTTCCCGGGCATAGAGCTGGAGCTTCTTGCGTTGGACGCAGTGCGCCAGGATGGCCGCGTGGTCCGTGCCAACCACCATGGAAACGCCGATGCACTGCTCCGCGCCGCCGGGGACGACTTCCTCGATCACCGGCATCTCGCCGGTGCGGTCGAAATAGTCGCGGCAGGCGCGGGCGAGGTCTTCGGCGGTGCGTCCCGCCGTGGCGACCCGCCGGCTCGAGCCCGGCGCGGCGGCGCCGATGTTCCAGAGCCGGGTTTTCAGAACGTGGTCGTGTCCCGAAAGGTCGAGCTCGTCCTCGATCCGGGCCAAATCTTCGCCGGTCGCCGGCCAATATTGCCGCGGCGCGTTGAGCCCGCAGTCCACCGCCATTTGGCGAAATAGAACCTTGTCCATCAAGGGTTCGAGAACCTCCCAGGCGGGCGAGGTCAGCGTAAAGCGGCGCGACAAGGCGTCATGCCGTTGCGCCACGGCCATCAGGTAGTGGTCGTTGGTGGGGATCACAACGCCGCCCTCTTGGCGTCCCAGGGCGGCCAGTTCATCCATGGCGGCGCCGGGATCCTGGCTGAGCTGGAAACGCGATCTAATCAGCCGGGAATGGCGCCACAGGACCGAGGTGGGGGCGAGGTGGTCGCAGACGTCGACGGGGATCCCGGCCCGGGCGAGGGAGCGAATGACCGCGGCGCTTCTCGGATGTTCGGTCCCGAGGACGAGCGCGCGGGGTCTGGGTGCTGCGGACACGATCGGTATGGGCCCAAGGTGTTATTGAAATCTTCGGTTCCCTGCCGCCTGCCGGATCGGACAGGGCGCTGCATGCTAGTCGAAGGGAAAGCCATGGAGCAAGGTCGATCGCCTGTTCGCCGCGCCCCCGCCGAGAGAATTTGACAAGCAACGGGCGCTCTCCCATAAGAGCAGCGGGGCCGCGCCCGACCCTGTGTGATCCGGCGTGCGGGTGAAGTGGGATATGGTTCGAGATTCACGGCCACAATCCGGGTCCGGCGCACCGCTTGTCAGCGTTCTCATTCCTGTCTTCAATCAGGAAGCCTATATCGCGGACGCCATTCGATCGGCACAAGACCAAACCTATCGGCACGTTGAAATCCTGGTCCATGACGACGGCAGCACCGATAGGACGGGCGCCATCGTCGAGGAATTGGCCGCGGCCGACCCGCGAATCCGTTTCACCCGCACGGCGCACAACCAGGGCGTGGCCGTTGCCCGCAATTTGCTCATCGCCGCCGCGCGCGGAACCTACATCTGTTGGCTGGATGCCGATGACATGATGGCGGCGGACAAGGTGATGACGCAATGCGCGTTCCTCGACGCCAATCCGCCGTTCGCCGCCGTCGCCACGGCGCTGCGTCCGATCGACGCCGCTGGGCGGCCCCTTCGCAAGGGCGGTCATCGGCGGCCCGGGGACGCCAGCGCGCGGATCTTCGTTCCCGCGTTCGCCACGGTAACGCTCCTGTACAGGCGGGAGGCGCTGCTGCGCGCCTATCCCTTGCGCCCCTTGAGGGACGGTTCGGACTTCGACCTGGTGCTCAGGGTTGCCGAGGGCGGCGAAATCGCCGAAATCCGCGAGGCCCTCTATATCCGGCGCTACCATGCCGGCCAGATGTCGCGGGCGGCGGCCAGCGGCCACATCATCGCCGTTGCCTCCAACATTTATCGCACATTCGGATTGGCGGATATCATCGACGACGCAACGATCAACGAAGCCGCGCTCCTGCGGCGAATCCTGAGCGACCGGCCGCTCCTTTTCGCCGCCATGCGCAACGGCGCAAGCGACCCTCGCCTCACCATGAACGAGGGATGGTTCGCACTTGTTCTGGTTCTCCTCCATACGGTTCGCCGGATCGGCACGCTGGGCGAGCGCTTGGGGGTCATCACGGAGTGCCTTCGCCATTCGCCCGGCGCATTTTTCCAGGTGGTTGGGTTCTGGCTGAGGCGTCGGCTCGCGCCTCCCTCGTAACTTGCCCGGGACAGACCGGTCGGCCCCGCGGATTTCCGAACTGGTTCCCTGGGGTTGCGCGAAAGCGGCGGCGAGCGGGCCGCCGTTCGTCGCGCAAACCAAACGCCCGCTTATCATTGTAAGCGGGCGTCCGGTCCGGGCCGCGGGCAGGCTCCGACAGTCCTTGAAGAGCCTCTACCGGGATCACGCGAGGTCGAAGCGATCCGCGTTCATCACCTTGTTCCAGGCCGCCACGAAGGCGTTGACGAACGCCCCCTGGTTGTCGTCACAGGCATAGACTTCCGCCAGCGCCCGAAGTTCGGAGTTCGAACCGAAGACAAGGTCCACACGGGTGGCGGTCCACTTCACGTCTCCGGTAGCGCGATCGCGCCCCTCGAACACATCGCCCGCGTCCGAGGTCGGTTTCCACTCGGTGCCCATGTCGAGCAGGTTCACGAAGAAGTCATTGGTAAGCGTCCCGGGCCGGTCGGTGAAGACACCATGCCGCGAGGCGCCGTGGTTCGCGCCGAGCACGCGCATGCCGCCGATGAGGACCGTCATCTCAGGTGCGGTCAAGGTTAGCAGTTGCGCCTTGTCGACCAGCAATTCCTCTGACGAAACAGAAAATGCCGTCCTCTGGTAGTTGCGGAAGCCGTCCGCGGGCGGTTCGAGAACTTCGAAGGCCTCCGCATCGGTCTGCTCCTGCGAGGCATCGGTGCGGCCCGGGGCGAAGGGAACCTCAACGTCGTGGCCGGCGTTGTTCGCCGCTTGCTCGACCGCGGCGCAGCCGCCGAGGACGATCAGATCGGCGAGGGAAACCTTCTTGCCGCCGGACTGGGCATCGTTGAACGCTTTTTGGATGCCCTCCAGCGTTCCAAGCACCTTCGCCAGTTGCTCGGGCTGGTTGACCTCCCAATCCTTCTGCGGCGCGAGGCGGATGCGCGCCCCGTTCGCCCCGCCACGCTTGTCGGAACCGCGGAACGTCGATGCCGAGGCCCAGGCGGTCGAGACCAGCTCCGAGACCGACAGGCCGGAAGCAAGGACCTTGCCCTTCAGGTCGGCGATGTCCTTCTTGTCGACCAGCGCGTGATCGACCGCGGGCACCGGGTCTTGCCAGAGCAGATCCTCGGCCGGAACTTCCGATCCGAGATAGCGCACCTTGGGCCCCATGTCGCGGTGGGTCAGCTTGAACCATGCGCGGGCAAAGGCGTCGGCGAAGGCGTCGGGGTTCTCGTGGAAGCGGCGGGAAATCGGCTCGTAGATCGGATCCATCCGCATCGACATGTCCGCGGTGGTCATGATCGGCGGGTGCTTTTTCGACGGATCGAAGGCATCCGGCACCATGAACTTCTCGGGGGCATCTTTGGCCACCCATTGATGGGCGCCGGCGGGGCTTTTTGTCAGTTCCCATTCGCAACCGAACAGGACGTCGAAATAGCCGTTGTCCCACTGCGTCGGTGTTGGGGTCCAAGCGCCTTCGAGACCGCTGGTGATCGCGTCGGCGCCCTTGCCGCTGGCATGGCGACTGTTCCAGCCGAGGCCCTGGGCTTCGATGGGCGCGGCTTCGGGCTCGGGCCCGACAAGCGCCGCATCGCCCGCACCGTGGCATTTGCCGAAGGTGTGGCCGCCGGCGGTGAGCGCGACGGTCTCCTCGTCGTTCATCGCCATGCGCGCGAAGGTCTCGCGCACGTCCCGGCCCGAGCCGACGGGGTCCGGGTTGCCGTTCGGTCCCTCCGGGTTGACGTAGATCAGGCCCATCTGCACCGCGGCGAGGGGATTTTCGAGCTCGCGGTCGCCGCTGTAACGTTCATCACCCAGCCACTCGGTCTCGGCGCCCCAGTACACGTCCTGCTCGGGCTCCCAGATATCCTCGCGCCCGCCGCCGAAGCCGAAGGTCTTGAAGCCCATGGATTCCAGCGCGCAGTTGCCGGCCAGGATCATCAGGTCGGCCCAGGAGATCTTGTTGCCGTATTTCTGCTTGATCGGCCAAAGCAGCCGGCGCGCCTTGTCCAGGTTGGCGTTATCGGGCCAGGAGTTGATGGGGGCGAAACGCTGGCTGCCCCGGCCGGCGCCGCCGCGGCCGTCGGCAATGCGGTAAGTGCCCGCGCTGTGCCACGCCATGCGGATGAACAGACCGCCATAGTGACCGTAATCGGCCGGCCACCATTCCCGGGAATCGGTCATCAGGGCATAGAGGTCCTTCTTGATGGCCGCGAGATCGAGCTTCTTGAACTCTTCGGCGTAGTTGAATCCCGCCGCCATGGGATTGGACAGGGATGAGTTCTGGTGAAGAATCCTGAGGTTTAATTGGTTGGGCCACCAGTCCTTATTTGAGTTGGTCCCGAGGCTCGTGGCCCCGTGCACGACCGGGCATTTGCCGGCGGTATCATTTGCGTCCATTGTTTTCCCCGTTTTGGTTTGGTGATTTGAGCGACCCAGAGGCCGCAGATCGTAATTCGACTTGAAAACAATGCAGTTTCATGACGAGCGCTCTACCAAGGTGCCAAGGATGCCGAACGCCCTTTTCGCCATGGACTGCTGTTGCCGATGTTCATACTGAAACAAGACTGAACCCGTGTCCCCGTCAGGCTAGATAGGACGGAATTAAACACACGCAGCTTGGACATGGGAATGTGTTCCTATGATGTCAATGTCTAATACGCATGTTTAGAATCTTTCAAAATTCAGCGTTCGAGTGGCGCGCGGCTTGGCAGGATGTGCCGGGACCGGTTGCCTTGGCCTAAGCCTTGAAGGTTCATGTCCTTTTTGGGGAATAGGCGGGCGCCGGATCAACCCGCCTTCTCTCGCGGCACTTTTCGACTAACATGGCGGCGGCGCGGCCGGTCCATGGGTGGCCCTGGACACGTCGTCGCTTCGATTGCGAGGGAGGTTTGAAAATGGTGCTGCGCGTCGTCCTGGCCCTTGCGGCAATCTATTTTTCGTTCGCGGCTTCGGCGCAAGACTTCGGAAATGGGCGATGGGTGGACCTCACCCATGGGTTCAATGAACGCTCGGTCTATTGGCCGACCGCCAGGATGTTCACCAAGACCGAGGTCTTCCACGGGCACACCAAGGGCGGTTGGTTCTATTCCGCCTACGACTTCCAGGCGGCCGAGCATGGCGGCACCCATATCGACGCGCCGATCCATTTCGCCGAAAACAGGAACACGGTGGACAAGGTTCCGCTCGGTCAACTGATCGGGCCGGGCGTCGTCATCGATATCTCACGCCGGGCCGCCGCCGACGTGGACTACCGCGTCAATGCTGCGGATATCCGGGCGTTCGAGGCGCAACACGGTCGCATTCCCGCCGGCGCCATCGTGCTGCTGAACACCGGCCGGGCGAAACTGTATACTGACCGCGCGCGATATATGGGCACGGCGGAGCACGGGGCCGAGGCAGTGGCCAAGCTGCATTTTCCGGGCCTCGGCGTCGATGCCGCGGAATTGCTGATCGCGCGCCGGATCGGCGCCGTGGGGATCGATACGCCGTCGATCGATTACGGCCAGTCCAAGGACTTCGCGACCCATGTGAAACTGATGACCAACAATGTTCCGGCCTTCGAGAACGTCGCCGAGATGGGCGCCTTGCCCGCGACCGGGACCACCATCGTGGCCTTGCCCATGAAGATCGAAGGCGGCTCGGGCGGGCCGCTCAGGATCGTCGCCTTCGTGCCGGCGCGCTAGCGGCCGAACGCCGCATCCGGTGGGGGCCGGCGTGAAGGGCACTACTCGTCCGGGGGCGGACGCCAGGGATTTTCAATGCCGACAATCAGGCAAAGCAAGGGAGGTGCATGGAATGAACCCGGTGATCGAACAATTCGCCAAGGCCTGTCACGACATCCTCGAGAACGACCCCGGGCCGGCGGGGCGCGAGCAGGTGCGCCGAAGGCTGGAACAGGTGCTGGTGGACGACAGCGTCGTCAGGGATTATTTCGGCCCGGGCGCCGATTCGACGCGAAACGTCCTTTATGAGGATCCGGACCTGGGCTTCTGCGTCATCGCCCATGTCTACAAGGACAAGCGGATCAGCAATCCCCACGATCACGCGGAATCGTGGGCGATCTATGGACAGGTCGATGGGGTCACCCACATGACCGAATACCGTTCGGTGGAAAAGCCCGTCGACGGCAAACCCGGCAAGGCCGAACCGGTCAAGACCTATGATTTGAAGCCGGGCATGGCGGTGGCCTACGAACCGGGCGTGCTGCACGCCCCGGTGCGCCACGAGCCGACCAAGCTGCTCAGGATCGAGGGCGTCAACCTGCAGGACGTGAAGCGCGACCGCTATGAAGAGGTCGGCTGAGCGGGGACTCCGCTGCTAAACCGAAAGGAGGCGCTGGACCGATCCAGTGCCTCCCTTGCGCCGATCGGACGCGGCCCAGCGACTTTTCTATTTCTGCTGTTATTTCTGCGCCGCCCTGGTCCGGTCCACGATGGCCTTGGGCGTGGCGTAGAGCTTGCGCAGAATTGCCAGCATCTCGTCGCCGGTCAGCAGATCGACCTCAAGCCCCTGCCGTTCGGCGTCCTGAATGAATTTGGGGTCCTTGACGGTGGCCGTGAAGGCGCCAGTCAGGGTCTTGGCCCGCGTGCTGCTCAGGCCCGGCGGCGCCGCGAACGGCCGGGAGAAGGTCTGTGAGGCCATGACCAGGGACAGGACCGCGCGGTCGTCTTCGGTCTTGGCCTTGTCGAGGATGAGCGGCACGTCTTTGTGCTTCGGGTGGCTGGTCAGCCCGATCTGAAACAGCACGTTGAGCTTGCCGGCCTTGTACCAGTGCCCGCGGCGCGACAGCATCGGCACCCATCCCCAGGCGCAGAAGCCCTGGACCTCGCCCTTTTCCATGGCGGCGAGGGCGGTGACGCTGTTGGTGTAGCCGAGGACGATCTTGAACTTGGTCCCAAGGACGGCGTTGAACACCTTGGGGTACACCGTCGCCGCCGAGGCCTGGCCGGTGGAGCCGACGATCAGTTCCTTCTTGAACAGGTCGTCCAGAGTCTTCACCGGCGCGGTATGCCAAGCGGCACAGGTCGAGATTTCCTGGGACGGGCTGCCGAGCCAGGTGAACTTGAGCGCGTCGAACTTGGTCAGCTTCTTCTTGCCGAGCAGGGGTTCGAGCGGGATGCTACGGCTGAAATTGCCGAAGACCGTGCCGTCCTTGGGCGCGACGTTATAGAGGTAATTCGCCGATTTGAGGCCACCGGCGCCCGGCTGGTTCTGCGGCACGAAGGTCACCGGAGCCGGCAGGTGCCGGCCCATGTGCCGGGCGAGGGTCCGCGCGAAAATGTCCGACGTGCCGCCCGTCGGGAAGCCGATGTTCATGCGGATTCGCTTGCCTTTGTAAAACTCCGCTTCGGTCTCGGCATGGGCGGCGGTGCCGCTCAAGGCTGCGAGTGCGAACAAAGCGGTGATATGGAATGACGCCCTGGTGGTCCCTTTCATGGCAGCTTTCTCCTTGCGTGGGTTTATTGGTGTGGGCCTTATTGGCTGGCCCGTTAAATCGCCCTCGGGGCGATTGATCCGCGCTTGGCGAACCCGACGAACGATAGTCCAATCGGCGGGTTGGGAATAGCCGAATGGGGCTATAATATTTCAAATGGAATTGTCGCCGCAGGGCCGCCGACAAGGCTGACCGACCCGGTTCGGATCAGCCCCGGTCCGCGCCGAGGCCCCGGTCCGCGCCGAGGCCCCGGAAAAGACCCCGAAGCCCACACGAGGGCACGGCGGCATCCGGCGCGGGCGGCCGAGAGGGGGATCTGGCATGAAGACGAACATCATTGTGGCTTCGGGTTTGGCGGCGGTGCTCGTCCTGCCGGTGGTTCCCGCGGGCGCCGCAGACGCCCTGACGGCGTTCCAGAAGAAGGTCCGGGCGGTGATGGACATGCCCCACCGGAGCAACAAGAACCGCTTGCGGGACCGCAATCGCGATCCGGTCAAGGCGCTTCATTTCTGCCGCATGCGCGACGACATGACGGTGCTGGACTGGGCGCCGGGGCGCGGCTGGTATACCGAGATCCTGGGACCTCTGCTCAAGGACAATGGCCTGCTCTACGTCTCGACCCAGGCGGCGCGCCTGAAGCGTCTCGACGGCTTGCTCAAGAAAGAGCCGATGTCCAAGGTGCGGAAACTGCCCGTCGACGTCATCCGCCATCCGGTGTCCCACGACATCACCGCCAAGAACCTTGATTTCGGACTGACCGGGGTCGACCTGGTGCTGAACTTCCGCGAATACCACAATCTCGACCCGTCCACCCGGCTCGATTTCAACCGCGCCGTCCACAAGGCGCTGAAGCCCGGCGGGTATTACTGCATCATCGATCACACCCGCCGCCACATGGAGCCCGACACCAACGAGAACCGCCGCCGGGTCGATCCCGTCCTGGCGATCAAGGAAGTGCAGGCGGCGGGGTTCGAGTTCGTCGATTTCGCGACCTTCTTCCTGCGCCCCGACGACGAGCTGCGCTTCGAGGTCGGGCGGCGCACGGTCCGGGGCAATACCGACCGCTTCACGCTGCTGTTTCGCAAACCGGCGCCTTGAGCCTCCGCCGCGTCCGTTGGGACCGGTTTGGGACCAATAAAACTGATCACTGATCAAACCGCGGAAAACCGGGGCTCTTGACGGGGAACTCGGTGAAAAGGTAAAGTTTGAACGTTGCTCAATTAGGTGGATTCCAACGCCCCCATGGGCCGGCGCACCGACCACACACGCGAACAGATTCACGATCTCGCCCTGGCCGCGGCCCGTCGCATCGTCGCCGCGGAGGGCTTGCGCGGGCTGACCGCTCGGCGGGTCGCGCGGGAGATCGGCTATACCATCGGCACGATCTACAATTGCTTCGAGAATCTCGACGATCTGATCCTGCAGATGAACGGCGAGACGCTGGATCTGCTCTACGGCGCGATGACGGAAAACGCCCTGCCCGACGGCCCGGAAAACGCCCTGCGCGCGCTGATCGCCCGCCAGCTCCATTTCGCCGGGCGCAACCCCGGCCTGTGGGCCGCGGTGTTCTCTTACGAGGCGCCGCCCGACCAGGAGGTGCCCGTCGCCTACCGCCAGAAGATCCGCCGCCTGCTCGGCCTGTTCGAGCTCGCCCTGGCGCCGCTGCTGCCCCAAGGAGCGGCGCACCGCGCCGGCCACATGGCGCGCACGGTGTGGGTGGCGCTGCAGGGCTTTTCCGCCCTCGCCGCATCGGAGGCGCCAGGCGCTGCCGAACCGGCCCAGGCGTTGGCCGATACCTTCGTCGCCGGCTTCATCGGCGGGCTGCCGGTGACGGCCCGCCAGCCGGGCGCCTTCGGCTGAGGCCGGTTGCCGCCAAATCGGGAAAATCGCAACCTAGAGCGTCTGGCCGAGCCGCCCCAGG
Organism: Alphaproteobacteria bacterium; assembly: GCA_029863585.1. Lineage (GTDB taxonomy): Bacteria > Pseudomonadota > Alphaproteobacteria > SMXQ01 > SMXQ01 > SMXQ01. The sequence goes on along the minus strand of JAOTVC010000026.1, from coordinate 895 downwards.
CCGGCATCGGGGGCGAAATCGCCCAATTTGCCCTTCAGCCGCGTCAAACCGGCCCACAGGGCGGCCTGAACCGAGGTGACGGCGGGTTTGCCCAGGGCATCCTCGATCGGTCCGATGGCGTCGGTCTGGGTGGTGTTGGAACCGCTCAGGACGATTGCATCGGCCTCCGGCGTGTCGTGGGCGCGGGCGGCCTGGACCCAGGTCTCATAGGGGGTGGCGGCGGTGATCGGCCCGCCGCCCAGCGCCAGGCCCACCGCCGCGGTGAGCTCGAACCCCTGGTCTTCGAAATAGGCGCGCTCCTCGGCCGTCGGCTTGTCGTCGAACGGGGTGATGAGCAGCACACGGCGGACCTCCAGCGCCCGGAGCGCCTCCATCAGGCCCTGGGTCGCGGTATAGGCGGGAATGCCGGTGGCATCCTCGATCCCCTTGATGCAGCGGCTTTCGGCCTCCGCCCCCAGGGACATGACGAACCCCGTGGCCTGCAGGTCGATGACATCGACCTTGGCCTGGGCCACCAGGCGCGCCACCTCCGCGGCCTCGGCCGCGGTCTCGGCGAAATCCGCCCGCACCTGGGAGGCCATGTTCATGCGGGTCGGGTGAACGGCAAGCGCCGCCGGCGCCAGCGACCGGAAGAACGGCTCGACACAGAGGTTCGAGGCCGAAAGGATGAGGCCGAGGCGGGCCTTGATCGGAACGATGGCCATGGATGGGCTCCTCGGTTCAGCCGTCTTCGCCGCTCGAGACCAGGCGGGGCTTCGGCGTTTCGGGTGGCGTTTCGGGTGGCGTTTGCGGCGGGGCGAGGGCGGCTTCGGCATCGTCCTCCGCCATCTCGATCTCGCCGATCTTGTCGGCACGGGAGGTGATCTTGCGGGCCGACGTCTGGATTTCGCCGATG
>JAOTVC010000194.1 GCA_029863585.1 Alphaproteobacteria bacterium | reverse complement strand
GCCCGCGAGTGACATGGTGAAGGAGGTCAGCCCGATCAGCGGCGCGGCCAGGGCGACGGACACTCCCACCAGGGCCAGGGTGATGCCGACCACCGCGGAATCGATGCTGGTGCCGATGGCGGTCAAAACCATCCGGCCCGCCGCCGGCCGGGCACCGGGCGCGGCGGTGGGTTGCGGGTCCGGGTCGGGATCGGGATCGGACTCCTCGCCGCCGAACAGGCCGTCGCGGATCATCTTGCCGCCGATCACCGACAGCAGGCCAAAGGCCACCCAATGGTCGACGCTTTCGATCATGCCGCGGAAGCCGGCGCCGAGGGCGAAGCCCAGCGCCACCATCAGGCCTTCGGCGGTGCCGAAATAGGCGGCCGTCGCGCAGGCGTCGCGCAGGCGGGGATGGGCGTTGGCGGCGCCGTTGGCGACGGCGGCGGCGAAGGCGTCGCTGCCGAGGCCGATCGCAAGGATGAAAAGCGCGGCGAGGGTCATGGGGCTGCGATGTCGACCGGGCGGGCGCTCAGGGCGCTTTGCCCTCGATCCATTCGGAAATCAGGCGCCGGGCGATGGAAATCGGGCGCGGCAGGTGCAGGGCGCCGCCGAGCCTTTCCGATTCGGTGCGGTCGCGCACCACCATCAGGTCGCGGACCTCGTCCCGGGTGAACCAGCGCGCATCGGCCAATTCCTTGTCGTTCAGCGAAATTTCCCGGCTGGCCGCGTCGGCGTAGAAGCCCAGCATCAGGTTGGCCGGAAAGGGCCAGGGTTGGGAATGGGCATAGCGCACGTTGGTGATGTGAACGCCGGTTTCCTCCATCACCTCGCGGGCGACGGCCTCTTCCAGGGATTCGCCGGGTTCGACGAAACCCGCCAGGGTCGAATACATGAAGTTCTGGCGCCCGGGCCGGCGCCCCAGCAGGCATTTGTCGCCGTCGGTCACCAGCATGATCACGGCGGGATCGGTGCGCGGGAAATGGGTGGTGGCGCAGTCCGCGTTGGTGCAGATGCGCACATGGCCGGCCTCGCCCGAAACCGTGGGCGCGCCGCACAACCCGCAGAACAGGTGGCGCCGGTGCCAGAAAAACAGCGCCCGGGCGAGGACCATGAGCTGGGCGTCGGCCCGGCCCAGGAACGACCCCACGTCGCGAATGTCGATGAATTCGCCGCGGCCGGTCAGCTCGGGCCGGGCCAACGGCTCGTCGATATGCGAGATATCGATGCCGAACACCGCCTGCTCCCCGACCACGCCGAGAAACGCCAGCGAATCGTCGTTCTCGGCAAGGCCCGGCACCTCGTCGGGGGCCAGGAACACGGGCCTCGGCTCGGGTTCTATCAGGACGAGATGATTGTCGCGCCACACCGGGATCAGGCGCGTCGCCGGATGGACCCGATGGCGGGCCAGCCAGTCGGCGTCCTTGCGGAACGCTCCGGCCCGGTCGAAGCCGCCGCCTGCGAAGATGTTGGGTTCCTTCATCGCGCCGCCCCGCCGTTGCCTCCCTGTTGGGCGCCGAGGCGGAACAGCAACAGGGAGAACCATTCCTTGTCGTCGGACCAGGTGGCGGCATGTTCGAGGCCGTGGCCCGCAAACTCCGCCGTCAGTTCACCGGGGTCGAACTTCTTGGAGATTTCCGTGCGGACGGCCTCGCCTTCCTCAAGGCCGACGCTCAGGTCGAGGTCCAAAAGCGTCACCTGCTGGTCAACCAGGCTGTCGAGATACATTTCGATCTGGTGACGCCGGGTGTCATAGATGGCCCGGTGGGCGAAATTCGCAAGCTCGAAATCGCCGTGGAAGCGGCGGTTGAGATGGGACAGTAGGTTGAGGTTGAAGCGCGCCGTCAGGCCTTCGCCGTCGTTATAGGCGGCATCGATGATGGCCGGGTCCTTGCGCCGGTCGATGCCGAGCAGGAAATATTCGCCCACCGCCATGGCGTCCCTGGTCCGGGCCATGAAGGCGGCCCGTTCGGAGCCGCTGAAATTGCCGATGGTGGAGCCTAGGAAGACGAACATCCGGGCCGGCGCCGGCGCCGGGTGGAGGGCGGCCAGGGCTTGTTCGTAGGTGCCGGAAAAGCCGCGGATCGACAGCCCGTCATAGCGCTCGACCAGCTCGCGGGAGCTTGCGCGCAGGATGCTCTCCGAAACGTCGATGGGCACGAAATGGACCTCGTCCGCCTTGCGGGCATAGGCATCGAGCAGGATTCGCGTCTTCGCTGCCGAGCCGCTGCCGAACTCCACCAGTTCGCACGGCCCTGTCAACGCGGCGATGTCGGCGGCATGGCGGGTCAGGATGCCGTGTTCGGTGCGGGTCGGGTAGTATTCCGGGGTATCGCAGATCCGTTCGAACAATTGTGATCCCACGGCATCGTAGAAATACTTGCACGGCAGGGTCTTGGGCGCCGCCGCCAGGCCCGCCGCGACATCGCTGCCGTCATCGGTATCCGACGGCGATGACAGGCGCGTGAATTGGAACCTCTGCGCCTCTTGGACGAGCTCCATTCTTCCCTATCCTCAATTCGCTTTGGTGCCGCCAAAGGCGGCGTGGCCCGGATGATAGACGAGCCGATCCGCCTTGGCAAAAACAGGTGAAGGCGGGGGTGATTCCGGCCGATTACGCTACTTCGCGAAATCCCTTGCCAGCTTGTCCGGATCGATCAGGTCGATCTCGGTGCCGCGGCCGAGCTTCTTCGCGTTCTCGTAAGCCAGCATGGCGACCGCCAGTTCCGAGGCCGCGGTGCCGGCGTTGTTCTTGTGATAGGTGATCTGATCGTCGGTCGTGCGGCCCTTGCAGATGCCGAGCGGCAGCTCGCCCAGCTCATAGATATCCTCGATCTTGATCAGGCCGGCCTCGATCGGCATGTAGAGATCGCCCTGCTTTTCCGAGATGATGTTTTCCCGCAGGTTGCAGACGATCACATCGGCGCGCTCCACCGTGCGGTCGTCGATCTCGCGCCGGGCTTTCTTCAGGAATCCGCCTTCCACCAGTTGTGCGTTGCCGCCGATGATGCCGGTGACGTGCTGGCCGGGTTCCAGCAGGTCGCCGTCGAACAGCTCGACATTGGTGTTGGTGGCGCACAGCAGCACGTCGACCCCGCGGATGGCTTTTTCCGGGGAGTCGACCGGCGTGATCTCGACACCGAATTTTTCGGAATATTTTTCGGCGAAGGCTTCGCGGTTGGCCGGGGTGCGGCTGTAGACCTTGACATGTTTGATGCCCGGGCGTTCGACCAGAAGGGCCAGCAACTGGTTGCAGGCCTGGCCGCCGGCGCCGAACAGGCCGGCGGTCTCGGCGTCCTTGCGCACCAGGTAGCGGAAGCCGACGCCCGACGTCGCCGCCGTGCGCAGCGCCACCACCGAGGTATAGCCCAGCGTCTTTTCCACCGGCTCGCCGATCAGGATGCAGATCAGGTGCCCGGTCCTCGAATCGTGGAGCGCGTGCACCGGGTGCTCGCGATAGGCATAGGACTGGTTGGTGCCGTGCTGTTCCACCAGCTCCGCCCGTGTCGCCGAACCGATCACCCCCATGCCCTGGATGCCGCCCGGGAAATTGCTGATGCGCACGCCCTCCGGCGAATGGACGCGGCGCCTTGGCGCGTTGATCACCGGGAACTCGCATCCCCCCTTATAGCCGAGCTCGACCGCGTCGATGGCCTCCTTCATGGTGACCAGGTCCTGGATCTCTTCCGGTTTCAGCAGCAGCACACTCATCTCTCGGCGTTCTCCCTTGGCGTCGCGGGCGGCGATCATAGCGGATTTCGCGCCCCGTCGCGGGATTCCGCTTTGCGGCCGCGGGGCTGGCGGGCAAACGGGTTTCGGGGCCGGGGGCAAAGCTGGTATAGTGGGACCGGGAGGCTGGCGGTGGACGGGCACCCCGCCAATCCGGTCAGGTCCGGAAGGAAGCAGCCGTAACGGGATTCGCCCGGGTCAGTGTCCAGTCTCCCACCCTGGGGCCAAAGCCCCGAAATTCCTTAGGCGGTCCGGGCGCCCGGCCGGGATCACGGATATGGACGACGGCACCCAAGAAGACGGGCAGCAAGACAGCGGCCAGGACCTAGGCGGCCCGGACGAGGGCGGCCAGGGGAGGGGCGGTCAGGGCCCCGGCGAGGGCGCGGCCTATCAGGTGCTGGCGCGCAAGTACCGGCCCCAGAACTTCGCCGAGATGATCGGCCAGGATGCCCTGGTCCGGACGCTGACCAACGCCATCCAGTCGGACCGCCTGGCCCATGCTTGGCTGTTGACCGGGGTGCGCGGCGTCGGCAAGACCACGGCGGCGCGCATCATCGCGCTGGCGCTGAACTGCATCGGGCCCGACGGCGCCGGCGGCCCGACGGCGGAGCCCTGCGGCCAGTGCGACAACTGCCGCGCCATCGCCGACGGTCGCCACCCGGACGTGCTGGAGATGGACGCCGCCAGCCGCACCGGGGTCGACGATGTTCGCGAGCTGATCGAGGGGGTGCGCTACCGCCCCTCAAGCGCGCGCTACAAGGTCTACATCATCGACGAAGTGCACATGCTGTCGACCAACGCCTTCAACGCGCTCTTGAAGACGCTGGAGGAGCCGCCGGAACACGTCAAATTCATCTTCGCCACCACCGAGGTGCGCAAGGTGCCGGTGACGGTGCTGTCGCGCTGCCAGCGCTTCGACCTGCGCCGGGTCTCGGAGGAACTGCTGACCAAGCACTTCGCCACCATCGCCGAGGCGGAAGGCGCCCAGGTGGAACCGGGCGCCCTCAGGCTGATCGCCCGGGCGGCGGACGGCAGCGTGCGCGACGGGCTGTCCATCCTCGACCAGGCGCTGGCCGGCGACGGCGCCCGCGGGGCGATCACTGAAGACGCGGTGCGCGCCATGCTGGGCCTGGCCGACCGCTCCCAGGTCTTCCATTTGTTCGAACATGTCATGCGGGGCGACATCGCCGCCGCCCTGGATCGGCTTTCCGCCCAGCACGACGCCGGGGCGGATGCCGAACGCGTGATGGGGGACCTGCTGGACCTCACCCACTGGCTGACCCGGGTCAAGATCACCCCGGCGGTGGCCGACGACCCGGTGGTGCCCGAGGCCGAGCGTGTGCTTGGCCGCGAACTGGCCGAGGGTCTTTCCATGGCGGCCCTGGCCCGGGCCTGGCAGATGCTGCTCAAGGGATTGAACGAGGTCCAGCACGCGCCGCAACCCATGCAGGCGGCGGAGATGGTGCTGGTGCGCCTGGCCTACGGTGCCAGCCTGCCGAGCCCGGCTGACTTGATCCAGCGCCTCGAGAGCGAGGCCGCTGCTGTCCCGGCGCCGGCCGCCGCCGCCGCCGCGCCGGCGGCGAAGCCCGCCCTAGGCGCACCGGGGGCGGGGGCCCAGGCGGTGGCGCCGCCGCCAGCCGAAGCGCCCGCGGATCCCGCGGCCCTGCCGGGTCACATGACGGATGCGCCGCCACCGCCCTCGGCCCCGGTGGCCCAGGCCGCGCCGGCGTCCCAGCCCCGTCCGCGGCCGCAGCCCGGACCCGAACCCGAGGCCGATCCGGTGTCCACCGAGGCGCCCGCGGCGGCGCTGCCCGAAAGCTTCGAGGCGGTGATCGAGCTTCTGGACGGTGCCCGCGAAGGCCGGCTGGCGGCGGAGCTGCGCACCCAGGCGCACCTGGTCCATTTCGCGCCGGGCCGCATCGAGTTCCGCCCCGGCGAGCGCGCCGAATCGTCTCTCGCCAGCCGCCTCGGCGCGGCCCTGCAGCGGCTGACCGGTGCGCGCTGGGCGATCACCCTTTCAAGCGCGGCCGGTGCCGCGACCCTGGCCCAGCAGGAGCAGTCCCTGGAAGACGCGCGCAAGCGCGAGGCCGCCGCCCATCCCCTGGTCAAGGCGGCGCTGGAGGCGTTCCCGGGGGCCGAAATCGCCGAGGTGCGCGACGCCGCCATGGCGCCGGAAGAGGCGCCGCTGATCGATCCAGAGAGTGAAAGTTCGGAGGACGAGGCATGAAGAACCTGAGCCAGATGATGAAGCAGGCCCAGGAGATGCAGAACAAGATGCAGGAGATGCAGGCCCAGCTGGACGAGGCCGAAATCACCGGCGCCTCCGGCGGCGGCTTGATCACCGTGACCATGACCGGCAAGGGAACGCTCAAGAAGCTCAAGATCGACCCCTCCCTGGTGGACCCGGACGATGTCGCCATCCTGGAGGACCTGATCACCGCCGCCTTCAACGACGCCAAGACCAAGGTCGAGGCCTTCGTCGCCGAAAAGATGTCCGAGGTGACCGGCGGCCTGCAATTGCCGCCCGGCATGAAGCTGCCCTTCTGAGGGGGCGCCCGGGGTCGATGTCCAGTCCCGAAATCGAACGCCTGATCGGCCTGTTGGCGAAGCTGCCGGGTCTCGGCCCGCGCTCGGCCCGCCGGGCCGCGTTGCATTTGCTCAAGCGCAAGGACACGGTGATGGTGCCGCTCGCCCGGGTGATGGAGGAAACCGCCGAGGCCATCGGCTCCTGCGGCATTTGCGGCAATCTCGATTCGCGCGATCCCTGCGGAGTCTGCGCCGACCCGGGGCGCGATCGCGCGCTGATCTGCGTGGTGGAGGAGGTCGCGGACCTGTGGGCGCTGGAGCGCGCCGGCGCCTTCCGCGGCCGCTATCACGTGCTGGGCGGCGTGCTGTCGGCGCTGGACGGCATCGGGCCGGAAGACCTCAACCTCGCGAACCTTCTCGCCCGGGCCGAGACGGCGGAGGTGCGCGAGGTGATCCTGGCGCTGCCCGCCACCGTCGACGGCCAGACCACGGCGCATTACATCTCGGAACGGCTGGAGGGGCGCGACGTCGCCGTCACCCGCCTGGCCCACGGGGTTCCGGTGGGCGGCGAGCTCGACTACCTCGACGACGGGACGATCTCCGCCGCCATGAACGCGCGGCGCCCGGTCTAGCGGCCGGATAGGCCCGTTAACCCAGTGTCCGCTGATGACCCAAAGCGGACATAAGAATT
>JAOTVC010000193.1 GCA_029863585.1 Alphaproteobacteria bacterium | reverse complement strand
TCATCGAACAGGCGCACCCAGGCGGCGCGGCCCGACGGCGCCTTTTCATGCAGCAGCTTTTCCATGTCGTCGGCAAGCTCATGCCGGCGCCAGGCCCTTGCGTCGCGCACCCAGGGCGCGTAACGCTCGAGCGCGGGGGCGCGCAGCTTCTGGCGGATCACCTTTTCCGGCAGGCGGTTGAGTTCCAGGGAAAAGAACAAGAGCCGCGTCGAGATGGCGTTCACCCGCTCCGCGGTGGTCTGATAGAACTGCCCGATCTTGGGGTCGGAGACATTGGTGGAATGCAGCAGCCCGGCATAGGACATGACCTTGCCCAGGATCTCGTCGATCGCCTCGTACTCGGCAACCGCCGCGCCGAGCCGCTTGCCCGACATGCGGGCCAGGCGGCCCTTGCATGACTTCTCGAACCGCGCCGCCCGCCGATCCGCGCGTGCCAGATCCCGGGCCAGGCGCTCCGAGCCCGGCCCCGAATAAAGGTCATTGAGGTTCCAACGGGGCAGTGGGCCGACGGCGGCTTTGCCCGCCGGCGATTTGGTCCGGGGCTTTCGGGTCTTGGTGGTTCGGGGCTCGGTCGCGGATGCCGGGGACAGGGTCATGGATCCTCCTTACGCTGGCGGGGCTTGGCCGGGACGGCCTCTTTGCGCATTATAGATGGTCAATAAACTTCCGCATCCAAGGGGACAACCGCCATCATGACGAAGATCTGCCCCCGGGCCGTCGATCCCGCATCGGCGGTGGTGCTGACCGACCTGCTGTTCACCCAGGCAACCGCCCTGGGGCCGAATCCGTTCCTCCATGCCCGCACGCAAGGCAAAAGCGGCAGCTGGACCACCGTGACCTTCGCCGAGGCCGGCGATCGGGCGCTCAGGATCGCCGCCGGGCTCCGCTCGCTCGGCATCAAGCCCGGCGACCGGGTCGGCATCGTTTCGGAAAACCGGCCCGAATGGCTGATCGCCGATCATGCGGTCATGGCCGCGGGCGGCATCAGCGTGCCCGCCTACACCACCAATACCGAGGACGACCACCATTATATCCTCGCCGATTCCGGCGCCGCCGCGGTGATCGTCTCGACCGCCGGCCTGGCACGGGCCCTGCTGCCGGCCGTGGCCCGCGTCGATACCTGCCGTCATGTCATCTCCATGGAGCCGCTGGCGACCGATCAGGTCTCCGGGTTCACGCTGCACGCGTGGGACGATCTTCTCGGCCACGAACCCGCAATGCCCCATGCCGGCAAGCGCACCGACACCGCCTGCATCATCTATACGTCGGGCACCGGCGGCGCGCCCAAGGGCGTGATGCTGAGCCACGGGGCGATCCTGTCGAACTGCGAAGGCATCGAAGACCTGTTCCGCAACGCGGGCCTCGACGAAGAGGTCTTCCTGTCCTTTCTGCCGCTCAGCCATTCCTACGAACACACGGCGGGCCAGTTCTTCCCCATCTCCATCGGGGCGGAGATCTATTACGCCGTCGGCACCGACACCATCGCCCAGGATATGGCGGACATGCACCCGACGGTGATGACCGCGGTGCCGAGGCTCTATGAGGCATTCAAGAACCGGGTGTCCCTCGGCCTGCGGCGGGCGTCGCCGCTCCGGCAAAAGTTGTTCGCGCGCACCCTTGCCCTCGGGCGCAAGCGCTACGAGGATCCGGGCAGCCTGACCCTGTGGGAGCGGATACAGGACGGGGTCCTGGAGCGGCTGGTCCGCGACAAGGTCCGCGCGCGTTTCGGCGGCCGGCTGAAATTCATGATTTCGGGCGGCGCGCCGCTCAACCCCGAGGTCGGAGTGTTTTTCCTGGCGTTGGGAATCCAGATCCTGCAGGGCTATGGCCAGACCGAATCGGCGCCGGTCGTCAGTTGCAATCCGCCGGAGAAGATCAAGATCGAAACCGTCGGCCCGCCGATGGAAGGGGTCGAATGCCGCATCGCCGAGGACGGCGAGATCCTGGTGCGCGGCGAACTGGTCATGCAGGGCTATTGGCAGCAGCCCGATGCCACCAGCGAGACCGTCGTCGACGGCTGGCTACACACCGGCGACATCGGCGAATTCGACGCCGACGGCTATCTCAGGATCACCGAACGCAAGAAGGACATCATCGTCAATTCCGGCGGCGACAATATCTCCCCCCAGCGGGTCGAGGGCTTCCTGGTCCTGGAGCCGGAAATCTCCCAGGCCATGGTGCTCGGCGACACACGGCCCCACCTTGTGGCGCTGATCGTGCCCGAAGAAGGCATGGAGGCGGGGGGGGAAGACACCCGGGCGGCCGTGGCCGCCGCCATCGAGCGGGTCAATGCCGGGCTCGCGCCGATCGAGCGCGTCCGCCGGTTCATGATCGCCGATGAACCCTTCACCGTCGAAAACGGCCAGATGACGCCGACCATGAAGGTCCGCCGCCACATCGTCACCGGCATCTATCGCGAACGCCTGGAGGCCCTTTACCGGGCGTGAGGGCCCGTGCCCGTCAGTGCCCGTGATAATCCCGGTACCACTGCACGAACAGCGGGATGCCGACATCCAGCTGGGTGACGGGATCGAAGCCGAGGTCGCGCCTGGCCAATTCGATATCGGCGTAGGTTTCCTTGACGTCGCCGGGCTGCATCGGTGCCATCTTGAGCTCGGCCTTGCGGCCCACCGCCTCCTCGATCACGCCGATGAAATGCAAGAGTTCTTCCGCGCGGTGGTTGCCGATGTTGTAGATGCGGTGCGGCGGGGCGCCGTCCCGGGCCCGCGGCGGGCGGTCCAGCGCCGCAAGGACGCCGGCGACCACGTCGTCGATATAGGTGAAGTCGCGCCGCATATCGCCGTGATTGAAGACATGGATGGTCTCGCCGCGAAAGATCGACTCGGTGAACAGGTAGTACGCCATGTCGGGCCGCCCCCAGGGGCCATAGACCGTGAAGAACCTCAGCCCCGTCGCCGGGATGCCGTGGAGGTGGCTGTAGGTGTGGGAGATCAGCTCGTCCGATTTCTTCGATGCGGCATAGAGGGAGACCGGACGGTCGACCGGATCGCTTTCGGCATAGGGCAGCTTCTCATTGCCGCCGTAGACCGAAGACGACGAGGCATAGACCAGGTGCTTGAGCCCCTTCAAGCCGCGGCACATCTCCAGGATGTTGAGGTGACCCACGATATTGTCGCGCACATAGGCGTGGGGATTGAGGAGCGAGTAGCGCACCCCCGCCTGAGCCGCGAGATGCACCACGCCGGTCACGTCCCCGGTCCGGCGCGCCAGCATCACCATGGCGCCCTCGTCGGAGATATCGGCGCGTTCGAAGACGAACCCGGAATGGGTCTCGAGCCGCGCCAGCCGTGCCTCCTTGAGGGCGGCGTCGTAATAGTCGTTCATGTTGTCGACGCCGATCACCGCCTCACCGCGGGCGATGAGCGCTTCGCTGACATGGTAGCCGATGAACCCCGCGGCACCGGTAACGAGGATGGTCATGGGACGGGCGGACCTTCTTGCTGATCCCCCCACGTATAGACCGGCGGGCCGACAAAATCATCCCCTGCGGCCGATATCGGCAATTGCCTCCCGGTCCGCTATGGTGCATGTGTTACGGCGCGAAAAAGGGCGCAAACCCATGCCGATAGCCGATCTCACCCTGGAAGACCGCCTCAGGCCGGACCAGGACTGCCTGTTCCTGACGGGCACCCAGACCCTGGTCCGGGTGCTGCTGACCCAGGCCTGGCTCGACCGCGTCCGGGGGGTGGAAACCGGGGGCTTCGTTTCGGGCTATCGCGGATCGCCGCTCGGCGCCTTCGACGGCGAGCTCGCCGCGGCATCAGACGCCTTCACCCAAGCCCGCATCCATTTCGAACCCGGCGTCAACGAGGAGCTGGCCGCCACCGCCCTGATGGGAACCCAGCAGGTGGGCCTGTTCCCCGGTGCCCAGGTCGCGGGCGTGTTCGGCATGTGGTACGGCAAGGGCCCGGGCGCGGACCGGGCGGGCGACGCCTTCAAGCACGCCAACCTGGCGGGCACCGCGCCGGAGGGCGGGGTCCTGGCGGTCGCCGGAGACGATCACGGCGGCGTGTCGTCGACCACCGCCCATCAGAGCGAATTCGCCTTCATCGACGCCCAGATCCCGGTTCTGACCCCCGCCGATCTGCAAGACGTTCTCGACCTTGGGCTCGCCGGCATCGCCATGTCCCGGGTGTGCGGCGCCTGGGTGGCATTGAAGTGCCCGTCGGCGGTGATCGAACAGGCGGGCACGGTGGAGACCGCGCTGTCGCGCTTCACCTTCGCCGGGACGGCGGCCGCGCATCTGCCCGAAGGCGGCCTGCACATCCGCTGGCCCGACAAGTCGACCGATCAGGAGCACCGCCTCTCCGGACCCAAGCTGCGCGCCGCCGAGACCTTCGCCCGCGCCAACCGGCTCGACCGGGTGATCGCCAAGGACGGCGCCAGCCGCATCGGCATCGTCGCCGCCGGCAAGGCCTTCGCCGACACGCGGGAAGCGCTCAGGCTGCTGGGGCTCGACGGCGAAGCCGCGCGTGCCGCCGGCATCTGCCTGTTCAAGCCCGCGATGGTCTGGCCGCTGGGCCGCGAAACGGTGCGCGAATTCGCTGTCGGGCTCGATGAGATCATCGTGATCGAGGAAAAGCGCCCGGTGATCGAACCCCAGCTGCGCGACATCCTCTATGAGGCGCCGGACGGTGGGCGTCCGAAGATCTTCGGCAAGCGGGGGGCCGACGGCGCGCCCTTGATTCCGTTGTCCGGCGTGATCGAGCCGGACGGCATCGCGCGGGCGCTGGCGGGCCAGCTCGGGCGGGGGGACGGCGGGCCGCGGGTGGCGGTGACGCCGCCGCCCGCGCTGCCGGAGCCGCCCGCAGCGGTCCTGCGCCGGCCGCCGCATTTCTGTTCCGGCTGCCCGCACAACACCTCCACCCGGGTTCCCGAGGGCCACCGGGCGCTGGCCGGGATCGGCTGTCATACCCTCGCCCTGTGGTCGGACCCCAATACCCAGACCCTGACCCAGATGGGCGGCGAAGGGGCGAGCTGGATCGGCCAGGCGCCGTTCACCGATACCCCCCATGTCTTCACCAATATCGGCGACGGCACCTATTACCATTCGGGCTTTCTGGCGATCCGCGCCGCCCTTTCCGCGCGCGTCAATATCACCTTCAAGCTGCTGTTCAACGACGCCGTCGCCATGACCGGCGGCCAGGCGGTGGAGGGCGGGCTGACGGTTCCCGCCATCGCCCGGGAGCTGGCGGCGGAGGGGGTTCAGCGCATCGTCGTGGTGGCCGAGGAACCGGGGCATTACGGGCGCGCCGACCGGTTCCCCGAAGGCGTCACAGTGACGGGCCGCGACGGTTTCGATTGCGCGCAAGCGGAACTTGCCGCGACGCCGGGCGTCACGGTGCTGATCTTCGATCAGACCTGCGCCGCGGAAAAGCGCCGCCGCCGGCGCCGGGGTACGATGGAGGATCCCGACCGCTGGGTCTTCATCAACCAACGCGTCTGCGAAGGCTGCGGCGACTGCCAACAGGCGTCCCACTGCCTGTCGGTGGTCCCGGTCGAGACGCCGCTCGGCGAGAAGCGCCGCATCGATTACGCCACCTGCAACAAGGACGAGACCTGCCTCAACGGCTTTTGCCCCGCCCTTGTCACGGTGGAGGGCAAGCGCAAGCAGACGGGGCGGGACGGCCGGGCAAACGTCGGCCCCGCCGACCTGCCGGCACAGTTCCGCGATCTGCCGGCCCCCGATGCCGGGCCCGGCTCCCTGCCCCGGCGCATCCTGGTCGCCGGCATCGGCGGCACCGGCGTGGTCACGGTCGGCCACCTCATCGCCCTGGCCGCCCATCTTGAAGGGCGCGCCGTCACGGTGATGGACCAGACCGGGCTGGCCCAGAAGGGCGGATCGGTGATGAGCCACGTCACGGTCGCCGAGACGGCGGCTGACATCACCGCGGCCCGCATCAGCGCCGGCCAGGCCGATGCGGTCATCGGCTGCGACCTGGTGGTGGCGGCGGACACCCCCCAGCTTCACGCCATGGCGGAGGGACGCACCCGGGCGGCGGTCAACAGCGCCCGGGCGATCACCGGCGCCTTCCTGCGTGACCCCGACCGCGCCTTCCCCACCGATCCCCTGCTGGCGGCGCTGGCCGGGCGCGTCGGCAGCGGCGCGCTGGCCCTGGTGGACGCCAGCGCCCTGGCCGGGCGGCTGACCGGCCATCCGATCACCGCCAACGTCTTCCTGTTGGGCTTCGCCTGGCAGCGGGGACTGGTGCCGGTGTCCGAGGATGCCCTCAAGCGGGCCATAGCGCTCAACGCGGTCGCGGCCGAGGCCAATCTCGAGGCCTTCACGTGGGGCCGCCGGGCGGCGGTGGACGGCGCGGCGGTGGCGGCGTGCGCCGGGCTGGACGGCAGGGCAGATGAAACCGAGCCCGACCTCGCGGGGTTTGTCGAAACCCGCGCCGATTTCCTGGCGCGCTACGGCGGCCCCGACCTGGCCCGGCGCTACCGCGAGATCGTGGCCGAGATCGAGCGCATCTCCGGCCAGCGTGCGCCGGGCCGCCCCGGCCTCGCCCGGGCCGTCGCGGAAGGCTATTTCAAGGTGCTGGCGGCCAAGGACGAATACGAGGTCGGGCGGCTCTACACCGACGGCGTGTTCGACGCCGCCTTGGCTGAAACCTTCGAGCCGGGCTACCGGGTGCATTACCACATGGCGCCGCCGTGGATCTCCCGGCGCGACGAGCTGACCGGTCATCCCATCAAGCGCCGCTTCGGGCCCTGGCTGCGCCCGCTCCTCAAGGCCCTAGGCCTGCTGCGGTATTATCGCGGGATCGTCCTGGACCCCTTCCGCGCCACCGCCGACCGCAGGCTTGAGCAGGCCGAGCGGGCGGGGTATGAACAGGATCTCCTGCGCATCTGCCGTGCGCTCAATCCGGAGAGTTTCGATCTGTGCCTGGAACTGGCCGCCAT
>JAOTVC010000192.1 GCA_029863585.1 Alphaproteobacteria bacterium | reverse complement strand
ATCGGACCATCACAGTCCAACAATTCTGCGATTTCTGGCGGGCGGCGATGGAGATCACCGGCGAACGCAACCTGGGACTCAAACTCGGCACCCGATTCGATGTCCGCGAAGTTGGCTTGGCCGGCTCTATCTTCGTCAACTCGGAAACGCTGGGCAGCGCGCTGGAGCGCCTCGCCCGCTATATCGGCCTCTACCGCCGCAATGTCCGCTTTGGCCTGATTGTCTCCGCCACGACCGCCCGCTTTGAAATGGACACCGAATCCGGCGGCGAACCGGCCTCGGGGCAATACGCGGAACTGGTTGCCGCCTCCGTGGTCGGGCTCATTCGCATCGCCATTGGAACCCACTGGTCGCCCCGGCGGATGGATTTCATGCATGCCGCGCCCCCCGATTCGTCACCCCACCTGGAATTCTTTCGCTGCCCCCTGCGTTTCGGCCGCCGGAGGACGCAAATCGTGATGCCCGTCTCCGACCTTGAGCGGAAAACGCCGAACGCCGATCCCAGGCTGCTCGCGCTCCTGGTCGCGGAGGTCGAGCAAGACCTGCAAGCGGCTCGCGGCGCATCGGGGGACCTGCCAGCCATCGAATCCTTCATTCTCCAACACCTGGAAGAGACCCCGCAGAGCATCGAGGATGCCGCGAAATACATGCATATGAGCGTTCGCACCCTGCAGCGCCGCCTGAGGGAGGATGGTCATACCTTCCGCGAGATTTGCGATCATGTCCGTCGGCGGCGCGCCCTGGACCTCGTCGCCAATCAAGACCTCCGCCTGACCGATGTCGCCTTTCTCTCGGGCTTTTCCGACGTATCCTCGTTCCAGCACGCGTTCAAGCGCTGGACCGGGCGGTCGCCCGGAAATTACCGCCGGGAAACCGCCGCCCGATCCGCCGCCCGATAGGGGTGGCATGCCGAACCATCATTTTGGCACCGTTAACCAAGACACCTGAATCCACTAGTTGTAGACGAAAACCCCCGCCGCCCGATGGTGGCGCCGGCGGGGGTTGGACTCGAGCTTCTGAGGTCATGCGTTGCAGAAAAAGTTAGTGCTTGCGATCGACACCTCGCTCGATTTCCTCAAATTCGTGCAAACCGTCGCCACTTCGGGCGGTCATCACGTCCACATCGCGAACAATGCGCCGGATTTCATGACGCTATATGGGAAGGTCAATCCGGACACGGTCATCCTTGAAGTGGTCATGCCCGAGGTCGACGGCATAGAGCTCATCAAATGGCTATGCGGCCAAGACGTTCGCTGCCGCGTCATCGCCGTGACCGCCGACTATTTATACTTGGCCAAGGCTGCGCAGAGCCTCGCCGGGCCCTATCCCCATTTGACCGTCCAAACCGCCGTAAAGCCGCTGACCGCGGACCAACTCCTGGCTCTGATCGAGGATGGGGCCTCCAGCGATGCGGCGGCCCCCGGCTGTGGCCCAAAGAAGGAGTGATGCGGATGGATAGAGCGCTTCCCGGCCGAATAGAAGGTGAAGAGTCCGAACACCAATCGGTGATCATGCGCCTGGTTGGCGAATTCTGCGAACTGCAGAAAAGGAGCCCAAACAACTCTTCGTGGCAGATGGGCGCCTGCCGCGCGATCCTCGAGGAAGTCGCCTCCCGGCAAGCCACGACCCTGGACGAAGCGTTGGCGCAGGTTACCCTGGGAAATTTCGTCCTGGAGCTCATCAATGAAGACTTGATCGAGGGGGAGAACGACCTCCTCAGGCTCGCCCGGAGGCTGATTCACGCGGCCCAGCCGGCTCTTCGCCTGCACTGCAGCGCGGATCTCTTGCACGGCGATCTCGCTCTGTTCATCCCCCCGACACCGGAGACCCAGAGACGCCCCGGGTGACCGCCCCGGCTGATTCTCCGTCCTCAGAACGCGATCGACGCACTATTCGGTTTGAAGGTCGACGCGCTTGGTCGCCTCTTCCAAGACGCCCATGATGTCCTCCACCTCCTCGGCCATCTCCTTGAGCGTCGGCACCACGGCGCGGCCGGCAAGGGTGTCGACCTCGCCGAAGGCGGCGGAAAAGAAGATGTTGATGTCGCGATGGAAGGTGCCGTGGATGGGAAAGAACCCGAGTTCGATCTCATTGTGCCTGGCGTTCCAGCGGACCTTGGGCGCCGTCTTGTTATTGATGAAGGTGAGGCCGCTGTCGACGCTGCCCAGCGGGACGATCAGCGCATGTTTGTCCACGGTTTCGACCGCGGCGAGGCCCCAAAGCAGGTCGTTGCCCCCGCGATAGGGCTTGAACGCAGCGAAGGTCTGGCTGACGCTCCCGGGGAGCCCACCGCCCTTTTCCGCAATCACCTTCGCGATCCCGGCCTTGTCCCGGGCAATGGGAAAACAGGTCTCGAGCAGCCGCCGGCTTCCCGCCGCCTTGCTGGCGGCGAAGGCCGACAGGTCCAAGGCGCCGCGCAGCGCCTTGCACGCCTCCAGGGTAAGATCGGCGACGCGCTCGGGCAGCGGCCGGATCAGCTTGACCCGGTGTTCCTGGATCAGGCCTTCGGGATCGGTCTCGACCATGCGCTCATGAGGCTCGGTCGCATTGAAGGCCGCGATTTCCGCCTCCAGGTCGCCGATCACGTCATGCGCTTCCGCCAGCTTCTTCTTGGCACTCAGGTAAAGGTCCGCCATGGCTCCTATATACCGCAATCGCTGCGATTCGTCCCTCTCCGCGCCGCCGCGCCCGACAAGGCCACCCCGCCCTTGAAGAAAGAAAAACCGGGCCCCCGGAGGGGCCCGGCATCGGGACCGGCGAAGCGCGCCTATCCCTTGCAGTCGATCTTCTTAGCTTCCGAATTGGGCCGGGGCCAGGTAAAGGTGCAGGTCATGCCGACCTTGATGGCCTTGCGTTTCACCTTTTTGCCGTTGACGGTCAGGGCGGTTCGCGATCCCGACACCTTGGCCGTCAACTTCTTGCCACCAACCGCGATGGCGATGCGCCGGCCCTCGCGCTTGATCTCGGAAACCGGTCCGGTATGGGTGACCATCTCGACCTTCTGCTTGGACAGCTCGGCCAGCATGCCCATGATCTCCGGCGGCTGGTTGAGGATGGCGACGATGGCCTTGCGCACGTCCTCGCCATAGAGAGGGTCGAGCTCGCGCTTGGCGCGGCGCGCCTCGTCGATCAACTGTTTCGAGGTCAGCGCTTGTTTGTAGCCCGCGCGCAGCGCCGCCAGCCGTTCCGGCACCACATCGGGCGGGCCGGTGGTGATGCGCGACAGCTTGCCCTGGTTCTCCATCATGGTGGAGAGCGCCTGCTGCACCGGTGTCTTGGCGATGTCCCGGGCGTCCGGGATGCCGGGCAGGACCTTGCCGAACTGGAGGATGATCTTCACCTGCCCCGCGCGCACGTATTCCTCGGCCGAGCTCATGCCGCCCATCAGGACATCGGTCTCGCCGCGCATCATGCCGAGCGGCGCCGAGGATCCGGAATAGCCGACGATGATCTGGCGGGGAATCTTGTAGGCGGTGGCAAACAGGAAGGCATCGTTATAGGACCCCGCGCCGATGCCCGAGGCCGAGAACTTGACCGGGCGCTTGGCATTCAGGACCTGCTCAATGGTCTTGAATTCCGCCGCCTTTGCGGCGACCGACGCCACCCGCCAATCGGACTGGGCCTTGCCGATCCACGACATCTTGGCGAGGTCGAAGCGGATGCCCTTGCGATTTTGGATCTGGGCATAGACCAGGCCGGTGGAGAAGCTGCCCACGGTCAAACCGTTGGGCCTCGATTGGTAGACGATATTCGCGGCGATGATGTGCCCGGCGCCGGGCCGGTTCCGGACCGCCGTGGTCAGGCCGGGAATCGCCTTTTCCAGGTGACGCGCGATCAGCCGGGCGAAGAAATCGTGGCCGCCGCCAGGCGCGCTGCCGACGATCCAGGTCAACGTCTTGCCATTGAAATAAGCCGTCCCCTTGTCCGCCGCCTGGGCCGGCGCGTTAAGGGCAACTGCCCCCGCGACAAGGGCGGAAACCAAGATACTTCTCGGGTATTTCATCAACTTCCCTCCAAATTGAGAATCGCTATCATTTTCTTTTTATTCCGCCACAGGGCCCGCATCGCGGCAACCGCAACCGGCGGGCGTCCCGGCGGGCGCACGGAAACGGGCCCCCGAAGGGGCCCGCTCCAAATGTCGGGATCAAGGGCTCAGCCCTTGCAATCCACCGTCTTGGCCTCGGAATTGACCTTGGGCCAGGTGAAGGTGCAGATCATGCCGACCTTGACGGCCTTGCGCTTGACCTTCTTGCCGTTGACCATGACCGTGGTGCGCGAACCGGACACCTTGGCGGTGTACTTCTCGCCCTTGGAGCCGATCACGATGCTGCGCCCGCCGCGTTTGATCTCCACGACCTTGCCGGAACTCTTGATCATCGGCACCTTGACCTTGGTCAGGGCGGTCAGCATGTTCACGATCTCCGGCGGCTGGTTCAGCATGTCGAGCACCATCTTGGTGGTCTCTTCGCCGTTGGCGGCTTCGACCTCACGGTGAGAGCGCTTGGCTTCCTCGATCAAGACGGGGCTGTTGGCCGCCTCCATGTACACCGCGCGCAGTGTCTTCAGGCGGTCCGGGTGCATGTTGGGCGGCCCGGCGACGACACGGGACAGCTGGCCATAGAGGGTCAGCATCTTGCCCAGGCGTTTCTGCTCCTCGGTCTTGGCGAGGTCCAGCGCGTCGGGCACGTCCTTGAACAGCTTCTCGAACTGCTTGGTATTGCCGAACCGCAGGATGATCTTAGTCTGCCCGGCGCGGACATATTCCATGCCCGAGCTGGCGCCGCCGACCAGGGCATCGGTCTCGCCCCGCAGCATGCCGAGCGCCGCTTCCGGCCCCTGGTAACCCGGGATGATCCGGTACGGGATCTTGAAGGCCTCGCTGATCAGGAAGGAATCGTTCCAGGCACCGGTACCGACGCCGCCGGCCGACCACTTGACCTTGCGCTTGGAGTTCGCGATGTCTTCCCATTTCTTGTATTCCGACGTATTGGCCACAGAGACCACGCGGATATCGGACGCACCCTTGCCGATCCACGACATCTTGGCGAGGTCGAAGCGGATGCCCTTGAGGTTTTGGATCTGGGTGTAGATCAGCCCGGTGGTGAAATTGCCGATGGTCAAGCCGTTGGGCTTGGCGGCGTAGATCAGGTTGGCGCCGATGCGGTGGCCGGCGCCGGGCCGGTTGATGGTGACGAAGGTCGAACCGGGCAGCAACCTTTCCATGTGGCGGGCGAAAAGCCGCGCATAGTAATCATGCCCGCCGCCTGAACCGGTGGCGATGATCCACTTCACCGTCTTGCCCTTGTAGTAGTCCTTGCCGTCCGCCGCGTCCGCGGCTCCGGAAAGGACCGCAGCGCTGCCCAAAAGGGCTGCCGCCGCCAAAATCTTGCTAGTCTGTCTCACAGTTCAGTCTCCCTTTATCGTGTTTTCCACGGAAGGCGGTTTTTTCGCTTCTTTTTGTCTATCTTTAGCTTGGAAGTGAAACACATCCCCGAAAAGACCACAACCAAGCCTTCTGAGACCCGCCCATGGCGGAAAACTCGGTTATTTTTCAATAGGGTGTCGAATGCATCTTGCCCTGGGAATCGACCAGGACCTTCTCCGATTTGCACGGTTTGCCATCGACCCGGTCGCGCAGCCAGTCGTAGACCAGGCTTTCGCGGTTTTCACCGAGCTCCGCCGAGGATGCCTGGGCCACCGAATGATTGGCGTCCTCATACAACACCAGGCGCTTGGGCGCGGTGATCAGGTCGAACAGCTCCAACGTATGGTGGATCGGCGAAAGCTGGTCGGAATCGCCCGCCACGATCATGTAGGGGGCGGTGATATCGGCGGCCACCTTGCGCAGGTCGAACTCCTTGCAGAAGTCGTCGAAGGCGTCCTCGTCCTCGTAGCCGGCCATGAACATGAACCGCACCTTGAAGGTCGGCGAGGCGGTGTTGAAAATGGTGTGGCAGCCGGGCTCCTGGCAAACGCCGGTGCCGCAGTAGCCGGCGATCCGGTCCTTTAGGCCGGCGGCCGCGACGGTGCCGTAATAGGTGCCGAAGCTGGACCCGCGGATGACGATGCGCTCCGGATCGATCTCCGGCCGCGCCGCGAGCCAACCGACGCAGGTTTCGGCGGCGGCGGCGAAATTGTCGGCCGATATGGTGATGCCGCGGTTGCGAGTCTCGCCTTGTCCCGGGCCATCCAGCGCCAGCACCCCCATGCCCCGGCTCAGCGCCCCATCGCCGTAGCCCGCGACCATGTTCTCCTTGGACCCGTCCATGCCGCCGATATGCAGCACGCAGGGAAGCCGCTCGCCGGCGGCGGGCCGATGAGGCAAGTGCAAGAAGGCGGAAAGGGCGGCATCCTGGAAATCGATATCGACCCGCTCCACCGGGTGGTCGGCAAGCTCGATATATTTGTCATAGGTCTCGATCATGCGCCGTTCCCATTCGAGACATTCATCGTTGATCTCGAAATAGGGCCATTGCGCCGAGGCGTAGAGAAGGGCCGCGATCAGGTAGCTGTCCCGGGCCGAGACCAGGCGGCCCTGATCCTCGAAATTCCGGGCGATCCCCTCGCGCCGGATGCCCGCCTTCCCGAATTGGGGCCCGATATCGTTGAACTTGCGCATCCGGCTTCCGGCCCGCCGGAAATCGGCCAGCCCTTGCGGGCCGCCGCGGCTGCCCTTGGACTGGATCCGGGCCTGATCCCATTCCGGGCCGATCGTGCGGATCACCGAATCGAGCAGCCAGCGCTGTTCGCGCCAGCGCCGGGTCCGCTTTTCGACTTCCAGGCTTCTTTGCATGCGAGGCTCCCCTATCTTTTTCCAACACCCGCAACGAATTTGCGAACGCGCCGCGGTTCGTGGTACTCCTTGACCTAATGTGACGGGCCCTAGAAAGGGTGTCAATTGCCCGCGCGCCGGATTCGGCGGGCCCTCCTGCGGCAAACAAACAGGGAGCTTTCCATGCAGCGAATCAGGATTCCACAT
>JAOTVC010000048.1 GCA_029863585.1 Alphaproteobacteria bacterium | reverse complement strand
CGGCGGCCGCGATCGTGGCGCCCCAGGCCGGCCTCCAGGCCGCCGAGGCGGACTTCTTCAAGGGCAAGACCGCCACCTATATCGTCGCCACCGGCGCCGGCGGCGGCTTCGATTTCTATGGCCGGCTGGTCGCCCAGTTCATGCAGAAGAACCTGCCCGGCTCCACCTTCATCGTCCGCAACATGCCGGGCGCGGGCCACATCATCGGGCTCAACTATATCTACAATTCGAAGCCGGACGGTTTGACGCTGGGCACCTTCAACACGGCCATGTTCCTCAATCAGATCCTCGAGAAGAAGGGGGTCCGCTACGACATGTCCAAGATGAACTATCTCGGCAAGCTGGCGAGCTCGTACCAGATCCTGATGATCAGCGACAAGCAGCCCTACCGCTCCATGGCGGACCTCAAGAAATCGGGCGAGGTGCTCAAGATGGCGACCGGCGGGCCGGGATCGGGACGCTGGATGTTCTCCAAGATCGCGGAAGAAGCCTACGGCATCAAATTTCAGCTGATTCCGGGCTACGACGGCCCCGATGCGACGCTGGCCATCATGCGCGGCGAAATCGATATCATGACCGGCAGCATCGAGAGCAATGCGCAGACGGTGCAACAGGGCCGCGGCCATTTCCTGGCCATCTTCGCGCCCAAACGGGAAAAGGATTATCCCAATCTGCCGACGGTGCGCGAGGAGGTCAGCGATCCCGACGCCAGGGCTCTGGCGCGGATCGTCGAGGCGATCGGCGGCGCCTGGCGCATCACCGGCCTGCCGCCGGGACTGCCCGCGGGCCGGCTCGCGGTGATGCGCGCGGCCTACAAGAAAGGCGTGCAGGACCCCGCGTTCGACAAAGCCGTGAAAAACGCCAATCGGGACATCGACCCGGCGTTCGGCGCGGATGTCGACAAAGTCATCCGCGACGCCATGGACGTGAGCCCGAAGATCAAGAATCTCCTGCAGGAAGCCGTCCTATCGGCGCCCAAGGTCACCTACCTGAAGCACACCGGGCCGGTGACCCAGACCAAACGCGGCGGGCGGCGCGTCTTCATCACCTATCAGGGCAAGGAGATCGTCGCCAAGGTCTCCGGTTCGCGCACCAAGGTCTCCATCGACGGCAAGCCGGACAAGCGCAAGAACGTCAAAGCCGGCATGACCTGCACCTTCGTCTACCTGAAGATGGGCGGCGAAGCCAAAGAGTTGAACTGCAAGAACTGATCGGCTATTCGATCGATCCATTGGGGGAGGGCCCTGCCCTCCCCTTGCCTTTTCCGGCTGCCGGGCCGCGGCCCCGGGATATTTTCGAATGGATCGACATGGGCCGCGCGTGGCGCTAGTCTCAGCGCCGACGCAGGATCCATCGGGATCGGCAAGAACGACGCCGAACGGCATTCATAAAGACAGACCGACAGAGGAGGAAATCATGGCCCTGATCAGCCGCGTATTCGACGCCCTGGAAGACGGCGGCCCCGACCGGCCGCGCCAACGCAAGCTGCTCGCCGCCCAGGAGGACCTGATCATCGCGTGCAACGTCTACCAGCCCGGCGCGCGGAACGAATTCCACTATCATAAGGGCACGTCCCAATCCTTCCTGGTGATGAAGGGGACCCTGACGCTTCGGACCAAGAGCGACGAGAACGCCGAACCGGAGGAGCACCATCTCTCCGAAGGCGAATGCGCATTGATCCCGGGCAACCAGTATTACCAGCTCCATAACGAGACCGACGGCGTCTGCCTGCTGTATCAGGTCAAGAAGCCGGGCGATCAGATCGTCATTGCCGGCAAGGGACAGATGTCCAACAAGGAGTATTTCACCAACGCACGCCAGCAAGAGACCGCGCTCTAGTCACGGGCCGGGGCACAGGACCGCGCCACGGGCGCCGGGTCCGCAGGCGGATTTGCACAAGGGCGCACCCATCGTGCGCCCTTGGTCATTTCGGAATCTCAATCGAGGGGGATATCGTCGAGCTCACCGCCGTCAACGGCATCGGCACCGGCGCCACCCGACCAGGCAGCCTGCACCAGACCGATGCCACCGATGGCGGCCCCGTCGCCGCCGACCAGGGAAAGGGCGGGTCCGGTACGCAGAGTCTCCGAGCCGCCTTGGTTGCCGGCAAGCTCCCAAGCCCGCGGCGCCGGTGCCGCAAACGGCGCGACCGGAACCGCCAGACGCGCCACCGCCCCATCGCGGGCGGGACCGGGCGCGGGCAACCACGACGCCATCCCCACCACGGCGGCGAGGCACAGCGTAGCGGCAATGCGGGCATAAAGCGCCCGGCGCTCGGAAAATCGTCCGCCGCCGGTCGCGTCCGGCGTGCCGGCCGGCCCGCCCTTGGCGGCGTCATCGCGCGGGGATGCCCGCAAGGGATCGGCATGGAGACGCGCGCGCAAGAGATCGGACGGCGCCGGCGGCGTCTCAAGTTCGTCGAGCAGACGATCCAATTGCGCGTCCGTCATTCCGCGGGAGTTGTCCTGGGAGATGTTGTCGTTCATTTCCTTTCACCCATCATTTCGCGATGCACGGATTGCAACGCGTCCTTCAATGCCCGCCGTCCGCGGGCGAGGAGCGATTCCACGGCTTCGGCGCTGATGCCGAGCAGCCGGCCCGCTTCCCGGTTGGTAAAGCCCTCGTAATAGGTCAGAACCAGGGCCGATCGTTGGCGCGCCGGCAAGGCATCGAGGGCGGCGCGCACCGACCGCTTGATATCGATCCCGCGGTCCCGGGCCTCGGCGCCGCCGTCGGGCCGCTCCGGCAGTTCCGCCATCGGTATCGGCAACACCTTGCGCTTGCGATCGATGCAAAGGTTGACCACCACCCGGTAGAGCCAGGTCTTGAGCTGGGCGCCGCCCGGCTCCCAAGCCGGGGCCTTGGCGAACAGCCGCAGGAAGGCCTCTTGGGCGACATCCTCGGCCTCCCGGGGATCGCCCAACATGTACCAGGCATGCCCCGTGATCTGGCCGAGGTAGCGGTCGACCAGGACCGTCCACGCCGCCCCGTCGCCACCCGCCGCCGCGGCGATGAGGAAATCATCGCCCGCGGCAGTGGGATCGGCGTCGGGGGGCGCCAAGACGACCCTAGCGGCGGCCGTCCCTGCGGCCACGGTTTCCGCCCCGTTGGCGACCGCGCCAAGAGGATTTCGAGAACTCGTCACTATCCAGTGCCTCGTCCTTGTTTTCGTCATGGCGCTTGAACCACCGCGCCGAGGGATCGGTCATTTCCTTCACCGAAATCTGGCCGTCGCCGTCGGTATCAA
The DNA here is from genome assembly GCA_029863585.1 of Alphaproteobacteria bacterium. Classification (GTDB taxonomy): domain Bacteria; phylum Pseudomonadota; class Alphaproteobacteria; order SMXQ01; family SMXQ01; genus SMXQ01. Next base: position 17,617 of record JAOTVC010000048.1, on the reverse strand, counting down.
GCATATCGAAAAACGAGATCGTGCGCAGGCTGATGAACCAGCGCCCGCGGCGGCGGAACTCCTCCACCGAGAGCTTGCCGTCGCCATTGACGTCGGCGGCGGCGATCAGGCGCTTCTGCTCATCCTGGATTTCCTTCAGGCTGACCTTGCCGTCCTTGTTGGTGTCCAGAAGTTCGAGACGCCGGGAAAAGCGGTGCGCCCGGCGCCGTTCCATGCGCCCTTGGCGGCTGGCTTCACGGCCGGGGGCCGCGGCATCGCCGCCGGGCTGCGTGCCTTGCATCATGCCCGGCCCGTGGGGGCCGCTGCCCGGGCCCATGCCCGCGGGCGGGCCGCCGCGATCCTGAGCACCGGCGGAAGCGGCGGTCAGCATCAAGGCCACCGCGGCAACCGCGGTCATGCTTGCAGTCGAGGTAAGGAATTTCGGCATGTATACTCTCCTCGGTGGGGCACCGCGCGGCCCGGAACCGGTCCCGCCGTGCGTTGTTACGCTTGCCTCCTTACACGCAGGGACCGTGGAAATCCTGTCGCGCCAACGAGGCGGATTTGAGGCGATGGAATTTATTATTACTTCTCAATGGATTGCCCGCGGGGGCCGCAGACGAGAGAATTCCCCACCAGGCACCGAGACGGGCGCGGTCGGCACCAGGGACGGTGATCTCGGCGCCACTCCGGGGTCGAGGGCCGCGCCGTCCAACAGCGTGCGGGGCAAGGCCAACCCGGTCCTGCGACGTCCTAAATGAGACGATAACCCTTGGCGGCGAAATAGGCGCCGAGGGCCAGGGCGAAGACGCCGCCGGCCCGCAATCCCGCGATCGAGGTCATCACCGGCGCCCAGGTCTTCATGACCAATTGGGGCGCCAGCAGCAACGCCGCCCCCTTGAACACGGCGATCCAGGCCAGGAGGGTGATGGCGCCGGGATACAGGGCCGAGAAGTCGTAATGGACGGCCAGGACCAACAGGCCCATGGCCAGCGCCGTCGCCCCGCCGAGATAGGTCAGGCCCGGCTGATCCATGAACGCCTGACCCATGCGCCGATAGGCCGCGGGGTTGATCAGCATGCCCAGCCCGGCGACGACATAAAGCGGGCCGATGACCCGGCCGATGATTTCCGCTGCACTTAAATCCATCGTCTCAGCCTCTATCCGTGGTGCCGCCGGGAGGGACCGGGCCGCCATAAACCATTGCCATTCGCTGGCGCCGCCCGCCCTTGCGATTGTATCATCGCCCCCTGAGCCGGAGGACGCAATGAACCGATCCATGGGATGGAAAACCGGCGTGATCGCCCTGGCCGCGGCGGGCGGCATCGCCTATCTCGTCTCCGGCGGCGGCGGGACCGGTGGGGGCAGCGGCTACGAACCGCCCCGGGCCGATCGGGCCGCGCTCGAACCGGCGGGCGATTTCAACCGTGCCAAGTTCGCACAATCGCTCAAGACGCTGGCGCCCGGGCGCCTGATCGGCCGGGTCGAAAAGGGGCTCTCCGATCACGAAATTTGGCTGACCGCGGGCCCCGGCTGGGCCGCTCTTGACATGGGCGCGCGGCAACAGGCCGCCGAGGCGCTGTGGAAGACCTGGGCGGAATTGCACCCGGAAAACCAGCGCTACAGGGCTCGGATCGTCATCGTCGATGCGAGGGGCACCAAGATCGGCGGCTCGCGCCTGCTGGATTCATCCAAGATCTGGGTGCGGGAGCGCTGAGCACCTGCCGGTGCGGGGCCCCGTGCCAGGCGTCCGCGCCGGGCGCGATCTTCCGGTATTCTCCCGACATCCCGCTGTCACGGAGACGATGCTAGAATGGCCCCCGGCGGGAGACGGCTACAGAGGAGGCCCCATCATGCCCAAGCCGCTCGAGCCGACGGGGCTCGACCACGTCGTCCTGAACTGCCGTGATATCGGCGTTGCCAAGGATTTCTATGCCGGCATCCTGGGGATGACGGTGGTTCACGAATCGGCAACTTACCTGTTCCTCAATTGCGGCGAGCAAACCCTCGCCCTGTTTCGCACCGCCGCCGGGCTGCCGTCGAAGCGGCTGGAAATGGATCATGTCGCCTTCACGGTGCGCCAGTCCTTCGAAGAGACCGTCGCCCGCCTCAAGGATCACGGCATTACCGCCGAAACCCGGCCGAGCGACCCCCATTGCATCTACTTCAATGACCCCGACGGCCACCGTATCCAGGTCCTGGCAGGGACCTAGATTATCGCCGGGCGCCTGCGCCCCGTGTTACTTCACGCCGCCGACCGCCCGGAGCCAGATGATCAGCTCCCGGCCCATGGCCTGGCCGTCTTCGGTCATGCCGAGGAACCAGAGCAGGAATACCCCGGCGGCGATGATGAGAACGCTGATTTTGCGCTTCATATCCAAGCCCCTGAGGAGAATTGGAAATATCCCTTCCCCGGGCAGGGATATCCTCGACCCAGCGGCCCGCGCGAGTCCAACAATAACAGCGGTGAATCGACTATAATTCGCGGCTAATCTAATCGAAGGAATCACCCAAACTCCGCCAGGAGGACAATCTACATGACGGCAATGTTCGATGCGGATACCCATGTGCGCGAAGGCTATTTCCTCGACGAGGTTTACGCGCTTTCCGGTGAATTCGCGAAATATTCGCCCAAGCGCATCAAGGGCGGCGCCTACCATGAGGTCGCGTTCGAACACGATCTGGAGCCCTGGGGCAAGGAGGTCGAGAAATTCGGCGGCCACCGCCAGCTCTACGGCCCCGACCGCCAGGGCGGGCGCATCGCGGAGATGCAGCCGGGCGGCCACGACCGGGAAAAACGCATCAACGACCTCGCCAGCGCGGGGGTCGGGAAACAAGTCCTGTTCTGCACCGGTTCCGCCATCCCGACCCTGAACGAAGGGCCGCTGGGCTTGGCCCTGTGCGAGGCCTACAACGATTGGATCGCCGGGTTCGTCAAGGGTTACGAGGACCAGCTCTACGCCACCGCGGTGATGCCCGGCGGTTACCCCGAAGGGATGGCCGGGGAACTGCGCCGCGCGGCGACGGAGCTCGGCATCCGGGCGGCGCACATCACCGGTTTTTCCCTCACCCGCTGCGCCGACGATCCCGCCTTCGACGATTTCTACGCCACGGCGGAGGCGCTCGAAATCCCGCTGTTCGTCCATCCGGCGTCGCGGGGCCCGCTCGCCAACCGCCATAAGAACTTCTGGCAGATGCACGCCCTGGCGCGGCCGACCATGGCGGCGGACACGCTGGTTTCCTTCGTCATCGGCGGCGTGTTCGAGAAATTTCCCAAACTGAAGGTGACCTTCTTCGAATGCTCGGCCGCGTGGATGCTGTACTGGATGGACCGCATGGACATGGGCCACGGCTATCTCAACCAGGACTACGCGCCTCAGCTCACCCTCAAGCCGTCGGACTACGTCCGGCGCAACTGCTGGCTCACGGTCGAATCCAACGAGAAATGCCTGCCCGAGGCGTTCGAGGAAATCGGCGAGGACCGCCTGATGATGTCCTCGGACTATCCCCACTGGGATTGCGGATTCCCCGGCTGCGCCGAGGAGGCGGCGACGCGCACGGACCTGACGGCGGCCCAGCGTGAACGGCTGACCCGGGCCAATATCGCCGACCTGTTGAAAGTCGCCTAGGCGGAGGGCGCCAGCCCGAAACCGGCGCCCGCCGGGGTTTCAGCCCACCGCATCGGCGCCGGCCTGGGCGACGACCTCGTCGTTGTTGCCGATGCCGGAGACGCCGACGCCGCCGACGCATTTGCCCTCAAAGAACACCGGCACGCCGCCGCGCACGGCAATGGCATTGGGATAGGTCAGGAACCCGGGCCGGTCCTTCACCCGGTCTTCCAGCGCCGCCGTCGGCCTTTCGCGGACGGCCGCGGTGCGGGCCTTGCCCGTCGCCATCTCCACGCTGCTGGGGCCTTGGGAATCGGGACGCTCCAGGTAGAGAAGCTGGCCGCCCTCGTCGACCACGGCGATGGTCGCCGCCTCACCCAACGACGCCGCCTTGGCCTTGCAGGCGGCGACGATGGCCTGAACCTCTTCGGTGGACAGGCAGAGTTTCGAATACATGGCGGCGGCGCCTCCTGTGGTGAAGATCCCCGATCACCGGGACTTTTCGGCCTCCCAGCCGGCGACCCAGACGGCCGCAGTATCGGCGGCGATGTGGGCAAGCGGCGCCGCGACTCCCTCGACCTCGGCCAACCTGGCCGCCAGGCCCACGTCCTTGTTCATCAGGTTGGACGCCGGGCGCGGCTTGGCGTGATTGCCGACCAGATCGAAGGCGCGCTCCCAGCGCGACAGCGTCGATCCCCCGTCCTCGGCCACCGCCATCTCCAGGAAGGTGGCAAGATCGACGCCGCCCGCCTCGACCATGTTCAGCGTCTCGGCCAGCACCACCCGTTCGGCACCGTTGATGAAATTCTTGGCGATCTTGGCGACGTTGCCCGACCCGATCGGCCCGAAATGCCAGACCCCCTTGCCCAGCGGCTCAAGCGCCGCTTTGGCCCGGGCGACGGAGGCATCGTCGCCGCCCAGCAGGAACACCGCTTCGCCGGCGGCGACCACCCGGGGGACCGCCGTCACCGGCGCATCGATCACCGTGACCCCCTGCTCCGCCGCCCGGGCGGCGATCCGTTTCGTGGTCGCCGGCATGATGGTCGAATGCAGCAACACCAACGCGCCTTTCCCGGCGCCCGCGAGCACGCCGTCCGGCCTCGTCATGACGTCGGTGACCTCGTCGTCGGTACGGACGAAGACGTGGACGATTTCGACCCCCGCCGCGGCTTCCGCCGGGGAGCCCGCCCCCTTGGCGCCGTCGCTGACGGCGGCGGCCAGCGCATCGGCGTTGATGTCATAGGCCTGGGCCGTCCAGCCCGCCAGGTTGATGCGCTTCAAAAGCGCGCTTCCCATGGCGCCGGTGCCAATCAATCCAACCGTTTCGGCCATGTTCCGTCCTCCCCATCAAGGTGGCTTTTTGTTGTTAACCGGGCGCCAGATTAGCACTGCGGGCGAGCCGGAGGGAAGCGGCGGTGGCGCCGGGGATCTTGGCGCCACCGCCCTCCGGCGCTTATCATGGCATATGGATTTCCTTGATCGGATCATGAGCCGGGCCCGCGCAATTGCGGAGCCGCGCCGCGAGCTGTCGGATTTTGAATTCGTCTGCCAGTCCTGCGGCGAGGCCCATACCGGGATCATGGACCTCGCCGCCAATGGGCCTGACGCATACGACGCTTCGACCGCGGCAGAACGGGAGGCCGAGTTCAAGAAATCCGACGATCTCTGCATTTGGAACGACGAGCATTACTTCGTGCGCTGCGTGCTGCCCATCCCGGTCCGGGGGCTCGACGACTTCTTCGGCTTCGGGGCATGGTCGACCCTGTCGAAGGACAATTTCGCGCTCTACCGCGCCCACTGGGATCATCCGGCGCGCGACGGGCTGGGTCCGTGGTTCGGGTGGCTGTCCAATCGGCTCAGGCCCTATCCCGACGCCCTCAACCTGCCCTGCCGGGTCCACCCCCAGGACGACGGCCAGCGCCCCTTCTTGGAGCTGGAGGACGGCGATCATCCTCTGATCCGCGACCAGCGCGACGGCATCACCGTCGAACGCCTGATGGAAATCTACACCGCCAATGGCCACGGTCCGTGAGTTTGGCCCCGCCGGCATTGGCTGTTAGAGTGCGGGTCGTCGAACAGCCCTACGAGCGAGGCTTCACATGAACCCCAAATCGGCAAGAATGGCGAAACACGCGCTGCTGGGCGGAGTTCTCTTGCTTGCCTTCGCCGGCGGGGCGGCGGCGAGTGACGGTGACGGCATCCCGGCCGGGGACGGCATGACCTCCGCAAGGGCGTTTGGCAATTCGGTGGCGCCGGCGTCCGTCCAGGTCCAGGTCGCCCAGGACCGCCGGCGGGGCGATCGTGGCGACCGCAACCATATCGTCGGACGGGCCGCGGCGGTGGACGGCGACACCATCGAGATCCGCGGGCGCAGGTTCCGGCTTCACGGCATCGATGCCTTCCAGCCGCGCCAGCGCTGCCGCACCAACCAGGGACGGTCGTACCGCTGCGGGCGCCGCGCCACTGCGAAGATGCAAGGTCTGGTCAATGGTCAGAGAATCGCTTGCGTGAGGCTCGGCGGCGGGCGCAACGCCGTGCTCGCAACCTGCTGGCGGGGTTCGGAAGACCTGGGCGCGGCGATGGTGCTGTCCGGCTGGGCGGTCGCCACGGGCGGGCCCGGCGGACCCTATTCGATTCACGAGCGGTTGGCCCGGCGCCGCCAGGCGGGCGCCTGGAGCGGCCGCTTCACGCGCCCGAGCCAATGGCACCGCGACCGGCAGAATCGCCCGAAGCGGCGGCGCGAACGCGACGACTGAGAAGCCGGGACCTGGGCCGATGCACCGGATCGAAGCCTATCTGGGCCGCCTTTACAGATACGCCTTCAGCCTGGCGCGGGAGGACGACCTGGCGCGGGATCTGGTGCAGCGTTGCGCCTTGAAGGCCCTAGGCGCGAAAACCGTGCCCGACGACGAATCCGCCTATCGGGCTTGGTTGTTCGTGATTCTTCGCAATGACTTCCGGGATCATCTCCGCCGCCATCGCCTGACCCTGGCCCTGTTCGATGACGAACCGGATGCCGAACCGGAAGATGCCCCGACGATGGAATATTGGCGGGGGGATGAACGTTTGATCAATGTGTTGAACGTGAAGCAGGCCCTCGGTCGGCTGCGTCCCCGTGACCAGGAAATCGTCAGCCTCATCGATATGGTGGGCCTGAGTTACGCCGAAGCGGCCAAGGTGCTTGACGTGCCCGAGGGTACCGTGATGAGCCGGATCAGCCGAGCCCGGGCCCGGCTCCTGGCCCTGGTAGGGGAAAGCAACGTCGAGCCCTTGACGGGCCGGCGCGGGCCAACGGGCAATAAATGGACACGGTAGCGTAGCGGAGAGTTAGGTATGGATAGGAAAGACGCGTTTGAACAAGCCAATGCCTTCCTCGACGGCGAATTGAACCGCGACGGACGCACCGAGGTGCTCGCCCGGGCGGCAAAAGATCCCCTCGGGGCGCAGGAACTCTCCAACCTCAGCCGTCTGAAATCCGTGATCGAAGACAGCGTCGATGTCCCGGACCTGACGTTGCCGGCGGCGGCGAAACCCGCGCCTGAGAGAGGGGGCCGGCGCCGTGCCCTCGCCCTCGCCGCCTGCCTCGCCCTCGCTTTCTTCGCAGGCGGAGCCTGGTGGTGGAGTTCAACCCATGCCCCGGCCGGCGACCTCCCCGTCGCCTGGGCCCTCAAGGCCCATGGAGCCTGGCGCGGGACGCGGACGGACAGGCCCTTCCTGCGCCCCGCCGGCCTCAGGTTCGACGCCTATGTGCCCGACCTCTCCGCCGCCAAGCTCCGCATCGCCCATGTCGGCGAGATCACGGCACCAGCCGGCGCGCCTGCCCTGGTGGTCGGCTATAAAGGCACCAGGGGCTGCAGGGTGACCCTGATTGTGGATGCCGCGCCGCGCGGGTTGACGGCGGCCCCTGTGTACTTCGAAACCGAGGCCCTTCAGGCGATGATCTGGCGGGCCGGTCCGTTGCGGCACCAGATTCTGGCCCAGGGCATGGCCGCGGCACGGTTCCGCAAGATTGCCGAAACCGTCCGGCGCTCAAGCCTCGACCGGCTGCCCCTGAACGAAGAAACGCGCATGGCGCTGGCGCGAAGCCGCGTCAACAGCGCCCCATGCGCGGCCTGACCATTTCCTGGAATAAATCGGGATCCTGATCCGTTTTCTCGAACACCAGCGCGACAACCGAGGGCGTCAGGCCCCGGCGCATGCCGTGCGTCACCGCAACGGGGAGAGAGAAATGGATCACAAGCCCAAATCGCAAGCGGCGCAGCCCGAATCCCAGTCCCGGGATCGTTCCGCCGACCTGTTCGAGCTCTATGCCGAGGACCCCATCCGCGCCGACGAAATAGTCTTCGGACGGGTTCCGGAAAGCGACCGGCGCGGTTTCCTTCGGGGCGCCGGCCTCGCCACCATGGGGGCGCTGTTGGGCGCGACCATTCCGTTCCATCGCAACATGCCCGCCGGTCTGATCCCCGAAGCGCTCGCCGCAAAGGACATCAAGATCGAGGGCAAGGACGGGCTGACGGTCTACAACGACCGGCCCGTGAACGCGGAAACCCCGGCCCATTTGTTGAACGACGACGTGACGCCGACCGCGCGTCATTTCATCCGCAACAACGGCGCGGTACCGGCCAATATGGACGCCGCCTCCTGGAAATTGACGATCGACGGCCTGGTCGACAAGCCGATGACACTGTCCATCGCCGACCTCAAGAAGAACTTCCAGGTGGTCAGCGAAAAGCTCGTCATCGAGTGCGGCGGCAACGGCCGCGCCTTCTTCGACCCGCCGGCGTCGGGCAACCAGTGGACGGTCGGTGCCGTCGGCTGCGCCGAATGGACCGGCGTGCGCCTGGCCGACGTGCTGCGGGCGGCGGGCGTCAAGAAGAACGTCGTCTACACCGCCCATGTCGGGGCCGACACCCACCTGTCGGGCAAGGCCGGCATGCTACCGATCTCGCGCGGGGTCCCCATCGACAAGGCCATTAACCCCCACAACCTGATCGCCTTCGGCATGAACGGCGGCCCGCTCCATGCCCAGAACGGCGCGCCCTTGCGCCTGGTGGTCCCCGGCTGGCCGGGATCGTGTTCGCAGAAATGGCTGACCCGGGTCTACCTGCGCGACAAGGTCCATGACGGCCCCAAGATGACCGGCACCGCCTACCGCGTGCCGCGCTATCCCGTGGCTCCGGGCCAGAAGGTGCCGACCAAGGATTTCGAGATCATCCACGCCATGCCCGTGAAATCCCTTATCACCAGCCCGGCCACAAGGGGCACCCTGCAAGGCCGTGACATGAACGTCCGCGGCCATGCCTGGGCGGGGGATAACCTGGTGGCCGAGGTCAATCTTTCCATCGATTTCGGCACCACCTGGATTCCCGCCAAGCTGACCCGGCCCGACAACCCCTATGCCTGGCAGCACTTCTCCGCCGACATCAAATTCCCCCAGGCGGGCTATTACGAAATCTGGGCCCGGGCGACCGACGACCAGGGGCGGTCGCAGCCGTTCGAAATCGCTTGGAACCCCAAGGGCTATCTCAATAATTCCATGCACCGGATCTCGGTCCGGGTCGCTTGACCATGCGACCATGGTATTTCGCGTTGGCGCTTGCCGCCGCCGCAACGTGGGGGTGGGCCTGGCCCGCCCCCACCGGCGCTTCGGCCCAAACCGCCCCCGAAACCCAGGAAGAGGAACAGGATTGGCAGGGCCTGCCGCCCGGCAAGGGCCGGGAGGAGGTCTTCTACGCCTGCGCCCCTTGCCATTCCCTCAGGCTGGTGACGCAGCAAGGGCTCTCTCGGTCGCGCTGGGAATACACGCTGGATTGGATGGTTGCGAAGCAGGCGATGCCCGAGATCGCGCCCGAAGACCGCAAGCTGATCGTCGACTATCTGGCGGAATTCTACGGCGAGGACCGAAAAGCCATGGGCGGCCCGCGCAAGCGCCGCAGGCGTATTCCCTGAGCGCGCTCCGGGCCACCCGAGCCCCCACGGCTTCTCTTCTTGGCTGTCCGGAACCCCTCTCCGGTCAGAACTGGCAGAGCCAGACCGAATGCGTCTTCACCCCGAAGAACCGGCTGACGGGGCTGGTGGTGTCAATCTTGTAGGTCACGTACTGGTGCTGACCGAACCACAGCACGTTGTAGTGGTACTGATCGCTTCGTCCCACCCGCATGACCAGTTCATGCTCGGGCTGGCTGACGGGCCGGCCGCCGTAGTTCCGGCATTCGTTGCGATCGAATATTTTCTCGCTGTTGGAAATCTTGACGAAGGTCAGATAGCCGCCGCCGCTCACCGCGCCGGAGGCCGCGGCATTGGTCGAGGCAATGCCGATCGTCAGCGCCGAAATCACGGCCATTCCCATGACCGGCAATCTCCGCAAGAATTTTGCCCTGCGCTGCCTTTTCACGTCCTTGCTGGTTTTCGCGTTATCCATCTCATGCCCTTTTAATGTCACAGCTCGGCCCCTATACGTCCCGCGGGATGGCGGCGTTTCAGGCCAGGGAATGCGGTCGCGTTTGTCCCCCAATCGCCGGATCAGGGTAGGGATAGGTGGTTTATGAAATTTAAATGCGGCCAGGTTTCGCTCCGAGATCGAGCCAAAGTTGAAACAAATGCGCCCGGCCTGTGACGCCTTTGGGGCAAGTTGTGCCCCCGCCCGGTTCGTGGTTTAACCTTGGGGCCATTTCCATCCGGATGCCCCCATGTCACGAAACCGTTCCGAGCCCGCGGCCTTCAAGATGCCGCCCCTGATCAAGCGCAACATGGCCCTGTTCACCCTGTCCCAGTCCTTCAACGGGGCGGGCATGCAGCTTGCCTACGGAATGGGGCCGCTGATGGTGCTGGCGCTGACCGACTCCGCGGCCCTCGCCGGATTGTCGGTCGCCATCATCGGCTTGAGCCGCTTCCTGGTCGCCTATCCGGTGGGCAGGATCATGGACGCCAAGGGCCGCAAACCCGCTATCCTGCTGGGGTTGGGGCTGGCCTTGTTCGGCGCCACCACCCTCGCCTTCTCGATCGAATTGCGAAGCCTGGCATTGCTGGCCGGCGGCATGCTGGTGTTCGCCATGGGCATGAACGCGGCCCAGCAGCTGCGCATCGCCGCCACGGACATGGTGCCGCCCCAGCGCCGCGGGCAAGCCCTCGGCATCGTCGCGCTGGGCTCGCTGGCCGGGCTGGTATTCTTTCCGCCCATGATGCGCCTGAGCGAGACCTATGCCGCCGCCTTGGGGCTGCACCCGCTCGGCCTGCCTTGGATGCTGATCCCGCTCCTGATCCTTCCCGGCATCGTACTGATCAGGCTGGTCCGCCCCGATCCCAAGGAGATCGGCATGAATTTGACGGACTATTACCCGGAATACGTGCCGCCGGCGGGCGCGGCGGGCCACGGCCCCGGGACCTTCAACTGGCGCCGGGCCCTCAGGCCGCTGCCGATCCGGCTTGCCATCGCCTGCAACTGCGCCGCCCAGGGCAACATGGCGGTGATCATGGTGCTGACCTCCCTGGTGCTGCACGACCACGGCCATTCGCTCACGGCGATCGCCTTTTCCCATATGTTCCATTCGGCGGGAATGTTCGCCTTCACAATCCCGCTGGGGTGGCTTTCGGACCGCATCGGCCGCCGCCGGGTGATGATACCGGGCGTCGCCGTCACCATGGTGGGCGCGGCGCTGGTGGCCTTTCCCCAGGCGTATTGGCCGGTGACGCTCGGCACCTTCCTGGTCGGCCTCGGCTGGGCCGCGGCCAATGTCGCGGCCACCGCCCATATCGCCGATCATTCCGAAACCGCCGAGCGGGGACGCACCATCGGCCTCAACGATTCGGCGGCGGGCGCCGTCGCGGTTGTCATGGCGGTCCTCACCGGCCCGCTGATCGCGCTTTCGGGCCTGGCCGCGGCAGGGGGCATGGCGATCGCGGTTTCGTTGCTGCCGGCCCTGCTGATGCCCGCCTATCTCGCCGCGCGCCGAGGCGAACAGGCGGCGGGGGCCTGATCGGACCCCGCGCCGGGCGGCGCAAGTTCAGGCGCCGCCGGCAATCCTGGAAAGTTCGCCGCCCCCGCTCCGGCCCAGGCCGTCTTCGGTCCAGAACGATTCGGCCAGGCTCAGCGGCCGCGGCGTGTAGCCCTGGGCCGCGGCGTATTCCATGAATTTCTCGAGCGCCTCGGCGTTGGGCCCGAGCCCATGGCGCCAGGGATCCTTGCCGAAGGCCGCTTCCTCCTCTTCCAGCATGAGGACCGAGGTCGGGAACGAGAGCCGCTTGGGATACTCGTAAAGCTGCCAGGAAAGCCGGTTGGCTTCCTCGAACGCCGCGATCAGCTTGCCGACGATCCACGGCTCCTTTTCCAGCCATTCCTCGCGCACGACAACCGCATGGGTGATCGGGAAGATGGCGGTCTTTTGGAAATAGTCCATGATCGCGGCCCGGCAGTTCGGGAACAGGCGTGCGATACGGGGATCCCCCGCCCGGAACGAGGGCGGCACGTTAGGAGTGATCAGGGCGTCGATCTCACCGCGCAACAAGAGCTCCTCGACATCGGTCTCCCCTTGGGCCAGCCGCACGCCGTCGGGCACCTGGTATTCGGTGCCCTCGCCTTCCTGGGTGACCCACGCGACGTCGCTGGGGGCGATTCCGTAATGCTCCTGCAGGATGCCCCGCGCCCATAATGCCACGGTCAGGCGGTAGAGCGGCGCGCCCACTCGCTTGCCCTTGAGGTCCGCGGGCGTTCGGATGCCGGCCCCCGGCGCGACGAAGACATAGGGCTGGATGAACAGGCGCTGGGGAAAGATCGGCAGGGCATAGACCGGCTCGCCCCGGGCGCGCGCCATGACGTAAAGCGACATCGACATTTCCGCGACGTCGAAGGCCTCGTAGACCGGCAGCATGCAAGCATCGCCCCGGGGTGTCGCGTTGGGGATGAGGCTGATGCCGTCGGCCCGCACGTCGCCGTCGAGCAACGGCCGGGTGCGGTGATAATCGGCGACGGAAAACGTGAGCTCGAGTTCCTTGGGCATGGCGCATCCTCCCGGCCGTTGGCGGCGGACAAGAGTGTGAGCCGCGTCGGGCCGGGGGGTCAAGGCCCGCGCCGCAGCGCGCCGGCGATTGCCGGGCCCGCGGACAGGGACTAAAATCCTTCGGCAAAACAAAAAACAGAGATTAGGAAACGCCAGTGTCCAGCCCCAGTTTGGCCATCAGCCCCCAGGTTCGAATCCTCGGCCTGGTCGGGTCGGGCCACATGATGAGCCATTTCTATTCCAACACCCTGCCGCCGCTGCTGCCGCTGCTCAACAGCGACCTCGGCATCAGCTACACCATGCTGGGCGCGCTTTTGAGCCTGCGCGGCATCATGTCGTCGAGCATGCAGATGCCGGCGGGCTTCCTGGTCGACCGCTACGGCGCCAAGATGATCCTCAGCATCGGGCTGGCGATGTGCGCGATCGGCACGATGATGACGGCGACGGCGGTGGATTACTGGATGATCCTGGCCGGCGGCATCGTTCTGGGCGTCGGCAACTCGGCCTTCCATCCCGCCGATTACAGCATCCTATCGGCCAGCATGGACGAGGGATTCATGGGCCGGGCCTTCAGCCTGCATTCGTTTTCCGGCAATCTCGGAAACGCCATCGCGCCCGCCGTGCTGATCACCATCACAGCCTATTTCAACTGGCGCGTCTCCCTGATGGTGGCGGGGATCGCCGGGTTCCTCATCCTGGCCGGCCTGCTGACCCAGTGGAAATACATCGCAGAAGATTCGGTGCCCCAGGGACGGCGGAAACAGCAGGCCAAGACGGCGGCGGACGGCGAGCCGGAGCAATCCACATGGGAGATCGTGCGCTACATCTTCACATCGCCCGCCATTCTGTTCCTGTTTCTCTATTACTGCATGAACACCCTGGCGAGCGGGGGCTTGCGGAACTTTGCCGTGGCCGGCCTGGTGGAAACCCACACCACGGCGGCGACCGCCGCCAATGCCGCCTTCACCGCCTTCCTGGTGGCCAGCGCCGCGGGCGTGCTGCTGGGCGGCTGGCTTGCGGACTACACGAAGCGCCACGAGATGATCGCCGCGGTGGGCCTCGCGATCTCGGCCGGCGTGCTGGTGCTGGTCGGCGCCTTCAGCCTGCCGGTCATCGCCCTGGTGGTGATCTTCTCCTTCGCCGGCCTGACCAACGGACTGATCGGACCGGCCCGGGACATGCTGATCCGCCGTGCCAGCCCCAAGGGCGCCGTCGGCAAGGTGTTCGGCTTCGTCTTTTCGGGCCAGACCATCGGCCAAGCGGTGGCGCCGTTGGCCTTCGGCCTGATGATCGACAGCGGCGTGCCGGCGTGGATCTTCTATACCTCCGCCATCTTCACCATCCTGTGCATGGTGGTGGTGCTGATCTCGGCCAAGCATTCCCGCGTGGATTGATCCCGGGCAGCGGCGCCGATTGGCGCGCGCCTTAAGGCCGGAACGTTCGCGCCGCAGCGGCACGACGGATCAGGCGGCGCCCCGTGCGAGTTCTTCCAGGGCGGCCCGCAACCGCCCGCCGACTGCGTCGACGTCGAAATCATGGGCCCGGCGCCGCGCCGCCCGCCCCATGGCCAATCGCTTGTCCCGGTCGCGCAGCAAGGCATCCAGCGCATCGGCAAGACCGACTCGGTCTTCGATATCGACGAAAATGCCTTCCACGCCCTCGGTGAAGACCTGCTCCAGGCCGGGAATGCGCGCGCACACGATGGGCCGCCCCGCGGCGAGGGCTTCCAACAGCGCGATGCTTTGGACCTCCCTGCGGCTCGGCAGACAGAAGATATCGAGCGAGCGGAGGAAGGCCTGGGGTTCCGCGGTCCATCCCGGAAAGGCGACCTCGTGGGCGCCGAGCCCCAGCTGGCCGCGCATCTTTTCGAACGCGGCGACGCTTCCCGCGTCATCGACGCCATGGATGACGCAGCGAAAGGCGGTCGAGCGCTCTTTCAACAGCACAAGGGCGCCCAACAGGACATCGAAGCCCTTGTTGGGGACCAGCCGGCCGAGGCCGCCGATCACCGGCACGTCACGGTCCGGCGGATCGCCCGGCTCATCGCCAAGGCGGATGGAGTTGGAAACCTCGCGAATGCGCCGGGCGGGAAAACCGGCCCGGGTCAGGACGTCGAAATAGTGCCGGCTCAATACGATGGCGCCGTCGATCAGGTCGAGGGTCTTGAGGATGTTGTAATTGGTCGTGTGGCAGACGGCGATCAGGGGCGCGTCCAAGCCGAGGCGCCTGGCGAGATAGAGCGCCCGGTTGCCGTGGACGACCACCGCGTCGAATGTCCGGTCCCTGAGCTTGCGCCGGAGGCGCAGGGCCGCGACGACATCCCAAGCGCCGAGGCTGCGCAGCGGGATCGCCGTGCCGGCCCGTCGGTACGCATCGGCCAGCTGCGAGGCGGCATGGATCACCGAGACGACCTCGCAGCCGGCGCGCGAAAGCGCCTCGTGGCAATCGATTCCGGCGCGCTCCAAGCCGCCCCGGCCCTTGCCCATCATGATGTTGAGGATGCGAATGGCCGCCCGTCCTCCGAAATTTCGCCGCCCCGATCCTACACCAGGGCAGCCGGGCGCCATACCCGCGCTTGCGCGGCCCGGGCGGAGGAAGCAGTTGGAAAGGCCGTCTCAGTCGGCGCAGGCCAAGCGGTCGTGCAGCGCCCGCGTAACGATCGTGCGCACGCTGGTGCCGTCCAGCGGCTTGTAAACCCGCGGCGCCGCTTGCAGGGCGGGATCGCAAAACTCGAAATTGCCATATTTCGTGATCAGGGCGAACGGGATGCGATGCTTCTGGCATGAAGTTGCCAGGGCCGACAAATCCTCGGACCGCAGATCGGTATCGAAAAGCGCCGCGGCGACCGACCCGTCCTTCAAGATATCCACGGGGCGATCGATGCACTGTTCGGGGCCGACCACGACGGCGCCGAGCTTTTCGACGATGTCTTGAAGTTCACGTGCCAATGTTTGTTCAGGCTCAACAATCAGGACTTTCCGTTGTTCATTGCACGCCTGCTTGGGACCATCCATGAGTTCAAAAACCTTACGCAGCAATCCAATAACCGATACGCGTACTCCTAAGGTTTCCCAGCCACGGCGGCAATTCCCGCTTTGTGCCGGCTACATCTTCATGTGCGCCCTATTAAGCTTAACAGCGCCATCGCCCGGCAGGCGGCCGGCCCGATAGGGCCGGAGACGGCGGCCCACTCTCCGCAGGCAGGGATCCGGGCGGCCGTCGGAGACCCGCGCCAGGTGATTGGGCCCGTTTCGGTTTGTTGTCCGCCCGGGAATTTCCTGCCAGAGTTGCAAACGAAGGTCCGTTATCCAATGGAATCTTGGGAGGGATCCATGAACGATACCGATGAACCGAAGCTGGTCTTGCCGTTCCTGAAGCCGTTTTACGATCTGGTCATTCCGCTGTCCTGGCCGTTGGTGCGCTGCTCGGTCGGCGTGATCCTCGCGGTGCACGGTTGGGGCAAGGTGACGCGCGTCATGGATCTGATCGCCGGAAACCCGACGCGCGGTTCCGCGGTCCAGATCGTCATCCTGATGTTGGTCGAATTCGTCGGAGGTATCTGCATCTCCCTCGGCCTGTTCACCCGGTTCTTTGCGCCCGCCGCGGCGATCGAGATGGGCTACCTCACCTTCGTCCGCTACGCCGACCATTTCGGGTGGCGCACCGACGGCTACGAATATGTCCTGATGTGGGGGCTGATCCTTTTCGCGGTATCGCTCCGCGGCGGCGGCCCCTATTCCCTCGACCGCAAGATCGGCTGGTCGCTTTAGGCTCCGTTCGACGCCCCAGCGGGGGAAAGGCCCGCTCTTCGGCGCGATAGAGCGGGCCTGCAAGGGTCGGTTCGGGGCGCAATCGTCGGTGCCGCGAGTCCCGTACTCCCAGCGCCCTCTTCGGGTCAGTGGCAGACATTGGATGAACGGCGGTCTTCCCCGATGTTGCCGTCGTTTTTTCCCGGGTTAGCCGATCGATCGAAATGCTAGTCTCTTGGCGATGCGACCGAGGTTCAAATATTTGCCGGCGAGAATGAGAGGCAGCGATGCCCAAGCCAATCACTTTGGAAGTTTTCACCGATTACGTGTGCCCCTGGTGCTATCTCGGCGATAGCCGGGTGAAGAAGCTGCAACACAACTACGACATCGCCGTTCACAGGGTCCATTTCCCGCTGCATCCCGATACGCCCCCCGAAGGGCGGCGGCGGGAGGATTTCAAAACCAGAAATGCACGGATGAAAGGCCTGATGGATGCGGAGGGCCTTCCTTATGGGGAACGCACCCACACCTATAACAGCCGCCTTGCCCAGGAAATCGGGAAGTGGGCTGAAACCCAGGCGGGTGGCGAGGCCATCCACGACAGGTTTTTCGAAGCCTATTTTGGGGACTGCCGCAACATTGGGGACGTTGAGGTGATCCTCGATATCGTGAAATCAGTCGGGCTCGACGAGGGCGAAGCCCGTGCCGTGCTTGCCGAGCGCCGGTTCAGGGAAGCCGTCGACGCCGACTGGAAGAAATCCCGCAGCTATGGGATTACCGGCGTTCCAACCTTTGTAAGTCAGGGGCAAGGCGTGGTTGGCGCGCAGCCCTATGAGGTTTTGGAGCAGTTTGTCGCGAAGGCCGGCGCCCAGCGGCGCGGCGATTAGGACCGGCCGCCGCGTAATGGATTTGGGCGTCCGGGGCGGCATTCCGATAATTTGACCTCATGCCCGTTGCTAGCCGAGGCTGTTGAAGGCCTATTTTGATCGCCTTGGCCAAAAGCCGTCATCTAACGGGGCGCGTGCCGAAAAATGTCCTCACCCGCTTGGCCCGGGCGGCTATTCCCCGCCGCCGGTGCCACAGACGGAAATAGGCCCCCGAGGGGGCCTAAATCCTTGATTTAACTGGTAGCGGGGGAGGGACTTGAACCCCCGACACGCGGATTATGATTCCGCTGCTCTAACCAACTGAGCTACCCCGCCAAAAGGGTCTCGCGGCACAGGCCGAAGGTCAGGCGATATAGGCCGCAAAGCCTTGTCTGTCAAGGATCGGGGCCGGCGCCGGG
>JAOTVC010000191.1 GCA_029863585.1 Alphaproteobacteria bacterium | reverse complement strand
GTCACCGTGACCGATATCAACGCCGACACCATCAAGCGGGCGACCGATGCAGGCGCTAAGTCGGCCGACGGTCCCGCGGCGCTCGGCAAGGTCAGCGACTTCGTCATCATCGCGGTCGGTTTCGACAACGAGGCCCTGGCCGTGACCCTTGGCGAGAATGGCCTGCTGGAGACCATGGGGCCGGGCGGCGTAATCGCCGTGTCTTCCACCGTCGCGCCGGAAACCGTTCAGCGGATCGAGAAGGAAGCGGCGAAGAAACAAATAGGCGTTCTCGACGCGCCGATATGCCGTGGCGGCTGGGCGGCCGACGAAGGCACGCTTCTCGCCCTGTTCGGGGCCAGCGACGAGGTGGTGGCGCGGGCCAGGCCCATCTATTCGACCTTTTCCTCTGATATCGTCCATGTCGGATCCGTCGGCCACGGCCAGGTGGCCAAGACGATGAACAACATGCTGCTTTGGGTCAATGGCATCGCCCTGATGGAGGCGGGCCGCCTGTCCGAGAGCACCGGCATCGATCTCCCCAAGCTGCGCGAGGCGCTGCTCATGAGTTCGGGCCAGTCGGCGGCGCTCGAGGATTGGGACATGATCACGTTCACCTGGGCGCTCAAGGATATGCAGATCGTCTCGCAAATGGCCGACAAGGCCAACATCACCATGCCCGTGGCCGGGGCCATCAAGGAATTGGTGAAAGAGGGCAAGACCCTCAAGCAGTCGGGCGCGGCACCCAACTGGACCGGCAAGCAAAAATCCTGAGTGTCGTATGAACCTCCGACGGCCCGGCCCGGCCCGGAATGGGATGCGGGCATCCTTGATGTTGCCCAGGTTCAATATCGTTATAATGTAACAATTTGAGGTGGGGTTTTGCGTACGGTGATGGTCGGGAATCACGCCATGAAACGATTGGCCGCCGTTGGCGCCGTGCTGGGCCTTGCCGTCGCGGTCCTCTGCATGGCGGGACGGGGGGCGGCGGCCCGGGACGGCGGGCCGGATGCGGGCCCTGGCGTCGTCGCCAGTATCGCGCCGATCCATTCGTTGGCGGCCATGGTGATGGAAGGGGTGGCAACGCCGCGTCTTCTGGTCCCCCGGGGGGCCTCGCCCCATGGCTATGCGTTGCGTCCCTCCGATGCGCAGGCGCTGGCCCACGCGCGGCTGGTGATCTGGGTCGGGCCGGCGCTCGAACGTTTTCTCGAAAAACCGCTGTCTTCGCTGGTGGAGCGCGGCGAGATTCTGGCCCTGATGAAGGCGCCGGGCCTCGTTCTCCATCCGGCGCGGCGTGGGGGGGCGTGGCCCGGTCATTCGGCGCCTGATGCTCACGCCTCGGAACAAAGGAATCATGGCGATCACGGCGACGATCATCATGGCGGCGCGGCTCAAGTCGATCCCCATATCTGGCTCGATCCGATGAACGGGGTTGCCATGGTTCAGGCGATCGCCGGCGCTCTTGGGCGCCTGGATCCCGCGAATGCCCGGCGTTACCGGGACAACGCCCGGCGTGCCGGGGCGCGGTTGGGGTCCCTCGATGCAACCCTGGCGGCGCGGCTGGGGCCGGTCCGGCGGACCCCTTACGTCGTTTTTCACGATGCCTACCAATATTTCGAGGCGCGATACGGCCTGCAAGCGGTCGGCAGCATCGTCGTCGCCGCCGACCGGCGGCCCGGGATCAGGCGTATTCAGGAAATTCGCGCGCGCCTCAAGGAAACGGGTGCGGCTTGCGTCTTCGCGGAACCGCAGTTCTCTCCCCGGATCGCCGCCACTGTGGTCGAGGGCAGCGGCGCCCGGATCGGCGTGCTTGATCCCCTGGGCAGCGCGCTGGAACCGGGATCCGGCCTCTACGTTGCCCTTTTGACCCGCCTTGCCGACGACCTCTTGGGATGCCTGGCGGGCGGGATCCCACACCCATAAAGGGCCAATGGCCGGCGCAAGACGCCCGGGGCCTTAATTCTATCTCAATCATTGTTGGTAAATATCGGTCTCGATCAAGTGTCAAACCTGTCGTTTCACGCGGGGCCTGATTTTCATTAATGCGTGGTAAATCAGTGACTTATATAAGCGTGGTTGCCGAGATGTCGGTCCAGCAAGTTCTAGAACGCAAAGATGGCAGGATCATCGCCCTTCCGGCGGAGGCGGCGATGTCCCAGGTCATCGAGCTTCTTTCCAACCAGTATATCGGCACGGTGATGCTGACCGCACCGGATGGCACGCTTGCGGGAATCCTCAGCGAACGCGACGTCATCAAGGCGGTCAGCAAGCATGGCGACAAGGCCTTCGGCATGCGCGCCGGGGAACTGATGATCAAGACGGTCGTTTCGTGCTCGCCCGAGATGAGCATCGAAGGCGTGCTTGCCTTGATGAGCGCCCACACGATCCGCCATGTTCCGGTCCTCTGCGACGGCCGGATATTGGGGTTGATCAGCGTTCGCGATGTCCTGGATCTGCAAAAGGAGTTGCTGATTGCCGATGCGGAGCGGCGCAAGCGGGCCCAGGAAGAGACACTGCGAGCCAAGGAGGAGTTGGAGCGCGCCTATGATGGTCTCGAAAGCAAGATCGAGGAGCGCACCAAAGAACTCCGTACGGCCCGCGATGCCGCCGAAAAGGCCAATCAGTCGAAGTCGGAACTGCTCGCGACGATCAGCCACGAGCTTCGCACCCCCTTGGTCGGGATCATCGGATTTTCGGAAATCCTGCACAGCGAAAAGCTGGGTCCCCTGGGCAGCGCGCAATACGTCGAGTATGCCGGCGACATCAACCAGTCTGGTCAACACCTCTTGGCGCTGATCAACAGTCTTTTGGACCTTTCGAAGATCGAATCGGGCAGGGAAGAATTGTTCGAGGGGAACATCAACCTGAAGGGCGCCATAGAGGCGACAATTCGCATGTTGCGGACGCGTATCGCCGAACAGGGGATCACGGTGACCTGCGAAATCGACCCGGAGGCGCCCGCCCTCTACGCCGATGAGGGCAAGATCAGACAGGTCCTGACCAATCTTCTTGGCAATGCGATCAAATTTACCAAACCCGGCGGCAAGGTGACGATCAAGGCATGGGCACGCGCCGATAGCGGATATGTCATTCAGATCGCCGACAGCGGTATCGGGATCGCCGCCCAGGATATTCCAAAGGCACTGGCCCGGTTTGGCCAGGTCGATAGCCCGATGACCCGCAAGTACGAAGGGACGGGCCTCGGCTTGCCGCTCGCGAAAAGCCTGGTTGAACTCCATGGTGGGTGCCTTGATCTTCAGAGCGAAGTCGGGGTCGGGACCACCGTGACCATCCGCTTCCCCGGGGCCCGCCTTGCGGGTCAGGCGTTCAGCGAACCCAAGCTGGCGGCCGCGGGCGGCGGGGATTGAGGACTTCCCCGATCAGGGGATGACCTGTGCCGCCATCGTCGATGGCGCGAAATCGAACTTCATGACTGCAAAGATCGCCGGCGCGACAAGATGCCGGCCCGCCCGCGCGGCGCAACTCGGTGGCTGTTCGGATCGCCGGAATGGTGGGCGCTGCTGGGATTGAACCAGCGACCCCCGCCGTGTGAAGACGGTGCTCTCCCGCTGAGCTAAGCGCCCATCCGTGCCGATTGCCGCCCATATAGGGCGGGGGCCGGGAACCTGTCAAGGCAGAGAGACCGCAAGTGCCGCCGCGCCGCCGGTTCGCGGCGGCGCAATCGATCTGACCTTGGTTGGAAAGCCGGGATTTGATACCTTGTGACAGCCTTGCTTTGGCCTTATTGGCTGATTAGGGATGGACACGATGAATATTTTGGGATCAAAGGTTTCCCGCGCTGTCTTCGGGCTCGCGCTGCTCATCCTATCGGGGGTGCCGGCTGGTGCCAAGGATCGGACCTTGAAGCTCGGCTACGATGTCTATCTCGGTGGGCTCAATATCTTCTATCTCGACGTCAACCTGCGGATGGACGGCAACCATTACGAAATCTTCGGTGGCGGCGAAACCAAAGGGTTTGCCCGCATGATGTGGCGTTGGGCCGTGCAGGCCAGCGCCAAGGGCGTGGTCAACGGCCAGGGCATAGAATCGGTGACCTACGATGTCGCCACCAAACGCAAGGGCAAGGATCGCAAGTTGCGCCTGACCTTCAGCGAGGATGGTGCCTATTCGATCATTCGCAGTCCCAAGGATTCCCCCGACAAACGCAAGAGTCGCAAGCTTCCCGAATCGATCCCCACCGGCACGTTGGATCCCATCAGCGTCTCGATGGCGGTGGCCAGTGCCGCGGCCAAGGGCGCGGCCTGCGGCGGCAAGTTCCCCGTCTTCGACGGAAACCGGCGTTACGATCTGACCTTCACGAGTATGGGCGAGGAGCATCTCTCCAAACCGGGCTACTCGATCTTTTCGGGCAGGGCGATCCGCTGCTCTTTCGCCATGAAGCGGATTTCGGGATTCCGCCTTAACCGGGTGGCGTTGCGATTCTGGGACGAAGCGCGACTGGAACCGCCCCAGGTGTGGCTTGGCCGGCTGGAGCGAAGCCTGCCGTTGGTGCCTATCCAGTTTCAGGCCGACTTCAACATGGGGTATATGATCATCTATTTGAGCAAGGCCGAATACGGCAATCGTCCCTTGTTGGTTCCGGCCTCCCAAACGAAGAGATAACGGCTGCGGCGCCCCGGGGCCGTAATACGCAAGAGAAATTTCATGTCCATGGTGCCATCCCGAAATACGACCGAAAACAGCCGCCTTGGTGCATCGCTGGGGCTGTTTTGGCGGCGCTGGATCTCCGACCCCAAGGGCATCGGTGCGGTGGCGCCCAGTTCCCCGGGCCTGGCCCGTCGAATGGCGCGGGAGGCCGTGCTTCGCGAGGGTGAAGTGGTGGTCGAATTGGGGCCGGGAACGGGAACGGTGACCCAGGCGCTGATCAAGGCCGGAATTCCCGAGGACCGCCTGATCCTGGTGGAGTTGGACCCGGAGATGCATGCGTTTCTGGTGGGGAAATTTCCCCGCGCGTTGGTGCTGCAGGGCGATGCCGCCGAACTCGATGAAATCCTTCCGCCCAGGTTTCGGGGGAGGGTTTCCGCAGTGGTTTCGAGCCTGCCGCTCCTCAGCATTCCCATGAAAATCCGCCGCCGGATCGCCGACGCGGTGTTCCGCGTTTTGGCCCCCGGGGGGCGTTTGATTCAGTTTACCTATTCGCCGTTCAGCCCCTTGCGCAACGCCGTGCCGGAACTGAAATCCGAGCGGACCGGATTCGCCGCGTTCAACATCCCGCCGGCGACGATCTGGCGCTATACCTCCGGTGGCGGCGACGGGAAGGCAAGGCCCCGCCTCTCGGCCAGTTGAGCGATGGCGCCGGTCACGTCGGCGAATCGGTCGACGGTGGAAACCGCCTCCATCTCACCTCGTCGCTGCCCGGCGTAGCCGTAGCTGACGGCGATGAAGGGAATCCCGGCATCCCGCGCGGCGTCCGCGTCGATATGGCTGTCGCCGACCATGACCGCGAGCTTCGGGTCAAGTCCAAGCCGTTCCAAGGGCCGCAACAGGTGTCCGGGATGGGGCTTGCGGACCGGATAGCTGTCGCCGCCGGCGAGGTCGGCGATGAGGCGATCAAGCCCGAGTTCCGCCATCAACCGGCGGGCCGATCCCTCCGGCTTGTTGGTGCAGACGATCAGGGAAATCCCCGATTGGTGCCAATCCGTCAACGTTTCCCTGACACCATCAAAGACCCGGGGCGGGGGCTGTCGATCGTAAAGGGTCCGTACCCGGCAGATGATGTCTTCCGTGGCTTCCGCGTCTGGCGCCCCCCCGGTGGCCGCGAGCGCGGCCAGAGTCAGCGCCGGCAGACCATTGCCGATCATGCCGCGGACCTCTTCGACCGAAAGGGTCCGGCGCCCCAGGGATTCCAAGGTGCCGTTGACCGCGGCGGCGAGTTCCGGCGCGCTGTCCACTAGGGTTCCGTCGAGGTCGAGCAGTATTGCGGAAAATCTAAATTGCATTGTAAACGATGGAAATAATTATTGATTTGGGCGGGGCCCCTGTTCGTGGCAAGTTATGAGCGCCACGACCGAGGCAATTGCCCCCGGCCGGCCAGAGTAACGCAAATTGGCCCGGTGCCTGATCCGGATAGATCGTGAAACAAGCACCAATACTTATCATACTCGCTGCGGGTGACGGCACCCGCATGAAATCGGACCGGCCGAAGGTGCTCAATGCAGTCTGTGGCCGCGCCATGATCGGCCATGTGATCGCCGCGGCCGCGGACCTTGCGCCGGCCCGGGTGATGGTCGTCACCGCGCCGACACAGGATGCGGTCCGTGCCGCCGTCGCCCCCGCCGAAACCTGCATCCAGCCCATGCCCCGTGGCACCGGGGATGCCGTCGGCCAGGCCTTGACCGCCCTTGGGCCCTTCGATGGGCCGGTTGCGATCGCCTATGGCGATATGCCGCTGGTCACCGGGGAAGTTCTGGCGCGCGCGCTGGACGCCCTGCCGGCAGAAGGTGATGGCATCGCCGTCGTCGGTTTCCATCTTGAGGGCGAACATGCCTATGGCCGTCTGGTTTTGGACGGCGAGGGGGGGCTTGCAAGCATCGTCGAGGCGGCGGACGCCACCGAGGAAGAAAAGGCGATAACGCTCTGCAATTCCGGCCTCATGGCGGCGTCCAGCGGTGATCTGCTGGGCGGCCTCATCGGGCGGTTGACTCCGGATAACGCCAAGGGGGAGCTCTATCTCACCGATGTCGTCGCGCTGGCCAGGGCGGACGGCATTGCCTGCCTTGTCACGGAGGCGGACGCGGCCGATCTGATCGGGGTCAACACCAGGGCCGATCTGGCCGGCGCCGAGGCGGCCATGCAGGCCCGTCTCCGCCATGCGGCCATGGCGGCGGGGGCGACCCTGATCGATCCGGCGACGGTGTATTTCAGTTTCGATACGCGGTTGGGCTGCGATGTGGTGCTCGGTCCCCACGTGTGGTTCGGGCCGGGCGTGACAGTCGCCGACGACGTCGAGATCCGGCCCTATTGCCATATCGAGGGGGCGGATATTTCCAGCGGTGCCATCATCGGACCGTTCGCGCGCCTTCGACCGGGAGCGGTGATCGGCCGTGACGTTCATATCGG
>JAOTVC010000190.1 GCA_029863585.1 Alphaproteobacteria bacterium | reverse complement strand
CCTCGGCGAGGCTGTACGTCCGGCCGTCGGTCCCTTCGAGCGTAAAGTCGGGCGCCTTCCGGCCGAAGTCACAGATTGGCGGCGTTGCGGCCATATCCTCTCCTCCTAGAAAATGCCCAAAAATCGCCCAGGGCTGCCCTCCGGGGCACCGTCCCGCCTGGACCCGGGCCTGACCCATATTTTACTCGCAAAGTGTACCCTTGGGGTCAATGGCCAACGCCCCAGGAATCTGCCACCGGAACCTGCCACCGGAACCTGCCACCGGAACCTGCCACCGGGACCTGCCACCGGGACCTGCCACCGGAACCTGCCACCGGGATCTGCCACTGGGATCTGCCACTGGGACGGCCGTTGCGCTGCGGAGCCGTGCTGCGTCACGGTGCTGGACGGCGCCGCGGATTTCGGGGAAACTGATGCAAGCGTGACATTTGTCGGGAGCATCCGCGCGCGCCAATGGGCAAGGTTCACCGTTTCAGGGACTTCGAGCGTCCCCACAAAGCGTCAACCCGGGCGACCTTTTTCGACCGCAGCGAACTCAATCTCCTGCTATCGCTTTACAGCCGCCGCGTCATGAGCGGCGAATGGCGCGACTACGCCATCGACCAGCAGGCCGGGATGGCCCTCTTCTCGGTCTACCGGCACAGCCACGAACGTCCACTCTATACCATCGCCAAGCGCATGGGCGCCTCCATGGGCTCCCCCTTGGGCTCCCCTGGCCGCGAATGCGAATATCTGGTCTGCCGGGGCCAGGAAAAGCTCGCGCGCAGCCGCTGTCTGCACGAGGCGCTGAGCATCTTCAGCCCGCCGCTCAAGGTGGTTTCCTGAAGGCCTGTCCCGGATCTCGACGCGCCGGCCGTCTTTGCCAATCCGACCCGCGCGATTAAACGAAGGTCAAGGCGAGGATCAAGACGAGGACCACCCCGATCCCGATGCCTTCCGCCAGGCGCAAAGTGCGCTTGCCCTGACTCTGCGCCTGATCGCTTTCGGTCACCGACCTGTACATCCCAGCCTCCTTCGACAAGCCTGAAACGATGGCGCAAGGCCGCGAAAGCCAAGTCCCCGCCATTCCAGGTTGCACCGCCCTCCTGCGGAAGGCAGTCCCTCTCCCCCGACTAATTAATAATTATAGCACAGATCCGGGCAGAACAGGGTCGGATTCTGGAGCGCGCATACGGATGCCTTGCTCAGGCCATATGTTCATGTTATGTTCTTATCCGAAGGAAAACGTTTCAAGAGACGGCCCGGGCCATGGCGCGGATCAAACAGCAGTTGCTTCAAACCGAGGACAGGCGCCGCCGCGCCACCTGCCTGGGCGAGCTGGCGCAGGACGGCATCGAGGTCTTCTGCTGGTGCAACCGCTGCGGCCACAACGCGGTGGTCGAGACCGCCCGGCTGATCGCCGAGCTGGGCCCCGACTTTGCCGTGCCCGAAGTGGGCACCCGGCTGCGCTGCAGCGGCTGCAGCGGCAAGGACATCGCGACCCGCCCCGCCTGGCCCGGCCTGGGTCAGGTGGCGCGCCACGGCCAGGGTTGAGGACGTAACGCAATCATAAAGTGACGGTTTTTGTCGCGGCGGTCCGTCGGGAGCGTTTAAGGTCGGGGCGCGACAGCGGATCGGGAGGAGCGCGGATGGCGAGCGGATCGACCTGCGGCGAGGCACTGGTGCGCCTTTTGCAGGACTATGGGGTGGACACGGTATTCGGCATCCCGGGGGTCCACACCCTGGAGCTCTACCGGGGCCTCGCCGGCAATGCCGTGCGCCACGTTCAGCCGCGCCACGAACAGGGCGCCGGCTTCATGGCCGACGGCTACGCCCGCGCTGCGGGCAAGCCGGGGGTCTGTTTCCTGATCACCGGGCCGGGCGTGACCAACGCCGCCACCGCCATGGGCCAGGCCTATTCCGACTCCGTGCCGATGCTGGTGATCTCCAGCGTCAACGCGCGGCGCGACCTGGGCAAAGGCTGGGGCCGGCTGCACGAGATCACCGATCAGCGGGCCTCGACCGCGCCGCTGACCGCGTTCAGCGCCACCGCCCTTTCGCCCGCCGAGGTGCCGGACCTGCTGGCCCGGGCCTTCGACGTGTTCCGGAGCGGCCGGCCCAGGCCGGTCCATATCGAGGTTCCGATCGATGTCTTTCCCCTGGAGGTGAGCGAAGCCTGGCGCGCCGCGGTCGCCGCCGCGCGCCCCGCCCCCCCAGCCGCGAGCCTGGACCAGGCCGCGGCGCTCCTGGCCGGGGCCAAGCAGCCGGTCATCATCGCGGGCGGCGGGGCGACCGAAGCCGGCGAGGCCCTCGCCGGCCTCGCCACGCTGCTGGGCGCCGCCGTGGCGACCACGACGGCTGGCAAGGGCATCCTGCCCGACTCCGATCCGCTCAGTCTGGGCTCCACCCTCTCCGAGGCGCCCATCCAGGACTATCTGGCCAAGGCCGATGTCATCCTGGCAATCGGCACCGAGCTGGCGGAGACCGACCTCTGGCGCGACGACCTGGAGTTGCCCGGCAAGCTGATCCGCGTCGATATCGACCCGGGCAAGATGAACGACCAGCACAAGGCGAGCCTCGCCATATTGGGCGACGCCGCCGCCACAGCCCGCGGCTTGCTCGCCAAGCTGGTGTCCGGCGGCGCTGCAGCAGCGGTCGAGGGCACGGCCGAGCGGGTGGCGGAGCTGCGTCGCAGGATGCTGGCGGATCTGTCGCCGAGGGAAACGACCTTCAAGCGGATCCTCGATCGGGTCTCCGAAAGCCTGCCGGACGACGCCATGGTCTTCACCGACATGACCCAGATCGCCTACTTCGGCAACCGCTTCTATCCGGCCGAACGCCCCGGCACCTGGTTCCATCCCGTCGGCTTCGGCACCCTGGGTTACGCCCTGCCGGCGGCGATCGGCGCCAAGCTGGCGGCACCCGCGCGCGCCGCGGTGGCCTTGGCCGGCGATGGCGGCTTCATGTTCACCCTGCAGGAGCTGGCCACGGCGGTCGAGCTCGGCCTGCCGATCCCCATCCTATTGTGGAACAACGAGGCTTACGGCCAGATCCTCGAGGGCATGACCGCCAGAGGCATTCCCGAGATCGGTGTACGGCCCCGCAACCCGGACTTCCAAGCCTTGGCCGCGGCCTTCGGCTGCGGCGCGGCGAAGCCCGAGACCCTTGACCAGCTCGGCGCGGCGCTGAGCGGCGCCCTCGAGGCCGCGGGACCGACCCTGATCGAGCTGCGCCACGACGCCGCCGGCCTGGTCTAGGGGCCGCTTGTCTTGCGTTTCGGCTTGCGGCAAGCTGCTGGCCGAGGGAAGGGAGAGCCGTTATGAGCGATCCGGGACACCGCCATCATGACTTGGGCGGCCTGCCGGCAGGCGCAGTGGAGCCGAGCGAGCACGACTACGCGCTCTGGGAAAAGCGCGTCGACGCCCTGCTGGTGCTGCTGGGGGACAAGAAGCGGAAGCTGGTCAGGACCGACGAGCTGCGCCACGGCATCGAAAGCCTGGGCACCAAGGCCTACGACGAGATGAGCTATTACGAGCGCTGGATCGCCTCGATCACCGGCGTCCTGCTCGGCAAGGGCGTGATCACCAGCGACGAGCTGGGCCGCAAGATGGCCGAGGTCGAGGCCCGCGCCGCGGAGGAAAACCGATGAGCGCCCGCTTCGCTCCCGGCGACGCGGTTCGCGTGCGCTGGGCCCATCCGCCCGGCCACCTCCGCACGCCCTACTACGTGCGCGGCAAGAACGGCGTCATCGAGCGCATCTGCGGCGCCTTCGCGAACCCGGAGGAGCTCGCCTTCGGCCGCGACGGCCTGCCCACCCGGCCGCTCTACCGGGTGCGCTTCGACCAGCGCACGCTCTGGCCGGATTACGCCGGACGGGAGGGCGACAGCGTCGAGGTGGAGATTTTCGAGCACTGGCTGGAGCCCGGGACATGAGCGACACCCATAGCCACGACCACGGGCACGACCACGGGCACGACCACGGCCCGCCGCCGGACAAGGACGGGCCCTTGACCTATTACCAGGCCATGGAGACGGCGGTGCGCGAGCTCTTGATCGAAAAGGGCGTCGTCAGCGCCGACGAGGTGCGCGCCGCGATCGAGGACATGGACGCGCGCAGCCCGGCCCAGGGCGCCAAGGTCGCGGCGCGGGCCTGGGTCGATCCGGACTACAAGGCGCGCCTGCTGGCCGACGGCTCGGCCGCCTGCGAGGAGCTCGGCATCTCCATGGGTCCGACCCGTCTGGTCGTGGTCGAGGACCGGGAGAAGCTGCACAACGTCATCGTCTGCACGCTCTGCTCCTGCTACCCGCGCGCCCTGCTCGGCCTGCCGCCCGACTGGTACAAGGCGCGCGCCTACCGCTCGCGCGTGGTGCGCGAGCCGCGCGCCGTGCTGCGCGAATTCGGCACCGAGATCGCCGACGACTGGGAGCTGCGGGTGCATGATTCCACCGCCGACATGCGCTACATGGTGCTGCCGCGGCGCCCGGCGGGCACCGCGGGCTGGAGCGAGGAACAGCTCGCCGGCCTAGTCACGCGGGACTGCCTGATCGGCGTGAGCCTGCCGAAGCAGCCGGCGGCGGAGGCTTGATCCGCCCGGCAGCCCCGTCAGGAGCCTCTATTCGCTTTGGCGCCAGAGTCCCGTGCGGCGGTCGATCTCGAAGCGCTGCACCAGCGAACCGTCCTGGGTGACGATCTCGGCGACGATGGTGTCGTCGTCCTGTTCCGTGACCTCGCCGAGCTTGAGCCGCGGATTGCCGTGCCAGGCGAGGTCCTCTTCCAGTATCTCGCGCACGCTGTCGACATCGGGCTCAGGCAGAGGGGGCCGGCCATAGATCCAACCCGGACCCAGGCCAAGGGGCCCCCCGCCCATCATGCCGGGCCCCTTAGGGCCGGGGGCCATCATACCAGGACCCATAGGGCCGGGGCCCATTTGGCCTGGACCCATGTGGCTGGGGGCCATCGGCCCACAGCCCATAGGGCAGTGGCCCATGGGGCCGGGTCCCATCATGCCGTGATGATGCCCGCCGTAGCCCATGTGTCCTTGATGCATCATGCCGGGCCCCATGGAGCACCCCATGTGGCCGTATCCGCCATGACCCGGGTATCCCCCCGGTCCATGGTGCATATGACCCGGCTGGGCCATGCCGTAGCCCCGTCCGAAGTTCGTGCCCCAGTTCTCCTGGTTGCCGTGACCCAAGGCCGCCGGCACCGACGCGACGAAGACCGCCGCGGCGATCAAGGCGCCGACGGTCATCCCATGCCTTCTCGTCATGCTGCTCTCCATCATCCTTGGCGCCACACGGACACGCGCCAACGTCCCGGCGCAGCAGTGCGCCGGGAGGCGGCGTAACGCCATGATCTGCGTCAAGAATTCGAGACCCAACGCCCCGGGGAGGCGCCGGAACCCCGCGGAGAAGCTTAGCCTTGGCGCCAGGCGGCGGTTTGCCGGCACCGCTTGCAGATGCGGTCGCCAGACCAGGAGCTTTCGAAGCGCTCGCCGCACATGAGGCAGCGCCGTTCCTTGACCTCGGTGTTCATTGCAGGCTTTTTGTCGGTTTTCTGTGCCATGGCGGTACATATAGAGAACATGTGCCGAAAGTCAAGGAAAATCCTGATCATAAACCCTTGAGTTCATATGGCAATTAACGGCCCGGCGCCTGCGCGCCGCGGCCTCGTTCCCCTCTTTCCCCCTTCCGCTACGGACGCCGCGACGGCGTGGGCGCCCGCGGCCGGCATCCCCGGCCGCGTCTATCGAAAGACATAGCCCGCCTCTATCGCCAGACAAATGGTCAGGCCCGCGCGCGTTTCCTAGCCTAGGGCCCATGAGCGAGACAGGCACCTGGGATGGCGAGGACCGGCGGGCATCGGCCCGCTACGCCATCGCGGTGCCGGTCGAACTTGGCGGCGGCACCGGCATGACCCATGATATCAGCGTCTCGGGCCTGAACTTCGAGACCGCCACGCCGCTCGCCGTCGGAGCGAGGTTCGAGTTCACGATGCTGTTCGAGCGGCGCCTGCGGCCGGATCGGCCGCTTTGGGTCGCTTGCACGGGACGGGTGGTCCGCGTCCGGCAGGGACGGGACCGCGGCAAGGGCTTCGAGGTCGGCGCCGCGTTCGAGCGAATCAAATTCGGAGCCGAGAACCTGGCGCGGCGCCTGCGCGAGGCGGGTGACGGCCCGGCCGATCCAGCGGATTCCGATGACGCAGCGCAGAGAGTCGGAAGCGGAAAACAAAGCCGCCGCTGAGACCTACAGGCGGACCAAGCGTGGCCGCCGGCATTCCTTCATGACCAGATTCGCGCGCGAAGCCCGTCCGAGATGGCCCAGCGCGGGCAGCAGTAACCGCGATCCCGGTCGGAGCGAGGCTTAGGGACAGGCGATTTGATCTGACCCTTCCCAGTGCCTTGCAACCATTTAAGGATCGGCGAACCGGTCGCGCCTCGACCCGGGTCCCCGTTGGGCGCGGGCGGTAACGCGCATCTTCCGGCTTGGTCGGACCGGACCGCTGCCCGGTGGCAAAGCAAGAGGGGCGGGGCGCTTTGCGCGCCCCGCCCCTGCTGGATCTTCCCCCTGCGGCGACGACGCTCACTTGCCGTCGAGCAGGTCCTTGGCATTGATCAGCATGGACCTGCCGAGGGTCACGAAGTCCGGGTCGAGAAGAGGGGAGTCCGGGTCCGCGGACGCCAGTTCATCCTCCTCGTGCCGGCAGGCGACGGCCCCGTCGTCCAGCAAGGCTTCGGCGGCCTCCACCTGATTCGGCCCGGCGGTCGTCGGGCCGCCGAGGGCCCATTCGACATCGGCGATGTCGTCATCGCAGTGATTGGCCAGGGCCGGACCGGCAAACAGCAGCGCGGCGGCCCCGCAGAGGAATATTACGCTTTTCATGACTGGTCTCCTGGGTTTCATGGCGCTAGTCGGTGTTCGCGCAAATGGCATAGGCCGTGAAAGTGGGCAACGACGGGCCAGTGGATCTGGTGAGTGAAGTTGACCAGCTCGAGTCGGTCGCAGGATAGCTCTGCACCAGGACCCACGCCGCGGTCCCGTTGCTTACGCCGCCGCCGAGCACTTCCTTGCCAGCGGTGCAGGCCACCGTGCATGTAACGTTGCCTGAAGTCGGA